>JAISQE010000139.1 GCA_031274425.1 Synergistaceae bacterium | reverse complement strand
TCAAGCGTCAAGCGTCAAGCGTCAAGCGTCAAGCGTCAAGCGTCAAGCGTCAAGCGTCAAGCGTCAAGCGTCAAGCTAATCTCGTCTCAATCCTTTCTGCAATCTTTCCCTTTTTGGGCGATAATCCGAATCACGACGCCTCCTCAAACCGAGGGAGGTTTTTATGATGCAAAAGAAGCGTTGGATGTCTTGGGCGCTGCTGTTCGTCCTCGCGTTCGCCGCGATGAGCGGCGGCTGTGGTGGAGGAGGGGGCGGCGGCTCTTCTGGAAGCGGCCCGGTGGTCACGCCTTCGAGCCTGACGCTGGCGGTCGGCGAGAGCGCGGGAATCACGGTCAGCGGTTATGACGGCTCAGTCTATTGGTCGTCGGACTCGGCCTCCATCGCCACGGTGGTTCGGATCAGCGTGGCGGCGGCCAGGGTGACGGCGGTCGGGGCGGGGGCGGTGTTGATTCGCGTCCAAGACGGAAACGGCGATGCCGCGTACTGCCAAGTCACGGTGACGGATTCGGGCAGCGGTCCGGCGCCAGCGCCAGCGCCGATGCCGGAAGTCCCCACGATCGACACGGCCTCCCTGCCGAGCGGCGCGGTGGGAGCGCCTTACAGGCAGACGCTCAGCGCGAGCGGGAACGCGCCGATCACGTGGACCGTCGACAGCGGTGCTTTGCCGACCGGCTTGAGCTTGAACGGAGCCACCGGAGTGATTTCCGGCATACCGACGGCGGCGAATGCCTTTAACTTCACGGTCAAGGCGACAAACGCGGCGGGAAGCGCGACGAAGGCATTGAGCATCGTCGTCGCCGCGCCTGGAACCCCGACGATCGACACGGCGTCCCTGCCGGGCGGCGCGGTGGGAGCGCCTGACAGGCAGACGCTCAGCGCGAGCGGAAGCGCGCCGATCACGTGGACCGTCGATAGCGGCGCTTTGCCGGCCGGCCTGAGCTTGAACGGAGCCACCGGAGTGATTTCCGGCACTCCGACGGCGGAGAATACCTTTAACTTCACGGTCAAAGCGACGAACGCGGCGGGGAGCGCGACGAAGGCGCTGAGCATCGTCGTCGCCGCGCCTGGAACCCCGACGATCATTGCCTCCCTGCCGAGCGGCGCGGTGGGAGCGGCCTACAGCCAGACGCTCAACGCGAGCGGAAACGCGCCGATCACATGGGCCGTCGATAGCGGCGCTTTGCCGCCCGGCCTGAGCTTGAACGGAGCCACCGGGGTAATTTCCGGTACGCCCACGACAGCGAATGTCTACAACTTCACGGTTAAGGCGACAAACGTCATAGGAAGCGCGACGCAGGCGCTGAGCATCGTCATCACCGCTCCCGCCGCGCCTGGAGCCCCGGCGATCGACATTCCGTTTCTGCCGATTGGCGAGGTGGGAACGACCTACAGTCACAGGCTCAGCGCGAGCGGAAGCGCGCCGGTCACATGGGCCGTCGATAGCGGCGCTTTGCCGGTCGGCCTGAGCTTGAACGGAGCCACCGGAGTGATTTCCGGCACCCCGACGGAGGCAGATACCTTCGTTTTCACGGTCAAGGCGACAAACGCCGCGGGAAGCGCGACGAAGGCACTGAGCATCGCCGTCGTATCCGGCTACTGGTTCGATCTAGGGGTAGCGGACACGTCGTGGTACGATCCCGACAATTCCCAGACGTCGTATACAATCTCAACAGAGGAACGGCTCGCGGGTCTGGCGCGGCTGGTCAACGGCGGCAATCAGTTCACGGGCGTGGTCTTCACTCTCGATCAGAACCTCGACCTCGCGGGTAAAATGTGGGTGCCGATAGGGGCGGACAACGGTTACGAATTCAACGGCACATTCAACGGTACATTCAATGGCAACGGGTACGTTATCGATAACTTGATAGTGAACAGCACTGTCGATACCGAACTCCTCGGAGCCGCCGGAGGGCTCTTCGGTCGTACCGGTCGAAACAGCGTCATCAAAAACGTCACCCTAACCAACTTATACGTCTTTTCCCTCCTCCACGAAGCGGGCGGCATCGTCGGGATCAACGGCGGTGGCACGATAGAGGACTGCAACGTGGGCGGCATCGTCTACGGCTACTCCTCCGCGGGCGGCATCGTCGGGAACAACGACGGTACGATAAGGGACTGCGACGCGAGTTGCAGCGTCTACAGCCCATTCTACGCGGGCGGCATCGTCGGGTTTAACGTGGGGTATGATGGCGGTGGCACGATAGAGGGCTGCGTCGCGAGCGGCAGCGTCTCCTCCTCCTCTTTCTACCCCTACCCCTACTTCTCCACCGCAGGCGGCATCGCCGGGTTGAACGCTGGCGGCACGATAAGGGACTGTAACGCGAGTTGCAGCGTCTCCTCCTCCTCTTCCTACTACTCCTCTTCCTCCTCCGCGGGCGGCATCGTCGGGTTGAACGGCAACAGCGGCACGATAACGGACTGCGTCGCGAGCGGCAGAATCTCCTCCTCCTCCTCCTACGATTCCTACGCGGGCGGCATCGTCGGGTGGAACTCCGAGTGGGCTAATGGCAGCACGATAACGGGCTGCGTCGCGAGCGGTAGAGTCACAGCCACAGGTTCCACCGTGTACGCGGGCGGGTTCATCGGGCTGTTCGATAATGGAACCCTTACGGGCGTCAACAAGTTCTCCCGAAGCGGCACAGGGCAGACGTATGGGATTGGGTGGGACTACAGAACCGGTGCCCCCAGCAACACCGACTTGACGCCGTATTGAGGGGCGCGGCCCCGTATACGGCGGCGCGATTGCGAATAGAGGCAAGGCATGCCTTGCCTCTACAACCGCAACAACCCCGCTGGCGCAACCTCTCTTGCTTGTCGTGTCTGTGATTTTACATGTCTTTACGTACGATGTCCTCGTGATTTTACGTCAGGCGCAATTTTATTGGAATGGAACGAAAACTTGGATAGGCAAAAATAAAATAAGTAATGATCAATTTTTAGGTCTTATTGATGTGTCCAAAAAGTTTGTATTAAAAGATTTTAATATAAAATTTGTACACCAGGAGGCCGACGATCTCGCGCAGCGCCGTGCAGTTGTCGAGAAAAGCGCGCGCGCTCACCCCGAAAGCGCCGGCCGTCAATCGGTCTCGCGTAGAACGCCAACCGGACGGCCAGGCGACGAGTTCCGTGTCCGGCATGATTTGCGCCGCCGTCCACAGGGCGCGTTTCACATGGTACGCCGTCGTGGAAATCACCAGGCGTTTGAATCCCCTCGCCTCGACGATCTTCGAGACCGCCTTCATGTTCTCCCACGACGTTCGCGAAAGCGTTTCCAGTAAAAGTTCTCCGTCGAAACCGGCGTCGGCGGCAATCCGCCGGATCTCGTTTTCGTAAGCGCCGCGGTCTCCCTCGTCGTACCCTCCCGAATACAAAAGAGGACACCCGAGAAGGCGCGCCGCCCTGACCCCTTCGATAAGCCGCTGAAGCGACTGCTCCGCCAGTTCGATTTCCGCCGCTTCGACTCCTTCTTCGCTGCCGGGAATGGGATGCGTTCCCCCTCCCGCCAGAACGACGACCAAGGTCGGCGTTCCGTCCGCGGGCAGGTCGGGACGCCCGAGCTCCAGCCGCGCCATCAGAAACGCCGCCGTAACCGGCATGAAAAGCGCGTACATGATGAGGAGCAGCGCGAAAAGAGCGATTCCGATCCGGCGGGAAGCGCGCCGCTTATCCCTCGCGACCCAAAACGAGAGAGGCATCAGAATCGCAAAAAAACACCCGGGCGGAGTCGCCAGCCCGCCCAGCAATTTATATAAAAAGAACACCGATGACAAACCTCCTTATGGAACAAGCATGAAATAATATGAAACAAATTATAGACGTCCAAGTCAAAAAAACACCCTGCCCATGGGACGGAGCCCGCTCGGCTTCCGGTCGATTGTCCCTCGACTTCGGATGCGCCGTCTTCGGCCGTTTGGCTTTTGTCGTCGTCTTATTGACATATAGCCTCTTTATCGCATAGCATAAGATCGAGGCGGACGTCGGCGATTGCGATTTTCGCGCCTGGCGAGCGTATTTCGAAGAAGAATGTTTCAAAGGGGAATGTTTCATAAGGAGGATGTTTCACGATGTGCGGTTGCGAAAACAAATCGAGGTTTTGGGGATTTTTAATGACGGGATTGCTGGCCGTGTCGCTTTTTCTGCCGGCGGTTCGAGCGGAGGGGGCGACGGCCGCCTTTGAGGAGCTTTTCGAGGAGATCGGCGCCGACGAGATTACGGATAACGTCTTCAACTTGGTGGGAAAAACCATAACGGTGATTACCGCGGGGCGGATCGGCGAGCACAATTCCATGGCCGCAAGCTGGGGCGGCTTCGGCATTCTCTTCGACAAACCCGCGACCTGGTGTTTTCTGAGCGCCAGCCGTTTCACGCTGGAAAAAATGCAAGCGGAGGGAAGCTACACTTTTTCCTGGTTCCCCGACGAGTACAAGGAAGACGTGCTGTTCTTCGGCGGCAAGTCGGGGCGCGACAGCGACAAAATGAAAGAGTCGAAGCTCACGCCCGTCGCGACGCCGTCGGGCCTGGCGACTTACGCGGAGGCGCGGCTCGTGATCGAGTGCCGGCTCGTCGAGGTCACCACAGTCGCTCCTGACGATTTCCGAACCGAGGAAAGCCGCAAATTCATCGAAGACGGGCGTAAAACCGCCCCCGACTATCACAAAATCGCGCTGGGCGAGATCGCGAAAGTCTGGCGAAAGAAACCGCGTTAAGGAGATATCTTGTGAAAAAATCTTGATATATCTGCCGGCGTTCACCTTTGACTTGACAACCAGGCGGTTATGTAGAGCGCGTAGATGTGCGCCGGATAAAATATGTAGAAGAAATATTTGCCGCCCCCGCCTCTTTTTCCGTTGTACAAGGAAATGGGGATTATCGAGAAGATCATCAGCCACTGAGCTCCGCCGCCGGACGTGAAAGAGAGGATCCCCAGCGCCAGCACCGCCAGGTTCTGAAGAAAACGACTGGGCCCGCAAAGATGAAACCATACTCCGAGAAACGTCAGAGCGAAGCCGCCCTCGACGGTGACCGGGTTGGGAATGTACCTCAACAGGGCGACCCGCAGCCAGATCGGTATACCTTCCGCCGCTATCAGCGAAATCCCGACGCCGACCGGCAACAACATCCCCAATAAGGAGAGAAACACCCGGCCGGCGCGTTTTTCTTTCACGCCCTTGCGGAATATGTCCGAAAGCAGCATGTAGAGGGTCGAGACGAACAGCGTTCCAAAGATATTGTTGATGAGCGCCACGTCTTCCAGCCGCATTTTGGCCGTCAAAAACGTGGAGACGACGTTCATGAACAAAAAGCCGGAGAAGAGGAGCGACATATACCTTTTCTTGTTGCCGGTATGGTGGAAGCCCTCGGCGCAGAGAAAAAGAAAGATAGGCGCCACGGGGCGACCGAGCCAGTTGAACCACTCCGGTGCTCCGTAGGCGTAAAACATCTGGTAGGTATGGTCAAACACCATCAAAAAAACGCCTATGATTTTAAGGTGAAACCCCGTAAAAAATTTCCGGCCTATTTCCTCCGGCCCAACGACGCGCGATTCCAAATTTTGCATTTCATGTCCTTTCGCAAAGCTTTTTCAGCCTCTGTCATATCGAATATTATTCATTATAGCATTTTTAAACCACTCTACAAAAAGGTTTTACGCGTCATTAACATGAAAAAATGTTGTGACTATTGGAGTTAAAATAAAATATAGATATCCATTCCGTTTATTGAATTCAATCCGAGCGACGTGGGCTATAATGAAAGAAGTTCAGAAGGGGGAGGTGGGGCTATGTCGAAACAAATGGTTGCGAACAAGGTGCGGTACGACGAATCCATCCTGACCGACTACGACATTTTTCTTTTCAAGCAGGGGACGCATTACACTCTGTACGAAAAGATGGGTGCCCATAAGATCACCTCGAAAAACGGAGTCGAAGGAGTTTTTTTCGCGGTATGGGCTCCCAACGCAAAATCGGTGAGCGTCGTTGGGGATTTCAACCAATGGAACCCGGCGTCTCACCCCCTGTCCATCCGATGGGACGGAAGCGGGATATGGGAGGGCTTCGTCCCCGGGCTGGAGAAATGGGACCTTTACAAATTTCACATCCAAAACAGCCTGGGCGAACACAAGGACAAAATGGACCCCTTTTCGACGCTCTTCGAGATCGCGCCCCGCACGTCTTCCATTCTTCACTGGCCCGATTACGTCTGGAACGACGCCGAGTGGATGTCCGCCCGCAAAAAACATACGTCTCTCTCCGCGCCCTGGTCGGTCTACGAGGTTCACCTGGGCTCCTGGAAGCACCACTGGGATGACGGACTTTCTCTTTCCTACCGGGAGCTGGCGGAGGAGCTTCCCCGGTACTGCAAGGAGATGGGCTTCACCGCCGTGGAGATGCTGCCGATCATGGAGCATCCTTTTTACGGCTCCTGGGGGTACCAGACCCTGGGGCATTTCGCCCCGTCCAGCCGGTACGGAAGCCCGGAGGACTTCATGTTCCTCGTGGACAAGCTGCACCAGAGCGAACTGGCCGTGATCCTGGATTGGGTTCCCAGCCATTTCCCCACCGACGACTTCGGGCTTGCCCGCTACGACGGAACGGCGCTTTACGAGCACGAGGACCCGCGCAAGGGCTTCCACCCCGACTGGGGCAGCTACATTTTCAATTACAGCCGCAACGAGGTTCGGAGCTACTTGATATCGAGCGCGATTTACTGGCTCGACCGCTACCACATCGACGGGCTGCGCCTCGACGCCGTGGCCTCGATGCTGCATCTCGACTACTCCCGTAAAGCGGGAGAATGGGAGCCCAACGTCCACGGAGGGCGCGAAAACCTGGAGGCCATCGCCCTGCTGCAGGACCTCAACAAAGAGGTGTACGGGCGCTTCCCCGACGTTCAGACCATCGCGGAGGAGTCCACGGACTGGCCTATGGTGACGCGCCCCGTCTTTCTGGGGGGCCTGGGGTTCGGCATGAAGTGGAACATGGGCTGGATGCACGACATGCTGTCCTACATGACCCACGAGCCCGTGCACCGCAGCTACCATCACAACCAGCTCACCTTCAGCATCTGGTACGCCTTCAGCGAGAACTTCATGCTCCCGATCTCCCACGACGAGGTCGTCCACGGCAAGGGGTCCCTGATCAACAAAATGTCCGGCGACTGGTGGCAGCGCCGGGCCAACCTGCGCTTGATGCTGGGGTACATGTGGGCGCACCCCGGCAAGAAACTTCTTTTCATGGGCTGCGAGTTCGGCCAGGGGCTGGAGTGGAACTACAACACCGCCCTGGAGTGGCGCCTTCTGGACAATCCCGATTTTCAAGGCATCCGCCAGTGGGTCAAGGACTTGAACTCCGCGCTGCGCCGGTACCCCCCCCTCTACGAGCGCGATTTCACCCAAGATGGGTTTCGCTGGATCGATTGCACCGATTGGCAAAAGAGCGTGGTCGTGTTTTTGCGCTCCTGCGCGGGCGGCGAAGGACGCGGGCGGGAGTACATTCTGGCGGCGGCGAACTTCACCCCCGTGCCCCGCGGGCATTACCGCGTCGGGGCGCCCGAAGGGGGATTCTGGTCGGAGGTGCTCAACAGCGACGCCTCGGTCTACGGGGGCAGCGGCATGGGCAACGCGGGCGGAATGGAGGCCGAAGCCGTTCCCTGTCACGGACAGGGCTGGTCGCTTCCGCTGACTTTGCCGCCGCTGTCCATCGTCGTCTTTCACCTTCAAACGCGAAGCGCGCCTCAAGAGGGGGAATAGTTCATGTCACGCTACGTTTGTGTACACGGTCATTTTTATCAGCCGCCCCGCGAGAACCCCTGGCTGGAATTCGTGGAAACTCAGGAATCGGCCTCGCCCTGGCACGACTGGAACGAACGCGTCACGGCGGAATGTTACCGCCGCAACTCGGCGTCCCGGATTTTGGACGACGACGGGAATATACGTAAAATCTGCAACAACTACTCCCGCATGAGCTTCAACATGGGGCCCACCCTTTTGTCCTGGCTGAAGAGCGAAGCGCCTCGACGCTATCGGGGGATCTTGAAAGCGGACGCCCTGGGGATGGAGCGTTTTTCCGGGCACGGCCCCGCTCTGGCTCAGGTCTACAATCATATAATCATGCCTCTGGCGAACCGACGGGACAAGGTCACCCAGGTGAAGTGGGGCATTCAGGACTTCAAAAGTCACTTCGGGCGTATGCCGGAGGGCATGTGGCTCGCCGAGACGGCCGTCGACACGGAGACGCTGGAGGTGTTGGCCGAGAACGGAATCCGATTCACGATCCTGGCGCCCAAACAGGCCAGCGAGGTGCGCCGCATGGATGACGCCCCCGACGCGTGGCGCGACGTCAAATGGGAGAAAGTCGACACCGGGGTGTCTTATCGCTGCGATCTTCCGTCGGGAAGGCGCATCGCCCTTTTCTTTTACGACGGAAGCATCTCTCAGGCCATCGCCTTCGGGGGCCTGCTTTACGACGGAGGCAATTACGCCAGGCGCTTGATCGACGCCAAGCCGGACGAGACCGTTCCCTCGCTCTCCCACGTGGCCACGGACGGAGAATCTTACGGGCACCACCACCAGGATGGGGACATGGCCCTCGCCTATTGCCTCGAGACCATCGAGAGAGGGCACGAGGCGGAACTCACCATTTACGGAGAGTTTTTGGAGCAAAATCCGCCCGTTCACGAAGTTCGTATTGTGGAGAATTCCGCGTGGAGCTGCGCGCACGGCGTGGAGCGCTGGCGCGGCGACTGCGGCTGCTCGGGGGGAACTCCGGGCTACCATCAAAAGTGGAGAGCTCCTTTGCGCCAGGCGTTGGATTGGCTGCGCGACAAGCTCGCCGCGCAGTTCCAGCAGCAGGGGCTCAAGTACCTGAAAGACCCCTGGAAGGCGCGCGACGATTACATCGCGGTGATTTTGGACCGCTCCCGGGAGTCCGTGGAAAAGTGGCTTGCCGACCACGCCGCCCGCCCTCTGACGGAGGAGGAAAACGTTCGCGTCCTGAAGCTGATGGAGAGCCAGCGGTCCGCCCTTTTGATGTACACCAGTTGCGGTTGGTTTTTCGACGAGATCTCGGGCTTGGAGACCGTGCAGATTTTGCGCTACGCCACGCGCGCCATCGACCTGATTCACGAGTTGACCGGCCTGGACTTCGAACTGGAGTTTTTGCGTCTTTTGGAAAAAGCGCCCAGCAACGTTCCGGAGCTCGAAAACGGCAGGCGCGTCTACGAGCTTTTGGTGAAGCCCGCCCGAATATCCTTCGAGCGGCTGGCCGCCCATTACGGCATGGTCGCTTTGTTTTCCGATTTCCCCGAGAAAATCTCCGAGGGATGCTGGGAGGCGAAGGGCAGGATCGCGATGGGCGCGATGGGGTCCGACGAGCCGAACTCCCGGGCCTTCGCCGCCGGGGAGGTGGAAATCGCCTCCAATATCACGTGGGAGAAAAAGACGTTTGTGTTTGCCGTAAACTACCGGGGGGATACCTCCGTCGTCTGCGGCGTGGCGCCCGACTCGGCGGAGGCGCGAAAACTCCTGGAAAACGCCGACGTTTTGCGCGGCTTCTTCACCGCCAAAAGCGACGAAAAAATGGTGGAGAGCTTCGGATACCGGATCTTCTCGCTGCGCCACATCCTGCACGACTCCCAGAGAAACCTGCTGAACAAACTGTTGCAGCGGGACATCGCGCGGATCGAAAACAGCCTGCTCGACATCGTGCAGGATTACGACAAGCTGTTGGAGTTTCTGTCGACTCTGAGCATCAAGGCCCCAACCGTCATCCGCTCCGCGGCGGCGATCGTCCTAACGGCCGGCATCGTTCACGGGTTGGAGACGGAGATCCCCGATATCGAGGACCTGCGCCGTCACATCACGCGCGCCAAACAGTGGAATGTGGCGCTGGACGAGGAACAGATCGGGTTCGCCCTGAGCCGTTGGCTGGAGCTGCGGATGTTGGAAATCCACCATTCCCCCGTCAACCCCGCCCAGATGGAGCGGGTCTGCGACGTTCTGACGCCCTTCCTGGATGAGTTCAAGTGGCGTGTGTCCCTCTACGAGGCCCAGAACCTCTATTACGCGACCCAGAGCGATTTTCTACGGCTAGGGCACGCTCCGCCCCAGGTGCGCGACGCTTTCCACAAGCTGGGCAAGCGCCTCCGTTTCTCCCAAGAAGCTTTGAATTAAATGCTTTGAATTAAAAATTCACCCGGATATAGCCCCATTTCCCGTCGCGTTCCACGGCGGCCAGTCCTTCGCTGAAAGGGCGAGCGCCGTCGTAGAGCGCCTCGATCGTCAAATTTCCCCTTACGTCGACGTAGCCCCACCGCGCGTCCGTGGCCACGGGGGCGAGTCCGTCGCTGAACGTCCCGGCGGCGATGAACCGGAGCGGAATGACCTCTTTGCCCGAGGCGTCGATATAGCCCCAGGCATGGGGCGAGTTCCCGCGCACAGGGGCCAAGGAGTTGCGGAACGTGCCGCCCTCTTCGTAAACGGGCTTCACCGCGTAGCGCCCCGAACGGTCGATGTACCCGACCTTGCCCCCCAATTCCACCGCGGCCAGCTCCTTGCCGGACTTGCTGAAAGCCTGGGCCCGAATGAAGCGCGGGTCGATCAGCATACGCCCTCGAACGTCGATGTAGCCCCATAACCCGTTCTTTTTCACCGGGGCCATGCCGCCCGAAAAGTTTCCCGCGCCCTCGTAGGAGGGAGGGATGACGAACCTGCCGTTGACGTCGATGAACCCCCACTGTCCGTTGGTCTGAACGGCGGCCATCCCCTCGGAAAACGAGGACGCCTGCTCGAAGGCGTTTTCGAAGGCGGGGTTTCCTTTGGCGTCGATGAAACGGTCTCCCACGAAGGCGAACCCGTCGGAAAACGGCCCCACCTCCGGGACCTTGTAATCGAAGGACACGGCGACCCGGCCCGTAGGCTCGATGTACCCCCAGCGGTCGTTCGACTTCACCGCGGCCAATCCCTCGCTGAAATCCCTGGCGTCGGCATATTCGAAGCCGATGACGACGCGCGCCTCCCGCGCCTCCGCCGCGCTCCAGAAAACCGAGAGCGCAAGCGCAACCGCACACCACAAACACGAAAGCCGCATTCTCGTCTCTCCTTTACGTAATTTCAAGCTCAAAAGGGCAAGCTCAGGAGGTCAGGGCTCGTTCGGCCCCCGCGGGGTCTTCGCTGGTCCCCCTGAAACCCCTTTTTGAACGAATAACTTTTTTTTCTTATCGCTTTTTCTTGTTGCTTTTCTTTATCACTGGGGCATGATCTCGCCCATCCAATAATAGCCCCAGGCGGCCGCCTGTTGGGAGAGAACCGGGACGTCGGCTTCGTACCAGATGAAGCCGTTGCGGTTCACCTTACGCGTCAGGTCGTAGATGTTTTGCTTCAAGACGTCCACGGGGCGTTGTCCCTCCCGCGCCGTCATTTGATGCCAGCCGTGACCGTCCCAGGCGTAAATCACCTTGGGCGTGTTGCCGCTCCAGGCCACGGGGACGCCGGGCCTGTGCAGGATTCCTATTCGATCGACGCTGTCTTTCCACCGCCCCAGCGCCATGAAACGGCCGTCGAAGAGCCAGTCGGGCATATAGGTCGAGAGAACCCCATCCAGGGGAACGCGCATGACCGACGGCTGCCGCGCGGGAAGAGGCGGCGGCGGGACCAGCGTGGTGACCGAGGATATTTGAACGGGATCGATATAAGGAGACAGTCCGGCCGCCGCTGGAACGACCGAGCCCACGATGTAATGGGTCGGGGTCAGGTTGGGTCCGGCGTAGGTCCCGTACACCCACACGCCGTCCTTGTTTTGAATCACAGGGTATCCGTCGAAGGTGGCATACCAGCCCTTCGGCATGTTGTAGGGTTTGTAGACGTAAAAACGCATCCCCGCGTAAGACGGTTGTTCGATCAGCAGGGGCTCGGCAAGGTAGAGTTTCGCCCCAGCGGGGGCGGCCGGAAACCCCAGACCGACGAAACAGGAAAGCGAAAATACCGCCATGAACTTTTTTTTCATATTCGGTTTCCTCCTACTTGGCCCCAGGCGATGGAGGGGCGGGCGGCATATAAACCGGCGTCCGCCCCTCGGCGGGGGGAGCCGGAGTTGCCCGCGGTTCGGGCGGCGTATAGACCGGCGTCTGGGCCGCGGCAGGGGGAGCCGGTGCTGCCTGCGGTTCGGGCGGCATGTAGACCGGAGGTTGGGCTACGGCTGGCGGAGTTGGGGCCGGCCGTGGTTCGGGGACCGGCTGGAAATGTGGAATAGGGGCCGGAAACGCTTCTATCGGGGCAAGCGATTCCGGAGCGCTCGGCGGAACGTATACCGGCGGCTGCAGAGCGTCGCCTGGGATAATGGGCTCCACGGGGTCCGGCGGCACGTAGCGCGGCACTTTCGGTATTTCCGGGTCGATAGGAGGGTGAGGAGGGCGGACCGTCGCCTCCGGAGCGGAGGGAGGAATAATGGCCACTCCGTGGGAAACCGTATCCACGGGATAGACGCGGGGCGGGCGCAGCGGATCCCAGAGCGGCTTGCGGTCTCCCTCGTCGGGATAGGCGACGACGCGCGCAAAGGGAGGAAACGCCGGATCCAGCGCCAGGGTTCGCGCGTAAAAAAATTGAGCTTGCTGAAACTGCCCCATCTTCTCGTGAACTATTCCGTACCAATACCAGGCATGGGGGTTATGGCGCTCCTGCTGAACGGCTTTTTGCAGCCAAGGGCGCGCCTGCTCGTAGCGCCCGTCTTCCACCAGGGAGATGCCGATCTCCAAGGGAGTCGGCATAGGAGGCGCTTCTTCGAGAACGGCGGCTTTTTTCGGGGCTTTTTTCGGCGGTCTTTTGATCGGCGCCTTGCGGACGGACTTTTTGACCTGCTTGATTTGCGGCTGCGGGGCGAGGTCGTCCGCGGAGGTGTTTCCGTTGGCGCGCGCCTCCGGGGCAAGAGTGAAAAACCCGCAGAAAAAAACGCAGAAGAAAACGGCAAAAACCCAAACAAACGCCCGTTTTCTCGTTTGAAGCCGATTCATTAGGGGTATCGTCGCTTTATTCATGGTTTTTTCGCCTTCCAATTCATCTCCAACACCTCGGGGCCATGGAATTTCATCACCAGATCCTGCAGTTGGATCGGCTCTCTCCTGTTGTCCTTAATAACCCGCACTACGGCGGTTCGTTCTTGAACGCTGAGCACTCTGACTTTTCCGATGCTCGTCGGGATGACGGCGGCGGGGTTTTCCGGGTCGACGGAGATGTAGGTGTCGCTGCGCACGACTTCCAAGACGTCTCCCACCTTGAGGGCGTCCTCCCGGCCGATGGAAATGATGTATTCCCGCCTTTTTCGCTTGGAGTTCGCCGTCGGGGAAATGATGCGTCCGATGTTGACGGCGAAGGGGTTGAACGGGGGTTCGCCCAGGTCGTACCGCTCGGGGTCGTTGCGTTTCAGGGCGATGGAAATATGGCTCATCGCCTCGTGATAACCGTCTTTGACGGCATTTTTGATCGACTGCCAGTGGGAGGAACCGGAGAACTGCCTCCACGTGGGGCGGCTCATCTTTTGCCCTTTGTCGGAGACCTTGGTCAGGCCCAGCACGTCGATCCCGAAGAGCTTGTCGTCGCCGGGGTCGAATGTGTAGCGTTTGTCCTTGCCGACGGCGATGCGCGTCGCGAACCGCTCGGCGTTCACCGCGTCGAAGATCTTGAGGCGCAGTTTCACGCTGCCCGTCTCCACCGTTCCCACGGCCTCGCGCTCTTTCAAAATGGCGCTGTAGAGCTCCATTTGGATCGCCATGTCCTCGGCCCGGCGCGGTTGGCTCAGCCAGCGGTTCATTCCATTTTCGTCGAGAACCGTGACCTCGGTCATGGGGGAATCGCTGAAAAGCGCCGCCAGATATTCCGTCATTTTCTGCTCCAGGACGCTGTAGGGATAATATTTGCTCTCCCAAACCTGAAGGTCCGTGTTGTTCTCCGTCGGAAACAGCACGACGGACAGCCGGCGCGTATCCGCCTCTCTGGCGAAGCCCACGGCCACGCAGGCGAAAAGTCCGAGGACGACAACTCCAGAGACGATCGCGATCGACAGTCCCGTTCTTGCAATGCGGCTCGCTTTCATGCACGTCACTCCCTAAAAAAAATACCGTTCACGTTCAGGGGGACAGCCCCCGAGACCCCTCGATGAGATGAGCGAAGAGGCGAACGAAGAGATGAACGAATGCCCACCCGTCTACTTTATCGGCGCTCCGCTTTCGATAGCTTATACGCACGGGGCTCGAACGAATACGTTTTTCCGTGTTTTGGTTATTGTACTCAAAAAGGACTTAGGTTATCCTCCTAAAATATACTCTATTCCGAAGAGGGAAAAATCGGAGGAAAAAATTGAATTGAAGGGGGCAAGTTATTGATGGAAAGGCTCAATGTTTACAAGTGCGATCTTTGCGGCAACATCGTGGAGGTTCTTCACGTGGGAGGGGGTCCGCTTTCCTGCTGCGGAAAGCCGATGGCGCAGCTTCATGAGAACGTCACCGACGCCGCGAAGGAAAAGCACGTTCCCGTCTTCGAGGGGAACGTGGTGAAGGTGGGGAGCGTCGCGCACCCGATGCAGCCCGAGCATTTCATCCAATGGGTCGAACTCGTCGGCGAAAACAAGGTCTGTCGTCATTTCCTGGCGCCGGGGGAAACGCCCGAGGCGGCGTTCGGTTCCTGCGACGGAGGGGCTTACGCGCGTGAATATTGCAATCTTCACGGACTGTGGAAGGGCGAAAAGTGATCGCCTGAAGCAATCGGCCAGCAATCGACCTGACGGAGGCGGTTCCACATGCCGTCTCCGCCGGGCGAATCGGTGCGGCAAAATAAGCGACTAAATTAGGAGGGCGACATGAGCACAGTGGATCCTCGGGCATTGTTCACTTTCAGCTATGGACTTTACATTGTCAGCACCCTTTGGGAGGACAAAATGAACGGGCAGGTCGCCGACGCGGTGATGCAGCTTACGGCCGAGCCCATTTCGATCGCGGCGTGCCTTCACAAGGAAAACTATACCGCCGAGCTTGTGGCGAAGAGCAAAAAATTTTCGGTCTCCGTGTTCTCCGACGAAGTGCCCCTGCCCTTTATCGGCAATTTCGGCTTCCGTTCGGGGCGCGAGCACGACAAATTCGCCAAGTGCGACTACAGGACGACGGAGTTCGGCCTGCCCATCGTCACCGAATACACCGTGGCCGCCGTGGAGGCCGAGGTCGTCGACATCGTGGATATTCACACGCACAGGCTTTTTATCGGCATGGTCAAGAGCGCGCAGGTTCTGGCCGAGGGGAATCCTCTGACCTACGCGGACTACCACAAGATAAAAAAGGGCAAGTCCCACGTCAACGCTCCTTCCTCCGTCTTCAACAACCTCAAGTAAAACGCGAAATAAACGCGTCGTGTGCGAAACCCCTCCAGCTCGGAACCTGAACGGGCTCCGCTCCTCTGAGTTCGAGTTGCGCAATTTTCTGGAGGGGCTCTATTTTGCCTACAATCGCCGGGAATTGGCGGACCCCGACCCCCTCGTTTTTTTGTACGGCTACGACGACCCTCTGGACCGCGAGATCGTGGGGCTTGTCGCCTCTTCTCTGGCTTACGGCCGCGTCGCGCAGATCATGAAAAGCGTGGAGAAGGTCCTTGCTCCGATGGGTCGAAATCCCCATCTTTTTTTGCTGCGCCGCCGACTCGACCCGCGGGGTCTTTGGGGAGGCTTCAAACACCGCTTCACGACGGGAGAACAAATGGCGGGACTTTTGGCCCGGACGGCGGACGCTCTTCGGGAGTATGGCTCGCTGGAGGGGCTTCTGGGAGAATGCCTTCGAAGGGGAGGTTCTCTGCTTTCGGCGCTGAATCTTTTTTCGCGCGCGCTTTCTCCTTCGGGGGAGGGATTCCCTTTATTGGCGGCTCCCGAGGGGGGCAGCGCGTGCAAACGGCTTTTGCTCTATATGAAGTGGATGACGCGGCGCGACGAAGTGGACCCCGGCGGCTGGACGGTGATCGCCCCTAAAGACCTGATCATGCCCACGGACACGCATATCCACCGCATCGCCCTTCAGTTGGGCCTGACGGATCGAAAACAGGCCGACCTCAAGACCGCCCTGGAAATCACGCAGAGCTTCGCCCGCATGGTCCCCGAGGATCCCGTCCGCTACGACTTTGTTTTGAGCCGCTTCGGCATCCGCAGGGGGATGAAGGCCTCCGACCTGGCGGAGCTGCGGAGGACCGGGGCTACCGAGTCGCTTTGAATAGGACCACGTGGGTGTTTTTCGCGCTTTGTTGCTCGATTCCCACGAAGTAGTCGCCGCGCTTCCACGTCTTGCCGCTTTGAGACGCGGCGGAGTGTTTCCCGAAAGACTGAGAGGCCAGCGCCAGCATGGCTTGAGCGCGGGAAGCGGCCTTTTCTTTCGTGTCGTAGTGTTCCACCCACTCCGAACGCTCGACGACGTTGTTGCGGTCCCAGACCATCAGCACGGCGTTGTTGCTTTTGAAATCCCAAAGGTTGAGGTAGTAATTTTGCCCCCGTTCGTCCTCTCTCGTCGAGGTTCCCAGACGTTGTTTAGCCTGCTCTATCGTCGTTCGGGGGCGAGCCAGGTCGAGTTTCGTCAAAATTTCCGGCAAGGATAGCTGTTTTGCGGATTCCTGCACGTTCAGCGACGCGGCGTTCGTGGGGTTCCTGGATGAATTCGCGTTTTTCCTCGCGGCAGCGACGGATGTTTTGAACGGACGCGCCCGGAGAAAGTCCAAGATCTCCTTCGAGTCCACCGCGAAATTCAGTCCCTGCCCGTCTTGAATCGCCCCTATCGCGACGCCGATGACCTTCCCTCCCGTTTCGAAAACGGGGCTGCCGCTGGAACCGCTGGAAATCGGGGCGGTGATCTGGATCAAGGACGTTTCTCCGCGGGTTCTGTACCCGGACACGATGCCGGTGCTGATGGTCTTGTCGAATCCATAAGGGGTTCCGATGACGACCAGATCGCTGCCCTCGGGAATTTTTGTCGGGCTGAGCTGCAGGTGGGAAATGGACGGGTCGACGCGCTCGATCCACAGCAGGGCCAGATCCGCTTCGGGATCCTGCGCAACGATGCGTTTGGCGCTGTACCAGCGGCGTTCCGAGAAATGCACTTCCACGGACTCCGCGTTGTCGATAACGTGGAAATTGGTCAGCAACTCCCCTCCCGAGGAGATCAAAAATCCCGTTCCCTGGGCTGTCTTTCCATCATTTCTCGTCACGATCAGAGTAGCGACAGGCGTGGAGTAACGCTTGAACAACTCCGCCGCCGAAAGCGCATCGCTTTGCCGCGGCAAAAGCATCCCCAAAACAAACGCCATCATGACATAAAGCGCTCTTCGCATTTTTTGCCTCCTAATAATTCAAGCCCAGGAGGGGCGGAGCCCGTTCGCTCACTACGTTCGTCTCACTGGTGAAGAAACTAAGCGAATCGCACAACCCCTTCGTCGCTGGCTTTCCGCTTATGGCCCCCCTGGAACCCCCGAAGTATTTTGCCAGCTTTATTGTACATCCAAGTCAACAACTTGGGTGAATAAGAAAATGAATAAGTTAGGAACGAAGCGATCGATAAGCGATACAATAGAGACGTGTAAATATATAAAATACTTTTCACAATAGACGCGGGGAGAGTGCAACCGGGCTGATTCTTGAAAGGGACACCAACGCCCTGAACGACCTCATGTTGAGCTACCTCAAGACGTCCGGCTTTCAAACCATCACGGTGACGGACGTGACCGGAACGGTGCTGAGCCGTCCTCACGCGCCGAGCCGAACGGGGGATGACGCGTCCGCGAAGGGGTACGTGGGCCCGGCGATCAAGGGGAGGACCGCCCTGACGCTGGAACCGGGTACGACCATCGCGCTGGGGCTCTTCTACGGCTTCCCGGTGAAGCGGGGCAACGAGGTGGTCGGCTCCATCGTCGCCGGAATGAACATCGCGGATACCGCCATGCTTGAAAGGCTCAGCGCCGTGTACGGGACGGAGTTTTCCATGTTCTACGGCGACGCGATGGTCAGCAGCACGATCGAAACGGGCGACGAGTCCGCGGGCGCGGAAAAAATCGGCCCGGACATCGTGAACGCCGTCGCGGTCGACGGCAAAACGCTTTTTTACGATATGGACGTCGCGGGTCAGCGCCTCCGTTCTTTCTTCGAGCCCTTCCAGGTCAACGACAAGATCGTGGGGATGTTGTCCGCGGGGGTCTCCACACGGGATCTGCGGCGGACCGTCCAAAACGCCATGTGGAGAGTCGCTCTTTCGGCGATACTCTTCATGTCGTTCGCCGTGCTGTTTTCGTACTTTTTCGCGCGAAGCGTCTCTCGCCCTATCCGTCGATTGGTGTTCCTCATGAAGAAAGTGCGAGGAGGCGATTTCGCCATTCCGCAGTCGGAGTTTCGGTGGAACGCGAAAAACGAGATAGGCGAAATATTTCTTGCGATCAATGAAGCCGTGAGGGCTCAGGCCGAGTACATCGGAGAGGTGATGGATTCCGCCGAGAGGGTCTCCGACAACTCGGAAGATCTGTCGCATCTGTCGTCCGAGTCGCGGAAGCTGGCGGAGAGGATCAAGAAATCCGCGGCGGACATCTCTCAGATCTCGGACAAGACGAACGAGTCCGTGACAAACGCGACGATCAGCCACATCGTCACCATCGCTCGGGAGCAGGAGTCCTCTTTGAGCGTCATCACGGACACCACCGATTCTCTCTCCAAATCGATGGGCGAACTCGCGTACCGCATCGCCGCCGTCAATACCGAGGCGTCCGACACGTTCGAGACCTCAATGGGGGTCATGGGCACCGCGAATAAAATGAAAGACCTTGCCGCGTCGCTCCAGGAAACCCTCGCGCGATTCAACATCGCCTGACGCGTCTATCCCCAGTCACCGTACCCCCGGCATAGCCGGGGGTTTACTATTTATTAATCAGCCCGACGCGCTCGTAATCGCGAAGCGTATCTATCGTAAGCCCGTACGCCCCGCTCACTTCCGTGATTGTCATCAGGCGGCGCCTCGTTTCGCGTCGGGCTCAAAGCTCTCCCTAGCGTCTTTCAGGTGCCGAATCACCTCCAACCGCTGCGGGCAATGCCTCTCGCACTCGCCGCATTCGACGCAATCGGAGGCTTTGCCGTGCGTTTTGGCGTAGTTGTCGTAGTACACCTGTTGGACGTAAAACGGGGCCGGGGGGCTGTTCTTTTTGTCGTTGTACAGCGCGAAATATTTGGGGATGGGAATATTTTGGGGGCAGGAATCGACGCAATACTGACAGGCTGTGCAGGGAATCGCTATGTTCTAGAGTTCGCGCCCGTGCACCGCAGGGACAAAAATTCGTTCCTTGAGACCCCGGTGCTTTTTTGCCTGTTTGACCAAACTTCACTTAGAGCGTCGCGCGCAAAGAAAAAGAAGACCGCCATCCTTGCCGGGCCTGGACGATCCTCTTTCGTTTTTTCGCTGTCCCGTACTTTTTTTAAAACTCTCTTCTTTCTTTGATGCGGGCGGCTTTTCCGCTGAGTTTACGCAAATAGTAGAGCTTGGCTCGGCGCACCTTGCCCTGGCGTTTGACTTCGATCTTGTCGATGGAGGGGCAATGTAGCGGGAAAATACGCTCCACTCCCACGCCGCTCGATATTTTGCGAACGGTGAAGGTCTCGTTGAGTCCGCCGTGCTGGCGGCCGATTACGATGCCCTCGAACACCTGAATGCGCTCCCTTACGCCTTCCTTGACCTTGACGTGCACCCTCAGGGTATCCCCTGGGCGAAAATCGGGAAGATCGCTACGGGTATATTTTTTTTCGATCAAATCCAATATGTTCACTTCTGTACGCTCCTTCATGTTTATTTCGAACCTAAAAAACGGTCCAACACCGCCGATAATTTCCCAAACGGAGAAAGCTTGCCTCCCTGCAAAGGGATCATGGAAACGCTGCAACAATCGACGTTTTTTTCCTCTTTTGCCTCTTCTTCTTCGCAGCCATTTCCCCCTGGGAAATAGAACAAGGCCGAACCGCGTCTTTCCAAAATAAATCGCTTCAGTTCAAGCCAGTGCCTCGCGCCATTCCTCACGTCGTCGGATACCTTGACGAGCAACACCCGGCTCTCTTTCTTTTTTTCTTTCTTTACGATCCAGTCGACTGTACGGCTCAAAGAAGGCATCCATTTCACCTTGTCAAAATCGCGAAGGTCTTCGATGGCTTCCCGGTTTTCACGATCTTTCGCGATCAAAAAAAGGCGCGCGGCTCCATAGCCTTCACACAACTTTGCCCATTCTCTCACTTGTCCAGCGTCGAATTTCTCGATGCCGCAACATTCGACGGCAAGGTAAAATCCTCCGTGCATATACCCCAAAAGACTGCTTCTCGACAGAAGATCGGGACGCCGAGAAAGCGTTCGCGCAACAGCCCGGTCGCGCCGCCACCTGTCGATCTCCGCCGCATTGCCCGAAAGCAACACCTCCGGCACGTCTTGACCGTTCCAAGACGCGGGGCGCGTGTAATGGGGATGGTCCAGCATACCTCGATAGAACGAGTCCTCCGCCACAGCTTCGCTTTTTCCCACAACACCGGGGATCAAACGCGACACCGCGTCGATGATCGCCATCGCGGGGATTTCCCCTCCCGTCAAGACGCAATCGCCTACCGTGACCTCCAGGTCCACCTCTTCTTCGACAAAACGCTCGTCGATCCCTTCGTAATGCCCGCAAACGATCGTCACATCACCTTGGTGGAAAAGAGACTCCACGATTTCCTGGGTCAAGAGCGCGCCTTGAGGCGTAGGGTAAACGACAAAAGTTTTTTCGCCCTTTGGCCGCGCCGCCTCCAACGCGTCTTTCAGGGGTTGAGCCCTCAACACCATACCCCCGGAACCAAAAGCATAGTCGTCGATCTGACGATAGGCTCCCCTTCCGAAAAAATGTAAATCCACAATTTTCACTTCGAAAAGGCCGTTCTTTATCCCGCGGCCCACAACGCTCGTCGAAAGAAAATCGCGAAAAAAATCTGGAAACGCGGTAATGACGGTAAAATATATCACTCTGTCACCAAAACTTTGTCACCAAAGCCCTTCGATCAACTCCACGACAATTTTTCCCGAGTTCAGATCGATGTCTTTGACAAAATCCTCCACCGCCGGAATATAGTGCAGTTTACCGTCTTTATCCTTGATCTCGTAAATCTCGTGCCCGGCCGCGGAAATAAATTCCTCCACCACGCCCAGAACGTTTCCCTCGCCGTCTTGGACCGAAAGACCGATCAAATCGTCCACCCAAAAGTTCTTCTCAGGCAAGGGAACCCGATCTTCCGGCTCGATCAAAATCGACATGCCGGCACATCGCTCCGCTTGATTTCTGTCCGACAGGTCGCTTGCGACGATCCACTCCCCTTTGCCCTCGTCTTCTCTTACGGACACGACGTGAAGCGTACGCGCAAACGCGCCATTCGAGTAAAGGTCTAAAGAGCCCATCCGCCGGAAGCGTTCGGGGAAATCCGTTAAAGGAACGACCCGCACCTCTCCTTTTATTCCGTGGGCGGAAGAGATGTAGCCGATGAGTATTTTTTTGCCGTTCCCCGGGATGTCATTCTTCGACGATGTCGACATCCACCCTCTCTCCCGCTTTTACCGCGGCGGCCTTGGCCAGGAGACGGATCGCGTTGATCGTGGCTCCACGTTTGCCGATAATACGCCCCACATCCTCGTGGGCCACTCGGATCATGATCTTGATTCCGTTTTCGCCGTCACTGCTTTCCACACTGACGACGTCCGGTTGGGTAACAAGGTGTTTCGCGACAAACTCGACAAGCTCATTATAATTGGCCATGGTGGCACCTCCTGTTTTTTAGTACGAAGTCAAGTAATTATACTACGTATACAGTTCGCAGCGTCACTTAAAAAACGGACGCTTGTCTCGCCTCGTCAGTTCGCTGGGTGTTTGCTTGTTTCGAACTTTTCCCAGATGCCTTGTTTTTTCAAAAGTCCTCTTGCCGTATCCGAGGGTTGAGCACCCACGCTCAACCAGTAAAGGGCCCGCTCTTCGTTGATCGACACCGCCGCCGGGTCGGTCATAGGGTTATAAGTCCCTATCAATTCTATGAAACGCCCGTCTCTTGGCGAGCGAGAATCGGCCACCACCAGTCTGTAGAATGGAGCCTTCTTTCTCCCGAAACGGGACAAACGAATACGCACTGCCATACAAAAACACCTCCTGAAAATTTACCTCAAAAAATTACTTTTATTTAAACTTGAACCGACTCGCCCCTCCGAACATGGACTTGAGATTGAACCCCTTTCCGTCGGAGGAGAAGGTCTTGTAAAGTTTCTTCATCTGCTCGTATTGAGCCAACAATTGATTTACCATCTGGACCGACGTTCCGGACCCCAAAGCGATGCGCCGCCGCCGAGATCCTTTGATGATTTTCGGGTTGCGCCTCTCCGCCTTCGTCATCGACTGAATGATCGCCTTGTTTCTTTTGACGATCGAATTGTCGATCTCCGCGCCGTTCAGGGCTTTCACCTGATTGAAACCGGGAATCATCTCCAGAACTTTCCCCAAAGGACCCATTTTTTCCATCTGCTCGAATTGCAGCAAAAGCGTTTCCATGGTGAATTCCTTGCTTTTCAAACTGGAGGCTATTTTTTCGGCGTCCTCGGCACCGACGGCCTGAACCTTTTCCAAAAGGCCCTGCATATCCCCCATGCCCATGATGCGCCCCGCCACACGAGCGGCGTCGAAAACCTCGAGGGTGTCGGTGGCCTCCCCAACCCCCGCAAACTTCACCGGGATTCCGGTCGCGGCCCGTATGGCCAGGGCGCTGCCGCCGCGGGCGTCGCCGTCCATTTTGGTCAACACGAGTCCCGTAAGAGTCAACAAACTGTGGAAGGACTTGGCGACGTTGACGGCCTCCTGCCCGGTCATGGAGTCCACCACCAAAAGCGTTTCGTGGGGGGGAAGAACCCGGGCGATCCCGGCAAGCTCGTCCATCAACTCCCGGTCGACGTGAAGCCGTCCGGCGGTGTCCAGCAGGATGACGTCGTTCAGGTGAGACTCCGCGTAGGACGCGGCTCCGTTGACGACGTCCAGAACGTCGGGGGGGTTTCCCGCCTCCGAGGCCTCGGGGCCGTAAAAAGCGATTTTCGACTGCTCGGCCAATACGCGCAACTGCTCGACGGCCGCGGGACGCCGCAAATCGCAGGCCACGACCAGAGGATTGTGTCCGTTTTGCAGGCGTCGCGCCAATTTGACGGTTGTGGTGGTTTTGCCGCTGCCCTGGAGGCCCGCCATCAAAATCACGGTGGGGGGCTTGGAGGCGATCGCGATAGGAACCGGCTCCCCCATCAAAGAAAGCAGTTCTTCGTACACCACCGTCGAGATGTGCTGCGCCGCCGTAATGGACTCCAGGACTTCAAGCTCTACGGCTCGAACGCGAATTTTTCCCAACAGTTCTTTGACGACTTTGAAATCCACGTCCGCTTCCAGAAGGGACTTCCGAATTTCGCGCAACGCCGAATCGACGTCGGCCTCCGAAAGCTTTCCCTTACTTCGCAGCTTTGAAAACGCGGACTCCAACTTTTCTCTCAGGGCCTCGAACATGACGTCTCCATTTTTTCTGCCTTTTTTTCTGCCTTTTCCGCCTCAAGCTCTTTTATTCTATTCTCCAGACATTCCAACTGCGCCGCGAATCCCAGAGCCCGCTCCAAAGCGAGAAGCCTCTCCGCCGTCCGATTCACCAAAATATGGACGGCTTGCCGGGTAACCCCCAAGGACTCGGCGATCTCCGCCAAGGACAGGTCGGAAAAATAACGCATCTCGTAAACATCCCTTTGCCGTTTCGTCAAAAGAGGAGCGTAAAGGTCGTAAAGAACATTCACGTGAATTCGACGGTCGAGGCGCGTACTATCATCATCCGCAATCATACTGCCGCCTCCTCTCCCGGAGGGCCGTCACCATGACCGCCGCTATCGGCATTTTTCTCGACGCGAAGCATTATAGTTTTTGCCCTTCCTTCTTGTCAAGCTTTTTTGTTTAACATCTTTTTTGTTGGGTTTCATACCGGGTATGCTCCGCCGGTGATGTCTTTTATGTGCTCGAGCCTCCATTGCCGTTCCGGCGCTCTCGAAGACGCGGTGACCCCCACCAGGTCGATGCGCCAGGGTCCCGTCCAGGCGATGTCGTCCACATAAACGCGACCCGCGTTGACAAGCGCGCGCAGCTTTTTGGGGCCTATGGAGTCCGCCGGAGCTTGCATCTCGCCGTAAGTGCGATAACGGACCTCGACGACCACCAGCTCTCTTTCTTCTTTATCCACCGCGACGATGTCCAGTTCCCCGAGTTTACAGGAAAAATTACGGGACAGCACCTGCCATCCCAATTTTTCGACGTAGGCGGCCGCCAGGTCCTCGGCCCGCCTGCCCAATTCTAAATGCCTCGCGGCTGGGGTCACGCTTGTTCGCCCTTCTCCAACTTATAAATCCAGGAAAGGACCCGCGCCACGGCCTCATAGAGCTCCACGGGGATCTCCTGTCCCAACTCCAGCGACAATAGGGCGGAGACCAGCGCGGCGTCTTCCACGACAGGCACGTCGGCGGCCTGAGCGATCTCCACGATGCGCCGCGCGACGAATCCCTCGCCTTTGGCGGTAACCACCGGGGCGGGGGAATTTTTTGCGTCGTATTCCACGGCGACGGCTTTTTCGCGTGGCGATGGGTTTTGTTTTCTCACGCGGCAGCCCGCTTCCTCATACGGTAATGTCCAACCCTCGGCCGGACAAAAGGCGCAATCCGTCGTCGACGGTCCGAGACACGCCTATAAACTGCAGGATCAGGGGGATCTTTTCCAGTTCTTTGCGTATCGCGTGGCGCTTGTGTTTCAAGAGTTCGCAGGTCGCGAGCTGTTCCGCGTAGAGATTCAAGTTGTACGAACGCCCGTCGCTTTCGACGTTGCCGCCGATGAAGCCCAGACGGGATCCCTCTACGGCGAACCCCATCTGCCAATACCCCCGATTGTCTCGTTTGTTCTGTTCGCGGACGCGCCCGACAAAAACACGCGCCAGCATGTGCGCCATATCGTCGCGAACAGGCCACAACGGAGCCCCTAAAAACGACGGGTCCACATCTCCCCGGGGGGCGCGCAGCAACAAGGAATGTCCCTCCAAAAATTTCGCGATCTCGGGGTCTTTCGAGCTTTCCTTGTTTTCTTTCAAATCGCGCAGGATATCGACAGGGTTCTCGCCCGCGCGCAAACGTTCTTTCATTTCTTTTCGAATACGGGCCCACACGGAATTTGCCGCTTCCCCGCTCAGCCCCATATACCAGGAAAGGATGTGAACATTGCCCGGCGTCATCGGCAGGTCGCGGGCCCAAAGTTCCAGGAGGGGCTCCAGTTGTTCCGGACCGCTTCCCATACGCCGCCACGCCTCGCGGACCGAGAGCAAAACCTCGTCGGACAGGGGCATTCCGCGAGAGAGCAACGCGTTTGCCAGTTCCCGGTCGGCGAGGGGCAGTTTGGACAAAAACGAAAGCTCGCCTTCGGAGAGCCTCAATACAGGAATTTTATCCGTCCCCGACGAATCCCAGACGGCGCGAAAGTGCTCCCCGACGATTAATTCGACCGTGGCGCGCGCCAGCAAGGTTTGAGGCGATTGCCCGCCCTGGGCGTTGATGCGGACGGTATAGTTCCCGTCGGCGTTCCGCGACAAGACTTGTCCTTCGACCAGAGTTCCCGAACGTATCCCGGGCAGCGTGGGGCGAAGGTCCCCCCGGGCAACCGTCTGGGGCGCGCCGGGGCTTGTCTGGTTTTGGTTGACTTGATTCTGGTTGATTTGATTTTGGTTAATTTGAACGTTGAGGTTCGATACCTGCGCCATTGCCTATTCCCCCGCCATCAACTTTTTGCAGAATGCCGCGCGGTGTATGGGAGAAAGCCCAAAGGCGCGAACGGCGTCTCGATGATCCTTGGTCGGGTATCCCTTGTGCCGGGCAAATCCGTACATGGGATAGAGCCGATCCAAGGTTATCATAACACGATCCCGCAGGACTTTGGCCACCACGGAGGCCGCGGAAACGGCTGGGACTAAAACGTCCGCCGCAACCAAGGGAAGCTGCTTGGCCGAAAGGGCCGAAAACCCCGGAAGTTCGTAGAGTCCATCGATGACGACGAGATCGACGGACACGGGCAGCTTGGAGACGCTTTTCTCCATAGCCCAGAGGGAGGCCCCGCCGATGTTGAGCCTCGCTATGGAGGCGACGCTGGCCGCTTGGGCCCGCCAAACGACGCGCATTTCGCACATTTTCAGAAAAAGCTCTTCCCGCCGCCGATGCGTTGTTATCTGCTTGGAGTCTTTGAGGCCGAACCCCAACAGCTCCTTTTCCTGAGAACCCGTCAAGACCACGGCCGCGGCCATGACCGGTCCGGCGAGAGGTCCGCGGCCCGCCTCGTCCGTGCCCGCCACGGTTCCCTCGAAAGTCTCCAAAAATTTTAGCTTCTCTGCGGAGTCCACAAAGGGTCACCCGGCAGTTCCAAGGTAACGGGCCCCAGCTTGCCCGCGGCAAAAGAATCCACGAGTCGCCGTCCCGCCAGTTCCCTATTGACGACGCCTCCCGCGATCAAACAGCCCAGCCGGCGTCCGACGCGCACAAGCGTTTCCTCGGCGGATTCAAGGGACTCCCCGGAAGATTCCTCCGGCTCCCGGATGCCCCACGCGTCCCCGACAACGTTCCATATACCCCGTTTTCGCAGAAAACGAATCAGTTCGAGCGCGGCGGCCTCATGCCCTCCCACCACGTCCGCTCTGGCGCAGCCCAGCCAGGACAGTATCCGATGAACCCCCGGTTCGCTCCTCGGGTCGAGGATTCCGGGGGAGTCCACCGCCAGAAACCCGCCGCTTCTGTACCAGTTCACGTCGCGCGTGATGCCGGGAATACCCCCCACCCGAGCGCGCGATTTGCCCAGCAACATGTTCAGGAAAAGAGACTTGCCCACGTTGGGAATGCCGACGACGGCCAGGCGAAGCTCGCGATGGGGCGGAGAAAGGCGCAGCAAAAATCGGCGCAGCGGTTCGAAGTTGTCCTTGCGAAGGTCAAAGGCCCAGACGTTCTTTTTCCGCCGAAGGAACTCTTCCGTCCAGACGCTCATACGCTGGGGGTCGGAGAGATCTTTTTTGGACAAAATCAACACGATAGGTTTTTCGCGGGCAAGGGCGTCGGCCAGCGGCGAGGATGTGGAAAAAGGTGCGCGTGCGTCGCGCACCTCAATGATAAGATCTAGTTTTTCGGCGAGTTCGGCTAACTTGCGCCCCCCCTTGGCCATGTGGCCGGGGAACCATACGGTTCTGCCGCTCATGCGGTTCGTTCCTCTTCTTCTTCCGGCCTTTTCAACGAGGCAGGCCGATGCGGGTCAAGGGCCAATAGCGGAAAAACGCCGGCCCGTGAATGTCCTTGGCCGGAACATAGCCCCAGAAGCGGCCGTCCTGCGAGTTCGGCCGATTGTCCCCCAACGCGAAGTACTTGTCCTCCGGCACGGTAAAGGGAACCGACGGATAAAATTTATTGGGCCTCATGGTGTAACGGTCTTTGTTGATGACGTAGGGTTCGTCGACGGGCGAGCCGTTGACGTAAACCACCCCGTTTTTAATGTCCACGGTATCGCCCGGAACGGCAATGATGCGTTTGATGAAATCTCGGGAGCGGTCTTCAGGATACTTGAAGACGTAGATGCTGCCCCGGGAGGGAGTCGTGAACCAATTCCAAAACTTGGCGACAAGCACCCTGTCCCCCACCTGAAGGGTCGGCAACATAGAGCCGCTGGGGATCCAGAAAGCCTGCACCACGAAGGTCCGTATGATCATCGCCAATACAAGAGCCCACACTATAGTTTCTATAGTTTCTCTCCACCAAGATTTCACCACGTCAGATGCCACTCTCGAAAATCCTCCATTCAGCAAAGCCCCGGAGGGCGGAACTCCCCTGGAACCCGTCTTTCTTGACAAGCAAACGTTCAAACTCAGCAAAACAAAACTCCCCAAAGCGCTGTTTGGGGTACATGGGCCGGGCGAAGCTGAACGGATACTTTGCCAACACATCACATAACTTACAATATAACTCTAAGCCCGATAATAGACAATAGGTCGTCCTTCTCAAACATGCGTCGAGCCTCTTGCAAAATCGGGATGTTGATGGTACATTCACCTCGTTAAAAACTCAGCGTGCCGAATGAACGGCGTAGGCGAAGTAGGCGAAAAGGTGAAAACAATAACGACGCGAGGGACGCCTGTTGAGCGGACTCCCTCGCGTTTATTTTATGTTTATGCCCGCGCAAAGGCCGCCCCCAAAAGAGGCCGATTCGTTTTGACTTGACTTGCTTTGATGTGCTTTGCTTTGCTTTGCTTAAAATTTGAAAGGAGAATGTCATCATGAAAAAAATTGCGCTTGCGCTTGCTCTTGTCGTGTTCCTTCTTGCCGTCTTCCCCTTTACCGCCTTCGCCGAGGGGGTTTCCCCGAAAGCCGGAGACGGCGTCTACCGGGTGGGGATCGTACAGTTGCTGGACAACGGAGCTTTTGCCGACATGCGTCAGGGCTTTATCTCCCGGATGCGGGAGCTGGGCTACGGCGAGGACAAAATGACCTTCGATTACCAGAACGCGCAGGGCGATATGAGCAACCTGAATTCCATCTGCCAGAACATGGCGGACGCCAATCTGGACCTCATCGTCACCATCGCCACGCCTCCCACCCAAGCCATGGTGAACATGGAAGCCGAAGCTCCCGTCTTCTTCATCTCGGTCTCCAATCCGGTGGCGGCGGGCGTCGTCACCACGATGGAGAAACCGGACAAAAACGCGACCGGCACTTCGAACGCCATTCCGGTGGACGAGATGTTCAAGCTCGCCGAGAAGGTCACCCCCGACGTGAAAACTTTCGGGATCCTCTACAACGCCGGAGAGGTGAACTCGGTCAGCACAGTCGCCGCCGCGAAGAAATATCTGACGGACACGGGGAAATACGCTTTCAAGGAGGCCGTCGTCACCGCCTCCTCCGAGGTGCAGCAGGCAGCCCAAGCCCTGGCGGACAGCGTGGACGCCATTTTCGTGCCCAACGACAGCATGATTCAGAGCGCCTTGACTCAGGTGGTGGAGATCGCCAACGCGGCGAAAATTCCGATCTACGGCAGTTCGGCGGTGATGGTGAACACCGGCGCGTTCGCCACGATCAGCATCGACGACGTCACCATCGGCGCCAGAACCGCCAATATGGCCGACCGTTATCTGAAAGGCGAGGCCGTAAAAGATATCCCGGCCGTGGTGATTTCCGACTTCGTCACCCTGTTCAACAGGTCCGCGGCCGAGGCCGCCAGCATCGAGATTCCGGAGGAACTCCTGAAAAACTCCGTCATCGTCGATTGAGATAAAAAATTAAGATAAGAACGGGGAACGTACGAAGTCATGACGCTCTTTATCGGCTCGCTTCATCTGGGCTTGATCTACGGCCTGATGGCGCTTGGCATCAGCATCACCTTTCGCATCCTCAAGACCCCGGACCTGACCACCGACGGCAGCTTCACCCTGGGCACGGCCATATCGGCCTCGTTGGCCATCTTGGGGATGCCCGGCTACGGAATCCTATTCGCGATTCTCTGCGGCGGCCTGGCGGGAGCCGTCACCGGATTATTGCAGACCAAGCTGAACATCCACCCCATCCTCTCCGGAATCCTCACCATGAGCGGACTGTATTCCGTCAATCTGTACATTTTGGGGGCTCGTTCCAACGTGTCCCTGTTGGGCTCCGAGCACCTCTTTTCACAGGCCGCCGCTCTTTTTCCCCATATAAACCGGAATTTCGTGAGGCTGTGGGTGGCGTTTCTGCTTTGCGCCGCTTGTTTTTCGGTGTTGACGTGGTTTTTCCGCACGCACCTCGGGCTGTGCATCCGGGCCACCGGAGACAACGACGACATGGTGAGGGCTTCGTCCATCGACGTGGACCGCATGAGGATCATCGCGGTCGCCCTCTCCAACGCCTGCGTGGGGTTTTCCGGGGCCGTGGCGGCGCAATATCAGGGCTTCGCGGATATCGGCGGCGGCGTGGGCATGATGGTGGTCGGGCTGGCCTCGGTGATCATCGGCGAGATGTTTTTCGGACACCGCAGCGTGACCCTCGGTTTTTTGTCGGCGGTATGCGGTTCCGTCGTCTACCGGCTGATCATCGCCCTCGCGCTCAAAAGCGACTTTTTCCCGGCCTACGCGCTGAAACTGGTCTCCGCGCTCATTGTCGTGACCGCCCTTTCCTTGCCCGCGGTGAGAGACCGGCTACGCGTTTTCGGATTGAAGCGGGAGGCCCTGAGACGAAAGACCCTGAATCAAGAGGCTTTGGGGGAGGGAGAACTTCGTGCTGACGATCGATAAAGCGCAAAAAACCTTCCAGCGAGGCACGCCCGGCGAACGCATCGCGCTGGACCGCCTGAGCCTGAACCTAAAGCGGGGAGAATTTCTGACGATCATCGGCTCCAACGGCGCGGGGAAGTCCACCCTGTTCAACGCGATCACCGGCGCTTTTCTGCTGGACGGAGGCAGCATCGTCCTGGCGGGCACGGACATCACGTGGATGCCGCCGCACAAACGCGCGTTCACCATCGGCTATCTTTTCCAGGACCCGATGAAGGGCACCGCCCCCGGCATGTCCGTCGAGGAAAACCTGGCGTTGGCGTACAGCCGCAGGAAAGCCTGGCCTCTGCGGATAGGCGTCTCCAAAAAGGACTCCGCCCTTTTCCGAGAGCGGCTGGCCCGGCTCGACATGGGGCTGGAGGATCGCGTGAAAACCAAGGTGGGCCTTCTTTCCGGAGGGCAGCGGCAGGCGCTTGCCCTGCTCATGTCCACCGTCGGAGAGCCGCACCTGCTTTTGCTGGACGAGCACACCGCCGCCCTCGACCCCGCCGCCGCCGAAAGGATCATGCGCGTCACCTGCGGCGTCATAGAAAATCAGAGACTTACCGCCATGATGATCACCCACAACATTCAGCAGGCCTTGCATTTCGGCAGCCGCACCATCATGTTGGAGGAAGGGCGGATCATCGTGGACATCGCCGGCGAAGAACGAAAGAAGATGACGGTTCCGCGCCTGTTGGAGCTTTACTCCCGGCGCAGCCGCAAAGAACTGGACAACGACCGCATCCTGCTGGAGGGTTCGGGGGTTCCGCCTTCTGAGTTTGAAGTTTGAGATTATGGAGAGCGTGACCGTAGGACTGGGGATTTTGGTCGGACTCGTTTGGAACCGCCGGACGGGGTGGAGTTGCGGCGGAACGATCACGCCGGGGCTTCTTGCCCTTTACGCGGGGGATCCCCGACGCGTGGCCGCGGTCCTCGTTCTCGGAACGCTTCTGGCCGCGCCTCTCGCGGTCGCCGCGCGGGTATTGGGCCTTTACGGAAAGGAACGCGTCGGGGCGGCAATGCTGCTCGCGCTTCTGGCGCGGGGAGGGCTGGGGTTCTTCGCGCCCTTGCCCTATGGGATTGGCTGGGTCGTCCCCGGTCTGATCGCCGCGGACTGCCACCGCCAAGGCATAGCCATGACGCTTTGCGGAACGATCTCCTGTACGCTGGTCACCCTGTTCTGCGTCACTCTGTCGAGAACGTTTACATGAAAACGACCCCGGCCGTTTTTCGGCAATATTTCGACAAGTCATCGCCGGCCAGGCTGATGGTTCTGACGGCGGTTCTGTTGGCGCTTTGGGCCGCGTGGGGCGGAGACCTTTCGGAGGAGGAAACGCGCCTCTATCGCAAGGTTCGCGAGGCGCAAAATCGTCTGTGGGAAGAGCTGGAGAGCCGGGGCGTCCTGTCGATAGAGGACGAGCACAACGACCCGGACAAAAGCGGCTTCGTCGGCGTCGAATGGAGCTCCATCACCACCACGCTGGGCAGCCTGGAATCGAAGCGGAACGCCGGAGATCCCCTGTGGGCCGTGCAAACCCTGCGGTGGCTCGACGGCATGGGGATCGGCAAGGGGGACCGCATTGTCGTGCTCTCTTCGTCCTCGTTTCCCGGGATGCTCTTCTCCGTCCTGGCCGCGGCGGAAACGCGCGGGATAGCGATCGACCTGGCGGTGTCCCTGGGTTCCTCCACCTGGGGCGCCAATCGACGGTCGGCTCCGTGGCCTCTTTTGGGAAGGATTTTACGCGAGCACGGATTCCTGGCGACGAAGCCGCGTTTCTATACCTTGGGGGGCGGCGGAGAAAACGGGGGCGGCATTCCCGGCGAAGGAATAGCCCTTCTGGAAAACGCCGCCCGCGACGACGGGGTAAACGTGTTCCGCGCCCCTTCCGTAGCCGCCGTGATCGACCGCAAGATGTCCTTGATCGAGGACGGGGCGCAAAAAGCAAAGCTGGTCGTCAATATCGGCGGCTCCGAGGCCAACCTGGGACACGACGAAGCCGCGATCCGGCTTTCCCCTGGGCTGTTGCCGCCGGAAACGGGGCTCGACGCCGGCGACGGAGTGATCGGATTGGCGTTGAAACGAGGTTACCCCGTCTTACATCTGCTCAATTTGCGCCTCTTGGCAAACAAAACCGGCATCGCTTTCCACGCAAGACGCCCCTCTTTCGGCAAAGGGGCTCCGCTGGCCGCCGCGGGGGTAGCCCTGTTCGCCTTCGTAATGATCACGCACCGACGCTGGACCTGGAGCTGAGAGAGCCCCGCTCTCTGGTCCCCGCTCTCGCGGTCAAATAGGTTGAGGCGGTCCTTGACAAATAGAAATCTACGGGTATAATCACTTAAAACTTGTTAAATCATATTGTTTTTATAAGTTATTAAACAAGAAAAGGCGGGAGAACGTCATGAGCGGATTTGGCGGAAAAATGCGGAACATGTGTATGTGCAGTCGAATGCAGCGGATGTGTGATTTTCGTTGCATACATATATATGGGTTGTGCCCGCAATGATGACGGTCTGATATCGCCGCTCGAAGAGAGAGATTTATTTTGAGATCAGCTTTCATCGGAAAGCTGATTTTTTTATTACTTTATTACTACGGATTTTATGAGGATAGGAGAGGGATATATTTGAGCACCGTCAATCTGAAAGCCGCCGAGGTACAGGTTCGGGAGAACAGGCTCGGTTCGATCACGGGATTCAAGGGTACGGCGTCGGAGCTGGTTGAGTGCGCCAAGTGCGGCGAATTGACCGACTCCGAGCGCTCTTTCAGTCAGTGTCTCGGCTGTTCGACCAGCAACGCCACCTGCGCCGTGGCCCTGATACAGGACAGCGCGGTGATCAGCCACGGGCCCGTGGGGTGCGCCGGACGTCTCCACGACTACGGCTTCACCTACCGCGTCAACGGCAAGCACCGCGGCGTCGCCGACCCGCAGCAGAGGCGCATCTTCAGCACCAATATGGACGAGCACGACACGGTCTACGGCGGGAACGAGAAGCTGGCCGCGACCATCCGCGAGGTTTACGAAAGGGTGAAACCGAACGTTATTTTCATCGTCACGACCTGCGCCTCCGGCATCATCGGCGACGACGTTCAGGGAATAGCCGAGGAGGTCGAGCAGGAGATCGGCATCCCGGTGTCTCCCATTTTCTGCGAGGGCTTCCGATCCAAAATCTGGACGTCCGGCTTCGACGCGGGATACCACGGCGTGGCGAGAAAGTTGATCAAGCCGGCCGCGAAAAAACAGCCCGACCTGGTCAACATCGTGAACTTTTGGGGTACGGACGTCTTCGGCGAGTGGTTCAAGCGCTTGGGGCTGAGGGCCAACTACCTGACGCCCTATGCGACGGTGGCCCAGATCGAGACGTCCTCGGAGGCGGTCGCCACGGTGCAAATCTGCTCGACGCTGGGTTCCTATCTGGCGGCGGCGCTCGAACAGGAGTTCGGCGTTCCGGAGATCAGCGTGTCGCCTCCCTACGGCATCGAGCAGACGGAGAAATGGTTCCGGGAGCTGGGAAAGATGACCGACAGGAGGGACGAGGTCGAGACGTTCCTGCGCGAGGAGCGCGAGAAATGGCTGCCGGAGATAGAGAGGCTCAGGGAGGCGCTGGGCGGGAAGACGGCGTACGTGACGGCCGGCGCGTCGCACGGGCACGCGCTCCTGGGGCTTTTGAGGGAACTGGGCCTGCGCCCGCTGGGTGCGGCGATCTTCCATCACGACCCCGTTTACGACAAAGGGGTCGACTCCCTCGACTCGCTGAATAACCTGGTGGAGACCTACGGCGACGTCCCGGGCTACAACGTCTGCAACAAGCAGGAGTTCGAGCTGGTCAACATCCTGAACAGAACGAAACCGGACATTCTTCTGGCGCGGCACGGAGGAATGACGCTCTGGGGCGCGAAGTTCGGTATCCCCTCCCTCCTGATAGGGGACGAGCACTACGGGATGGGCTACGAGGGCATCGTCAAGTACGGCAGGCGCATAGCGGACGCCATCGAGAACGACGAGTTCGTGAAAAACCTCGCCAAACACGCGGTCATCCCGTACTCGAAGTGGTGGCTGGAGCAGGACCCTTACGCGTTTTTGGGCGCGGACGCCGAAGCGGAAGGCTTTTAGTTAGATGCCGGGGCTTATCGAGCAGCAGCGCTTCATGTGCGCCATAGGGGGGATGCAGACGGTGGTCGCCATCCCCAGGGCCGTTCCGATCCTGCACTCGGGGCCCGGCTGCGGAGTCATGGTCACGGGGTTTTTCGACAGGGCCAAGGGCTACGCGGGAGGCAACACGGCGCCGTGCTCGAATTTCACGGAAAGGGAGGTGGTGTTCGGCGGGGAGGAGAAGCTGGAAAACCTCATCAGGAACACGTACAAGGTTCTGGACACGGACCTTCAGGTGGTGCTGACCGGATGCACGTCGGCGATCGTGGGAGACGACGCGGCGCAGGTCACGAAAAAATTCGCCGAGGAGGGCAAACCCATCGTTTTCGTCGATACTCCCGGCTTCAAATGCAGCAATTTCGAGGCGCACGATTTGATCGTGAACGCGGTGATCGACCAGTACGTGGACCTCTACGCGTACAACCACACCGAAAAAGAACCCGGCCTGGTCAATCTTTTCGCGACGATCCCCTATCAGGACCCGTTCTGGAAGGGGAACCTGGAGGAGTTCCGGCGCATCCTCGAGGGCATCGGCCTGAGGGTGAACCTGCTCTTCGGGCCCCATTCGAAGGGCGTCGAGGAGTGGAAGACCATTCCGCAGGCCAGCTTCAACATCTTGGTCTCTCCCTGGTACGGGCTCTCGATCGCGGAGCATCTGCGGGAGAAGTACGGCACTCCGTTCTACGCTTTCCCCTATCTCCCGATCGGGGGAAACGAGACGACGCGGTTCTTGCGGGGCGTCGCCGAGTTCGCCCACCTGCCGGAGGAACGGGTGGAGCGGTTCATCGCGCAGGAGGAGAAGGTGTTTTACGAGGAACTGGACAGCCTGGCGACGTTTTTGCTCGAATTCCGCTACGGCCTGCCGGGTTTCGTCCACATCCTGCACGACGCCAGCTACGTCATCGGCGTCAGCAAGTTTCTGCTGCACGAGACGGGCATTGTGCCCAAGGAGCAATTTGTGACGGACAACGTCCCGGAGGAGCATCACGAGAAAATCCGGGCGGAGATGGCGAAGATCTCCGACAAGAAGACCATCCCGGTATTCTTTCAGCCGGACGCGGGAGCCGCGCAGCAGCAGATCCGCGAGGCGGCGGGCGAATCGGCGGGCCGAGGGCTGATCATCGGGGGAGGGTGGGACAAAATGCTGGCGAGGGATCTGAAGTACGACTTTATCTCCGCCAGCCTGCCGTCCCCCTACAGGCTGGTTTTGACCACCGGGTACGCGGGGTACAAGGGAGGGCTCCGGCTGATAGAGGACATTTACGGCAAGGTGCTCGACACCTATAACTAGCACGACCGGGGAGGCGGATGATTTGAGCGCATTTGGGGATGGGAGGGCTGCCGGCCATTTCATAAGAATATCGAACCTAAGGAAAACGTTCCGCTCCAAAGACAAAAACTTCGCCGTACTGAAAGGGGTCGACCTGGAGATCGACCGAGGCGATATTTTCGGGGTCGTCGGGTTCAGCGGGGCGGGCAAATCCACGCTGATCCGATGCATCAACCGCTTGGAGGAGCCGGACGGAGGGGAGATAACGATCGGGGAGACGGAGATCACCCGGCTGTCGAAGCAGGAACTCGACCGTTACCGCCAGAAGATCGGCATTATTTTTCAGCACTTCAACCTCCTCGACGCCAGGACTGTGGCGGAGAACGTGGCCTTTCCCCTGGAGATCGCTGGGGAAACGAGGGACAGAATAGAGCGCAGGGTGAAAGAGATCCTCGAACTGGTCGATTTGAGCGACAAGACGGACTTTTATCCCGGCCAGCTTTCGGGAGGCCAGAAACAGAGGGTGGGAATCGCCAGGGCGCTGGCCAACAACCCCGATATTCTGCTCTCCGACGAGGCGACGTCGGCGCTGGACCCTCAGACGACTTTGTCCGTGCTCGACCTTCTGAAGGACATCAACGAGAAGCTGAAGTTGACGATCATCCTGATCACCCACGAACTCAACGTGATCCGCTACATCTGCAAAAACATGGCGGTCCTGGAGGACGGCATGATCGTGGAAAAGGGATCGGTCAGGAGCGTCTTCGAGTCGCCGCAGAGCGATACCGCGAAGCTGTTTCTCAGGATAGACGCCGGGTTCGCCAGCTTCGGCTGGAGCGACGGCGAGGGGATATGAAATGGGCAAACTGACTTGGATCGAGACGATAGAGAGCGCTTTCAGCGCAAAAACATGGGCGATCGTCGTTCCGGCGATTTACGACACGCTGTATATGGTGCTTTTTACGACGATACTGACGGTATTTTTCGGGCTGATTCTGGGAATAATCCTGGTGATCACGGACAAGGACGGAATCTACCCGAGCCCCAGGTTCAACGCGATTGCGGGGGGCGTCATCAACGGATTCCGGTCGCTTCCGTCCATGATCGTCATCATCCTCACCCTGCCGCTTTCGAGGCTGATTCTGGGGAAGTCTTACGGCCCGAAGGCCTGCATCATCGCCTTGGCGGTCACCTGCATTCCCATGTTCGGAAGACTGGTGGAGAGCAGCATCCTGGAGGTCTCCAAGGGCAAAATCGAGGCGGCCAGGTCCATGGGAGCCAAAAACAGGGACATCGTCTTGAAAGTGCTGCTCCCGGAGGCGCTGCCGAGCCTCATCAGGAGTTTCACCATCTCCGTCATCGCGATCATCTCGACGACGGCTCTGGCCGGGACGTTGGGCGCGGGGGGGTTGGGAGACGTGGCGGTGCGCTTCGGATATTCCCGGTTCAAGACGGACATCCTTCTGGCGGCGGTCCTTGTCATGATCGTCATCGTTCAGGCCGTCCAGTTCGTCGGCAACAGTTTATCGAAGTTCGTGCTGAAAAAAAGACACTTGATTTAAGAGGCGCTTATGATTTAAGAGGCGCTTATTTAAAAAGAGGTCAAGGAGGCCGAGCCTCCTTGCGGGGTGTGGGGTAGAGCCCCACGGTTTCGATACAAGATATTATCGAGGAGGTATTCCGTAATGAAAAACACGATAAAGTCAGTTCTTATAATTACAGCGATTATTTTTCTTTTTTCGGGCGGGGCGGCGTTCGCGGCGGACAGGACCACATTGAAGGTGATCGCCTCGGCCGTGCCCCACGTGGAGCTTCTCGAGTTCGTCAAACCGAAGCTGGCCGAGCAGGGGATCGATCTGGATATTTACCCCATCGACGACGCCAGCGCAAGTTCGCGCCTTTATAACGAACAGACCAGCAACGGCGAGTTCGACGTCAATTTTGCGCAGCACGTGCCCTATCTCAACTCGGTGAAAGCGGAACAGGGGTACGACCTGCTTCCGGCGGGGAACATTCACGTGGAGCCGATCGGGTTCTACTCGACCAAGCACAAAACGAAGGAGGCGATCCCCGACAAGGCCGTCATCGCGGTGCCCAACAACGCCACCAACGAGTACCGAGCGCTCAGGATCCTGGAACAGAACGGGTTCATCAAGCTCAAACCCGACATTCAAAACTTCTCCGCCACGAAAGAGGACATCGCCGAGTACGTGAAGCCGGTGGAGATCGTGGAACTCGACGCGGGCATCATCATCCGCAATGGGGACCAGTTCGACGGCTACATCACCAACACGAACAGGATCCTGGAGGCGGGCATCGACCCGAACAGCGCGCTGTTCCGGGAGGGCAAGGACTCTCCCTACGCGAACGTCCTCGTCACGAAGACGGCGCGCGTGAACGACCCGACCATCGTCGCCCTCAAGAACGCGCTGACGACGGAAGAGGTGCGCAAGTTCATTCAAGAGAAGTACAACGGGGCGGTTGTTCCGGCGTTTTAAAACCGCCGGTTTTGACGGAAACCGTTGTATATGATAAAGCGAGCCGCCTTCGCTTCCAGCGACGGCAATTTCATCGACTACCATTACGGGCGCGCCACCTCTTTCTTTGTGTACGACCTTGGCGGCTCGCGCGCGCCCATCTTTCTGGAGAAACGGCGTCACTACCGGATACCCGCTCAAGGCCCCGTCGAGCAGGGGACAGCGCATCATCGCGAGAGCCTGGAAAAGGTCGCCGCGCTTTTGAGCGACTGCGACGCCCTTTTTGTGGCGAAAATCGGCGCAACTCCGGCGAAGTTTTTTATCGAACGGGGCATGAGGATCTTTCAGATCGAAGAAAGAATCGACCGGGTGCTCGATGAGATCGTGAAAGAAAACGAAAGGGAATCGAGAGAAAATGGATAGGAGCGACAGTAGAAGCAGAGCATGGAGGCGTTTTTCTCATGGAGAAATATAAAGCGGCGATCGCCAGCGCGGACGGGGAGAACGTGGACCTGCACTTCGGGCAGTGCTCCCGATTCACCATCGTAGAAGTTGACGGCGCGAGCGGAAGCTATCGCGTCGTGGAAGAGAGGCCCGCCTTCGCCCTCTGCGGCGCTGGCGACACGGATGAGGCCATGGACGCGGCGGCGAACGCTCTTTCCGATTGCGCCTTCGTCGTAGTCAGCCGGATCGGACGATGGCCCTACGCGACGCTTTACGCGAGGGGGGTCGAATGCGTCGAATTCCGCGGACCGATCGCGGACGCCGTAAATTTTTTATGTTCTTTACCAACCCGCTCCGCCCCCTGAGCCCAATCCGGGGGTTTCAGGGGGGCCAGCAATAAGCAGCGAACCGACAAGCGGAGTGAGTCGCTTAGAGCGGGCTCCGCCTCCCTGGGGCCAATTCGGGGGGTTTCAGGGGGGCCAGTGATAAGCAGAGAGCCAACGACGAAGGAGCTGTGCGAATCGCTTAGTTTCGTCATCAGGACCGCGAAGCGGCCGAGCGAGCCCCGCCCCCCTGATTCCAATAACGAAAGGAAAAATGTCATGGCAAAGAAGATAAAACAGATCGCAATATACGGGAAGGGCGGCATAGGGAAATCGACGACGACGTCCAACATCAGCGCGGCGCTTGCGACGTTCGGCTTCAAAGTGATGCAGTTCGGCTGCGACCCCAAGAGCGACTCGACCAACACGCTGCGCGGCGGAAGCTACATCCCCACCGTTCTGGATACGCTCAGGGACAGAAACAACAAGGTCAAGGCCCAAGACGTGGTGTTCGAGGGGTTCAACGGCATTTACTGCGTGGAGGCCGGGGGGCCCTCGCCGGGGGTGGGGTGCGCGGGGAGGGGAATCACCACGGCGGTGCAGCTCTTCAAGCAGCAGCATGTTTTCGAGGAACTCGAACTCGACTACGTGATTTTCGACGTTCTGGGGGACGTGGTCTGCGGCGGTTTCGCCGTCCCCATCCGGGAGGGAATCGCCGAGCACGTGTTCACGGTCTCCTCCGCCGACTTCATGGCGATTTACGCGGCCAACAACCTTTTTACCGGGATAAAAAAATATTCGAACTCCGGCGGCGCGCTTCTAGGCGGGATTATCGCCAACTCGATCAACCAGGATTACTCGAAGACCATCATCGACGATTTTGCGGCGGAGACGAAGACGAAGGTTGTGGAGTACGTTCCGCGCTCGGTCACCGTGACGCAGAGCGAGCTCGCGGGGAAAACCACCATCGAGGCCGCCCCCGGCTCGAAGCAAGCGCAGGTGTACACCGAGCTGGCGCGGAAAATCGCGGCCCACCAGGTGTCGGAGACGCCTCAGCCCCTGACCGTGGCGGCTCTGCGCGACTGGGCCGCGAAGTGGGCGGACCGCCTTCTCGAAATCGAAACGGGGGTGATCCAGGGAGAAAAAGCCGCGATATGACGCGCGGCGGAACTCAAGGGCTCCGCCGTTCGAGGTTGTTTGCATTTATGTGCAATTTATTTCCGAGGAGGGTTTCATTATGAGAAAAAGCTTCATATTTTCCACATCTTCCACATCTTCTTTTTTCGCATCTTCTTTCGCTCGAAAGGCGGCGATCGGCGTATTGGCGTTGGTCCTTTCCGCGGCGGGTTTCGCGGAGGCGGCGCTGCCCAAAATTGTGGTCGCGGACGCGAACACCACGCACCACCTCAACCTGTACGTGGCCAAAGAGCTGGGTATTTTCGAGAAGCACGGACTCGACGTCGTCATCGAGAGCGTGGCGGACAACGCCGCGGCCCGCGACCTGGTGGTCTCGGGAGGGGCCGACGTGTTCTGGTCCTGCCCCACCGTCGCGATTGCGGCGATCGCCAACGGAGCGCCCATAAAGTCCATCGCGCAGGTCAAGAAGCCCTGCACCTCGGTGCTGCTGGTGGAGCCGGATTCCCCCATCGAGACCTTCGCGGACCTGAAAGGCAAGGAAATCGCCGGCATCTCCCCCACCTGCGAGGCCGTCATCTCGCTGACGGTGAAGGCGCTGGACGCCGGCGGCTCGTTCAACCTGCAACGTCTCGCGGGAGGCCCCGCCATCGCGGCACTCGAGTCCAAGAGCGTCGACGGGGCAATTCTGGAAGAACCGCACGTGAGCATAGCGGAGCTACAGGGCTATAAGGTGCTGTTCCCGGACGTTTCCGCAAACATTCCGTGCCGCACCATCAACGCCAGCGACAGGGTGCTGGCGAACAGCGCCGAGGAACTCAAGCGCTTCGTTCAGGCCGTCGACGAGGCAAACGCCGTCATCCTCGCAAATCCCGTCGCGGACAACATCGTCGATATCGCCGCGCGCTACACCGGAGCGCCCAAGGAAGCGATCGTACACGGCAACGACCGGCTGAAATTCACCATCATCCTCGACACGAAGGGCCTGAAACTTCTGGGCGACGAGCTGCTCAAACTGGGCAGCATCAAAGAAAACCCAGGCAATAAGCTGTTCGCGGAGGCATTCAGGGGCATCACCTGGTAAATGGCCGCGAAGGACATGCGTCTCAGGGTTTTGTCGAGATTCCCCATATTTTCGATATTTTTCGTCGTGGCCGCGAGCGCCCTCCTGCTGTTTTACGCGTTTCGAACCCCTGAGGCGGCGCGGTTCAAGATCGGCCACAGCGGCGGGAACCTGGTCGCGGCTCTTTACCTCGCCTCCGAGAAAGAGGGATGGGAGGACTTCGACGCGGTAAAATTCAACTCCACGGCCGACATCGGTTACGCGCTCCTCTCCGGCGGACTCGACGGCGGCTTCGTGGAGATCGAAAAGGTCAAAAGCCTGGAAAAGCTGCCGGGGTTCGAAAATTTGACCGGAATGGGCAGGATCACGTTTCCCTACGGCGCGACGCTGGTGTTGCGCAAGGGACTGAACCTGCGCCTGGGTGAGCTAAACGGCATCAAAATAGCCGTTTCCTCGCCCGAGTGCGTGTTACTCAAGGCATTGCTGAAAGACGCCGAGCGGATGCACGCCGACTTGTCCGGCGTCTCTTACGAGGTGATGCCCTTCGACGCCATGATCCCGGCGCTGGAGTCGAAAACGGCGGACGCCGCCGTCATCAAGGGAGCCTTTGCCGCGGTCGCGATCCACCAGGGGCATTCCGTGCTTTACCAGAACTGGGACGTTCAGCCCGGAGACGAGTGCTGCCCGGCCATCGTGGACCAAGCCGTGCAGGTGCTGTTGGTGCGGAAAGAACAAAAAGAGAAGGGCGAGGCCCTCGCGAATTTTCTGTTGCTGGCGGAGGCGGAGGGCCCCGATGCCCTGAGGCGCGCCACGGCCGGCAAGACCGCCCTGCCCTTCCAAGTGTTGGAGGGTCAGCCCGTGCCGGAGTTCGGTCGCGCGGACGACTCCTTGATCGCCCTTCTGACGGAATTTCTAGACGATGACGGGATTCGCGTTGTCGAAGAAGATGAGGAGCGGGAAGACGAAGATCAGGAAGACGCGGAAAAAGAAGAGGAAAACAAGTGACAAAAAGGAAGAGGACAAGAAAGGGCGACGTCGCATGAATCGTTACGAGACCAGAGGCGTAAGGCTGATATTGCGGGAGGTGGGTTATTTTTTAAGAAACGCCCTGGGCAGCCTGTTTTCATGGGAGTTCCTCACCGTCCTGGTTCCCCTGTTGGCTTTGTGGGAGCTTCTGCCGCGCCTGGGGGTGGTTCCGAGCACGCTGGCGCCGCCGTTGAGCACCGTGTCGGTCACTTTCTGGGAGCTCTTGACCCGCGGGCGCTTGCTCACACATATCGGACACAGCATGGGCAAGTTTTTTTTGGGGCTCGGCATCGCGATCGCGACGGCCATACCCATCGGCATTCTGATGGGCTGGAACTTGGCCATACGCAAGCGCGTGTTGCCCCTGTTCCAGCTTCTGGCGCCCGTTCCGCCGCCCGCCTGGGTGCCCGTCACCATCATCCTCTTTGGCATCGGCTTGCCGATGCAGACGTTTTTGATTTTTTTGGGGGCGTTTTATCCCATTCTTTTCAACACGTATCAGGCCGTAAAGGACACGGAACCCCGCTATCTGGCCTCCGCGCGCGTATTCGGCGCGAGCGAGCTGACGCTGATCCTGCACGTGTACATCTGGCACGCGCTGGGGTCCATCATCATGAGCGTGAAGACGGGCGTGGCCATGGGTCTGGTGATGCTCGTCATCGCGGAAATGTACGGCGGCCGCAGCGGGCTCGGTTACATGCTGGTGGAGGCCAAAGATTTTTTCCAGATACCGGTGATGGTGGTCTGCATGGCGGTGCTGGGCGTCATCGGGTGGTTCTTGATCGAGGTCCTGAAGTTTCTGGAACTCAAGCTGTCGGTGTGGAAGATCGGGAGATAGGAGAACGAACATGATCGAAGCGCGCGGAATCAGCAAGTTTTTTTCTATCGTCAACGAAAATCGTACCGCCGAGGGCCTGACGGCGGTGCTTTCCGTGTCGCTCAAAATCCCCGACGGCAAGATCGTGAGCATTTTGGGACCATCGGGCTGCGGAAAGTCCACCTTTCTCGAGATCCTGGCGGGTTTGCAGGCCCCCACGGAGGGCTCGGTTTATATCGACGGGGTGCAGGTGCTGGAACCGCTGCCGGCGACCCGCAAGGAGATGGAGGCCTATCGGCGCAAATACCAGTTTCTCTCCCCGCTCGCCAACGGCATGTTCAAAAACAGGCCCAAGCACGATATTGCCATGATATTTCAGGACTACGCCGTCTTCCCCTGGATGACGGTGCTGCAGAACGTGACCTTCCCCCTTTCGCTGCGCCGTATGCCCCGCGAAGAGCGGGAGGAGCGCGCCGTCGCGTTCTTGAAAAAGGCGGGGCTCGGCGATTCGCTCAACAAATACCCGTCGCAGCTCTCAGGCGGCATGAGGCAGCGGTTGGCTCTGGCGCGCGCCCTTGCGGTGGAGCCCAAGATCATCCTGATGGACGAGCCCTTTGCCGCGGTGGACACGATCACGCGGGAGCGCCTGCAGGACGAGCTGCTGCGCCTGTGGCAGGAAACCGGCATCACGATCGTGTTGGTGACCCACGACACGGACGAGGCGCTCTACCTTTCCGACGAAATCGTGATCTTCTCCCCGCAGCCCGGTTCCGTGCGCAACAAGTTCACGATCCCCACGCAACGCCCGCGCCGGCGCAGCGCCCCGGAGCTGCTGGCGTTCAAACGGCGCATTGAGGCGCTGTTCAAGTACGATATCGACCATGAAAGCGAGTATTCGATATGACAAAGCAGAATGAGGCGCAGAAAACGGGCGGAGGGTTCCGCTGGAGGGTCTATGAAAACATCACGGAGGCCATCGGCGGCACGCCCCTCGTGAGGCTGGGGAAAATCGGCGCGGGGTTGCCGGGCGTGGTTCTGGGCAAGGTGGAGTCTTTCAATCCGCTCGCCAGCGTCAAATGCCGCATAGGCGCGGCCATGCTCACGGCGGCCGAGCGCGAGGGGAAACTTTCGCCCGGCAGCGTGGTGATTGAGCCGACCAGCGGCAACACGGGAATAGGCCTGGCCTTTGCCTGCGCTTCCCGCGGCTACAAGTTGATCCTGACCATGCCCGAGACGATGTCCATCGAGCGCCGCAAACTGGTGCGGATGCTGGGCGCGGACCTGGTGTTGACCCCGGGCGGCGAGGGCATGAACGGCGCGGTCAAAAAGGCGCGCGAACTCAACGTTCAGATCGCGGGCAGCTTCATGCCGCTGCAGTTCGACAACCCCGCGAACCCCCAGGCGCACCGGGAGACCACCGCGGAGGAAATATGGCGCGACACGCGCGGCAACGTGGATGTGCTCGTGGCGGGCGTGGGGACGGGAGGGACCATCACCGGGGTAGGGGAAGTGCTCAAAGCCCGAAAAAGCGACGTGCGCGTCGTCGCCGTCGAGCCGGACGCCTCGCCCGTGCTCTCCGGGGGACAGCCGGGACCGCACCGCATCCAGGGCATCGGCGCGGGGTTCGTGCCCAAGGTGTTGAACCGATTTCTGCTCGACGAGATCCTGCGCGTCGCCAACGAAGACGCGTTCACGACGGCGCGGGAGGTCGCCCGTCAGGAGGGCGTGCTCGTCGGCATATCCGCCGGCGCGGCCGTCTGGGCGGCGCTCAAAGTCGCGGCCCGCGAGGAAAACAGAGACAAAAACATCGTCGCGATACTGCCGGACTCCGGGGAGCGCTACCTCTCCACGCAACTCTCGGAGGACCCGGAATAAGGCTTGGCGCGGAGGCAAAATGAACAGGAGGCATATCAAATGGATAGCTGTTTGCAGGTGTTCGAGTTTGAGAAAGTACGAATCGTTTTGGTGGACAGTGAGCCAATGTTTGTCTGCGAGGATGTTGTTGAAGCGATAGGCGGGATATGGAAGGGTGACGCGGGAAGTATTGCGCATGTCCCAGAGGAGTGGAAAGGGGTCTGTTCCGTTCAGACCCTCGGAGGAATACAGCAAGTGACGGGCTTTAGGGAGCAGGGCGTCTATTTCTACCTTGCAGGTCCGACAAACCAGCCACGTTGCCTTTTCAGAAGCACATTGCCGGAAAAATATTGCCCTCTATCTGAAAACACGGAGTTTACATGACGCCCCAAAAGATCGAGGAAGTTCTTATCCACTCCAGGCGTTCCGCGTACTGCTCGTTGACTCGCTTCATGGTTTCAACGTCCTCGCCCCTGTCTGGGTGGTGGGGCATTACCAGCCTGCGATATTCACATTTCAGCTCGTCAATCGTTGCGCAATCAGCAAAAAATTTCATCAATAGCACCGTCCTTTGTTTGATTTTTTCTATCAAACCCCCCATGCCCTA
>JAISQE010000068.1 GCA_031274425.1 Synergistaceae bacterium | reverse complement strand
CAGCCGGCAGACGGAGGCGAGGATTGTCGACGCCCTGCGCGACGCCGGCGCGTTGGCTATTTCCCTGGTGGCGGAATTCGGCGGCAAAGTGGTTGGTCACATCGCTTTTTCGCGCGTGTCGATTTCGGACGGAACCCGCGACTGGTACGGCATAGGTCCGCTTTCCGTTTTGCCGGGCTTTCAAGGGCGCGGCCTAGGATCGGCCCTCGTTCGAAGCGGGCTGGATCGACTGAGGCGGATCGGCGGCAAGGGGTGCGTGCTGGTTGGGGAGCCCCAATATTACGAGCGATTCGGTTTTAAGAGCGACCCCAACCTGACGCACGAGGACATTCCAGCGGAGTATTTTATGGCGTTGAGCCTGGAGCCGCAATCAAAAAACGACGCGCCCGCGGGAATCGTCACGTTCCACGAGGGTTTCGACGTGAAGTGACCGGTGGCGAGCGCGTGATTACAGAAAAAAGGGAAAGCGTTCGACCGCATCTCTGACGGGGAAATTTGAGCGGCGTCTGCTCCAATACGCGCTGGCCGCCTTCCTATATTATTTGCTTCTCGTCGGCGACGAGTTTGCCGTCGAGGAATCGTAAAATGCGGCTGCCCCAGAGAGCGATGTTCGGCTCGTGGGTGACGAGGATGAGGGTGATGCCCTCTTTGTTTAAGTCCGAGAAAAGGCGCATGATCTCCTCGCTGGTTTTTGTGTCCAGATTTCCCGTGGGCTCGTCGGCCAGGATAACCGGGGCGTCGCCCACGAGCGCGCGGGCGATGGCAACGCGTTGTTGTTGCCCGCCGCTCATCTGGTTGGGTTTGTGTCTGACCCGGTTCCCCAGCCCTACGCGCTCGAGCGCGGAAAGCGCGGTCCTATGGCGTTCTCCGCTTGGAACATTACGGTAGAGCAGAGGCAGTTCCACGTTTTCGAGCGCGTTGGCGCGCGGCAAAAGATTGAATCCCTGAAATACAAAACCCAGCTTACGGTTGCGTATTCGCGCCAATTGCGAGCGAGTCTGATTTTTGACGTCGATGCCGTCCAAGATGTAATTTCCCTCGGAGGGGATATCCAGGCATCCTAGAATGTTCATCATCGTCGATTTGCCGGAGCCCGACGGACCCATCACGCAGACGAATTCTCCCGCCTCGACGGAGAACGATACGTCGTCAAGCGCGCGCAGGCTGACCTCCCCGGCGTGGTAGACCTTGACCAGGCTGCGCACTTCAATCAAGGCGTTTGTGTTTGATGATTGATTTGTATTTGATGATTGACTTATATTTGAGAATTGATTTATATTTGGCTGAGGAGTCGCCGCCATCTTCAAAACGGTCTCCGCCGGGGGCGGCCGACGCCGGGGGCCAGGGCCGCGACGGCGAGTTCGTCGCCATTTCGAATATCGCCCGAAACGATCTCGATCCGATTGTTGTCGGAGATCCCCGTTCGCACGAAAACCTTCTGGGCCAGTTGTTTGTCGCGAACGATCCAAACGCTCCCCGAATTCAAGCTCGACGTCCGAACCCGCGTGTCCTCGGAAGCGATAGAAAGGGTGTCCAGCAGATCTTGCGGAGGCCGGAAGCGCAACGCCGCCGCGGGAACTCTCAACACTCCCTGACGTTTGTCGGTTTTGATGGAAACATTGGCGGTCATGCCGGGTTTCAAACGGAGGTCGGCGTTGTCCACGTGAATGACGACCGTGTACGTGACGACGTTGTCCGTCGTCGCCGGGGCTATTCGGACCTGCACGACTTTTCCGGTAAAGAGTTCCTCGGGAAAGGCGTCCACGCTAAAATCGACGTCCTGCCCCTCGGCGACTCGGCCGATATCCGCCTCGTCCACGCTGGTGTCGATCTGCATGCGGGTGAGATCTCTCGCGATGCTGAAAAGGGTGGGGGTCTGAAAGCTGGCCGCCACCGTCTGGCCGACGTCGACTTGACGCGACACGATGACGCCGTCGACGGGCGAGGTGATGCGGGTGAAGTCGAGGTTGGTCTGCGCGCGCTCGACAGCCGCCTGCGCTTGGGTGACGCGCGCTTTGGTTTCCCGGAGCTGCGCGCGTTTGAGCAGGACGTCGGTCTCGGAGTCCTCCAGCTCGCTTTTCGCGATCAATTTACGCGCGTAAAGCTCTTTATTGCGCTTCAGCTTGCGTTCGGAATCGACGAGGGAAGCGCTGGCGCTGCCCACGCCCGCTTCGGCGACCTCCAAGCTGGCTCGGCTTTCCACCAACTGGGATCGCAACACCGAGGGGTCGAGCTGCGCGATCAATTGGCCTTCTTTTACCGGGGAGTTATAATCCACGTAGATTTCCTGTATGGTCCCGGAGACCTGAGTTCCCACCTCGACGACGGACACGGCGTTCAATTTGCCGCTGGCCGTGACCGTTGCCGTGATGTCCCCGCTATCGACCTTTTCCGTGCGTAACTCGTACGTCACGGGGGTTTTTCTGAAAAAAGAATACCAGGCTCCCCACCCGACGACGGCGATGGCGGCCAGAACGAAAAATTTTTTCAATCTGTTGAGCCTCCTGTTGCCTCATGATCCACGAATCGAAGACGGGACTATCGCGATTTCGCTTGAAAAAATTTCGCTTGAAAAAACGCGGCGCGAAAGACGGCAATCTAGAAAAATAAGAGTTTAGAAAAACAAAAACCTGATGACGAACAATATGACGATAGCCGCGGCGATAAGGGTTCCAAAGAAGATCAGATTGTCCACGTTGATGGCTATGGTCTTTTTCTGAAGAGGAACTCTTTGCAGCGTACGCAGGCGGAGGTCTTTGGATACGGTGATCAGCCCTTTCACTTCTTCGTTGATCTCTAAAACCACATAGGTCTTATCGTCGTCTTTTTTTTCGACGGTGAGCACGGGAAACGCCGCGTCCTGGTTCGTCGAGTTCAGGTATTGCTGAATGAGCTCCCCCGCGCCTATCCCGCCCTGTATCTTGACCTCCAGCACATCGCCGGGGGTGAGCTCGGAAACGGGCGTCCCCCGCACCGGGTCGATAACGGGCAAACACGTGATCAGGGTTCCCGCGAAGGATTTTTCGTGCTTCTCGGCCGCCGGATTATCGGGCGCCTTCGCCTCCTCGCCCTCTTTCGGCAACACCCCCGCGTTGATCATATCCTGGCGGGACAAGTGCTCGAACGCCATTTTGAGCTCGAGGAAATAGTGGGTCGTGCGCTCGAAGCTGTTGCGAATTCCTGTGGAGAGCGAGCCCAAACGCGCGGAGGCGTCGGCGCTTTGACTCAATTCGATGCGGGCGGAAGGCGAGAAAATCTCCAGCATCGAATTGATCAGCTTGTCTCCCATCGCTTTTTCGTAAACCCCCATACTGGGAATAGCCTTGTTGAGTTCTCGCCAGCCCATGTTTACGTCTATGGGGGGGCCGACGAGCATGCGCGTCACCCAAAAGACGTTCTCCATGGTCTCGCCGGTGGTCCCGTTGAACAGAAAACAAAACGCGCCCCAAATGTCCCCGCGCTTCGGAGTGTAAAAATAACATTTGAGCGCGCCGTAAAGTTGAGCGGTCTCGTTGGGCGGCGTTGCGGGGCTTCCCGGGTTCTCCTCGGGCGGCGTCAAAAAGTTCTGAGCGTCCTTTTCCTGAGTGTTTGACTCCTGACTGTTCGGCACGGCGCTTCGCTCCCCTTTGATTTGAATAGACAAACGCTCGACACCTATCTCGTGTCGGTGGCTTGATTTCCTTTCGATTTCCCTTGCTCGCCAATTTGTTTCTCGCCTCATTATAACAGGCATCGTTCTCGTGAACGAGGGTATAATAACACTCGCGGCAATAGGAGGGAGAAGTATGGACGGAAGCATGGACGGATTCGGCGCGGACTATACGATAGGAAACTTTACGATCGGCGACGGAAGCCTGACCTTGATGGCGGGCCCCTGTTCCCTGGAGAGCTTGGAGCTCGGGATGGAAGTCGCCCGAACGATGCGGGACATCTGCGCGGCCCGCGGCGTTCATTATATTTTCAAGGCGTCTTTCGATAAGGCCAACCGCACGTCGATGGCTTCATGGCGAGGCCCAGGCATCGTCAAAGGTCTGGAACAGCTTGCGCGGATCAAAGAAGCGTTGAACGTCCCCTTGGTGACGGACATTCATGAGCCTTGGCAGGCCCAAGAGGCGGGTAGGGTAGTGGACGTCCTGCAAATACCCGCGTTCTTATGCCGTCAGACGGACTTGTTGGTCGCGGCCGCGTCGACGGGCAAGATCGTGAACGTCAAAAAAGCGCAGTTCCTCGCCCCAGAGGACATGGAAAACGCGGCAAACAAATGCCGCGACGCGGGGAACGGTCGCGTGCTCCTCTGCGAGCGGGGGACGACGATGGGCTATCATCAGCTCGTCGTGGACATGCGGTCCCTTGTGACGATGCGCGCCCTCGGCTGCCCCGTCGTTTTCGACGCGACGCACAGCGTTCAGAAACCCGGCGCCCTGGGCGGAGCCAGCGGCGGGGATCGTTCGATGGCCTTGCCTTTGGCCCGGGCCGCCGCAGCCGTCGGAATCGACGCGCTTTTCGTCGAGACTCACCCGGCTCCGGACGTCGCCCAAAGCGACGGACCCAATATGATTCCCCTGTCGGAGATGGGCGCGTTTCTGGATCAGGTGCTGGCGATACATACGGCAAGGGCGCATCTCTGAATTTTAAAAGATCGTATGCCTGATTTCAAACCTGATTTCAAATATGAAAGGCGGTATAGCGTGACGTCGATTTTGCCTTGGGAGCGCGAGGGAGTGTTTTGCAGCGACGAAGCCCTGTTGGAGACGGGAAGGTCCGTCATTTTGGACGAGGCCGCCGAGCTGACCCGCGCGGCGGAAAGGCTGGGGCCGGAATTGGTGCGGGCGGCGCGCGCCGTTTACCAGTGCCGGGGGCGCGTCGTCGTCGTCGGGATCGGCAAGTCCGGCCATATCGGGCACAAGATTGCCGCGACCTTTGCCTCGTTGGGGACGCCGTCTTTTTTTCTCCACGCCGCGGAGGGCCCCCACGGCGACCTCGGCATGGTGCGCCGGGAGGACGTGGGCCTGTTCGTCAGCAACAGCGGCAACACGGCGGAGGTGCTGGCGGTGCTGCCGCATTTCAAGCGATTGGGAGCCCTTTCCATCGCGATTACGGGGAATACGGATTCTTCTTTAGCGAAACACGCGGATATCGTCGTGAACGCGAAAGTGGACTCCGAGGCGGACCCCCTGCGCCTCGCGCCTACCAGCAGCACCACGTTGCAACTGGTGATCGGGGACGCGCTCGCCGGCATGGTGGCGCGGCTGCGCGGCCTGCGCAGCGAGGACTTTGCCGCGTTTCATCCGGGCGGGATCCTGGGTCGCCGCCTCCTGACCAGGGTCGCCGACGTGATGGGCCCGCCGGAACAACTTCCCAAAGTGGAGCGGAACGTATCGGTGAAGGACGCGCTCTTCGAGATCACGGATAAAAAATACGGAGCGACCTGCGTGGTGGACGAGATCGGGGAGCTGGCCGGCATCTTCACGGACGGGGATTTGCGCCGCCTGCTCGAACGCGGCGGAGTGAGCGCCCTGAACCACCGGATAGGGGACTTCATGACCCGCGCTCCCAGCGTCATCGAAGCGGAACGCTTGGCCGTCGACGCCGTCAGGATGATGGAAGAACGCGAAATCACGGTTTTGATCGTCGTGGACAGTAAAAACGGGAAAATTCCTCTAGGGATGATCCATTTGCACGAGCTGCTGAAAAACGGCCTCGTGTGAGGCCGGAATCTATTTTTCTCGAAAGGGCTGTTTGTCATGTCGGAAACGGATAACGCCGCTGATGCCATTCACGTCGCTCTGGCGATCTACGACCCGAAAGGAACCTATTCGAGGCACTCGGGGGTCGTCATGACCTCCATCTTCGAGCGCACGAAGAGCCCGGTTTGCGTCCATATTTTGCACGACCGGACGATGACGGAGCGCAACCGCGCTCTCCTGAAGGAGACGGCGGAGACCTTCGGCCAAGGGATCGCGTTCCACGACGTTTCTCCCCATATCGAGCAGGTAGGAAACGAGGCCATTCGACGAGCGGAGAAACATCAACATTCAATCGGGGCGCTATTCCGCTTATTGATTCCCGAACTCCTCCCTTCAAAAATAGAAAAGGTCATCTATCTAGACAGCGATATTTTGGTCAACATGAATATCCAGGAGCTTTGGGACATTTCTTTAGAGAATTATTCTCTTGCGGGGGTGCTGGATCACCCGATCAATAAACCGTATCGTCGGTTTTCTTATAGAACTTTCGGCATGAAGCTCATGGGCTGTGACCGGAAACATTATATCAATTCCGGCGTTCTATCCATGAATCTTCCTAAGGTGAGAAAAAAATTTAAACTGAGTCAACAGGGTGTTTCGTGGTATAAACGTTATGCCCATTGTTCGGACTTGGTGGATCAAGATTTGATCAACTCCTGTTTCCGGGGCGACATAAAAATCATCGACAGCAAGTTCAATAACTGCTATGTGCACGACGGCGATATCTCCAATTCGATCCTGCACGCGATAGGGATTAAGCCCTGGAACGGCCTCAATGGCTCTGATTTGGAGCGTATGTATTGGAAAACCTACTTTAAGACGCCCTGGGGGAAACTATCGCCGGACGCGGTGGCGGATCTCATGTTCGATGTGATGCGGAATTCCCCGTTCACGCACCGGCGAACCTCGCAATGTTACAAAAAGATGTTTTTCCGTTTGCGAAAGGACGTCTTTTTGGAGGGGTACGCGGCCTTCTTGTGGCTCTTGTTGAAAGATGTTTGTTACCGCGTGCGGAACTCTGTGCGAGGATGAGGATGTCTTCGGGAGACGGAGATATAGTCTATGAGTGCCGGCGAAAGCATCGGTCGGCTTTTCTTCTTCGGGATCTCGGCGAGGGAGGAGCTGAACGTTCGGCGCTACGGCTCGTGAACGGATTGGCGCGCGACGGCCAGGATGTCGTTCTGCTTTTGTTCAGAAAAAAAGGTCCTTTGCTGTCCGCGATAGCGCCGGAGGTCGAGATCGTGGATCTGAAGGGCTCTTTTTTAAAGCTCTTGACGCAACTTTATTTTCTTCATGTCGATTTCCTGCTGCCCGTCTATACTTCTATGAGAGCGCTGCTGGCGAGGCTCATTTTGCGCGTTTTGCGCGTCTCCTTTCATGTCGTTCTGTCGCAGCGCAATATGTTCACCATGGACCGCGGCCCCGTGCAAACGCGCTTGCGTTTTTTGCGTTGTCGTCTTTTATATCCGTCCGCCTCGGCCTGCGTTTGCATTTCGCAAGGCGTCGCGGAAGAGATGAGGGGCCTGGCGCTTATCGAACCGGAAAAAATTCGCGTTATCTACAATCCCGTCTTGACGGACGAATTGTCCGTTCAAATGGAGGCTCCTTTGGATCATCCATGGTTCGGAGGCGGAGACGACGTTCCGTCGGTTGTTTTAGGCGTGGGACGTCTGGGCGACCAAAAAGATTTCGCGACGTTGATTCGAGCGTTCGGCCTCTTGGCTTCCCGGCATCCGGAGCTGCGGCTTTTGATTTTAGGCGAGGGCAGGCAAAGGGCAATGCTGGAAAAACTCGTTCGTGAGGAAAACCTCGCGAGCCGCGTGTCGTTGCCTGGATATGTCCCCAACCCCTATCCTTATATGAAGCGCGCGGCGCTTTTCGTCATGACGTCCCGCTTCGAGGGCTTCGGCAACGTGGTGGCCGAGGCTCTGGCCTGCGGTTGTTCCATCGTTTCCACCGATTGCAAAAGCGGGCCCGCCGATATACTGGATAACGGCAAATATGGTTATTTGGCGAAAACAGGCGACGTTTTCGACGTCGCGCGGCTTATGGAAGAAGCTCTGAAACATCCTCTGCCCGTCGAAGAATTGAAAAAGAGAGCGGCGTTTTTTTCGGAACGACGCGCCGTGAAAGAATACGAGCGACTGTTTGACGAGCTGAAAGGCGTTTCGGAAAATATAGCGGTTGATTTTGATTCAATAGCGATCGATTAAAAGGTGGCATCGTCATGTTGGAAAGGGAAACAACGGGAGGGAAAACGTGGGGGTTGCGCCCACAACCCGGTGATAAACTTTTGTGGATTCGTTTCAGCGCTTTTGGCGACGTCTTGCAGGCGGCGGCGGGGGCGCATCGCCTCAAGATGAAATATCCGGGCGTTCATCTGACGTTTTTGACCAAATCGGAGTACGCCAATATCCTAAAAACGCAGCCCTACATCGATGATCTGCTTTTTTGGGACATCAAAAAACGGCCTTTGGATTTTTTCAGGGTCGTGCGAGAAATCCGCGCATCGAATTTCAAGTGGCTTTTCAGTTTGCATCGAGGAGCCGCCGCCGCCGCCATTGCCCTTTTCAGCCGGATTCCCTGGCGTTTCGGCTACAACAGCGGGATGCAGTTTTGCTACAAAACCACACACTGGGAGTTTCTCGACGCGTTGGGAGCGGATTTTAAAAACCGAGACAGAGCGGCTATTTTTACGACGCCGGAGGACAGGGACAAAGCGCGGTCGATGTTGTCGGGGTTGCCCGAGAAAAAGATTTTTGCCGTCATCGGGGCCAGCAAACCGCAAAAATTTTGGCCGGTTCGGCATTGGATCGAATTTTTGTCGCCTCTCGCGGCCGAGGGCTGGGGGATCGTCCTGAACGGACACGGCGCAGCGGAGGCGCGGACGGCGCGAGAAATCGAGGATTCCCTGACGGCCCTGGGGAGTCGGAGAGCGCTGAATTTGGTGGGGCAGACGCCCTTTCCCCTCATGGCCGCCATGGCCGAGGCCTGTTCCATCGCCGTGGGCAACGACACAGGCCCCCTGCATCTTGCCTCTTTGGTCGGGACTCCGACTTTGGGCTTTTTCGGCGTCACGGACTCCTACGGGATGAATTTCCGTATGCCCTGGTTCCGGGAGGTTCGAGTGAGTTGCTCCAGAGCGGGCTGCCGCGACTACAACTGCCCGATAGACTGTCTGGCCGACATTTCGCCCGAGAGGGCGCTTCTCGCCTTCCGGGAGTTTGCCGAAACGGCCCTGAAAGCGCCCGAAAGCGTCTAAAAAATATTTAAAAGCGCTTGAAAATGAGCGCTTGAAAATGAATAATAAGCGCCCTTATTGAGATTCTCTCGCTTTTATTTTTCGCTTTCATTTTTCTTCGGAAAACCGCCGCCAGAATTTGCGGAGCCTGGCTCCGATGTGTTGTTCGTATCCGAGTTCGCCGGGATAATAGTAGCGCTTGGGTTTTTCCATATACTGCTGGGGCAGCCAGTGGCGCGGATCGTCGTGCGGGTAAAGGTAGCCGCTTCCGCCGGGCTTCAAGTGGCGGGGGACGGGTTGAAGCTCCCCCTTTTCGATTTCGGCGCTCGCTTTGTCCACCGCCAGGTAGGCGCTGTTGCTTTTGGGGGCGGATGCCAGGTAGATCACGGCCTCCGACAAAATAATTCTGGCCTCGGGCAAACCCGTCATGTCCGCCGCGTAGGTTGCGGACGCGGCCACCTGAATCGCCCCGGGGTCGGCCAGACCGATGTCCTCGGCGGCCGAGATCAGAATGCGGCGGCATATAAAACGGATATCCTCGCCTCCGGCCAGAAGGCGAGCCAACCAATAAACCGCGGCGTCGGGGTCGGAGCCCCGGATGCTTTTGATCATGGCGGAAATAATGGAATAGTGATCGTCTCCTTGACGGTCGAAACGGATGCTGGCGCTGCCCACCGTTCGAGCGACGGACTCGTCGGTCAGCGTCGTCCCTCCGGTGGCGGCCACGAAGGACGCCGAGGCCTCCAGGCGCGTCAGAGCCTGTCGCACGTCTCCGCCGGAGGACGCGGCGATATGGAGCAGCACCTCGTCTGTCGCCTGAATCTCCAGTTTTCCGAGCCCCCGTTCCCCGTCCGAGAGCGCGCGTCGGAGCAGCGGTAAAAGCTCCGGCGCGGCAAGGGGCTGCAGGTCGAAAACGACCATCCGGGAGAGCAGCGTCTTGTTGATCTCGTAACGAGGGTTTTCCGTGGTGGTCCCTATCAGGATCAGATCGCCTTTCTCCACGGAGGGCAAAAGGACGTTTTGCTGCGAGCTGTTGAAGTGGTAAAGCTCATCGACGAACGCCAGAGCGGAAGTGCCCCCTCCCATCGTTTTGAGGCGTCTCGCCTCTTCGACGAGATCGCGCAGCTCCGCCACCTTCGCCGTGACCGCGTTGATCTCCAAAAGGCTGCGTTCGGTACATTTCGCGATCAACCGCACCAGCGTCGTCTTGCCGACGCCCGGAGGGCCGTAAAGAATGCAACTGGGCACTCGCCCCGCCTCGATGAGGCTCCTGAGCGGCGCGCCCTCGTCCATCAAGTGCGACTGTCCGCAGTATTCGTTCAGGTTCTGTGGCCTCATTCTCTCGGCCAGAGGGGTATCCGACGTTTTTATCATGTCGGATCGAACGCGTCGAGGGCTTCCACGAAGTCCTTGACCGTCGCGTAGGTGAAATCCGCCAGACGCTCCCACTCCGCGCCGCCGCTTCGTACCAAAACGGAGGGAATGGCGGCGCTTCGGGCCGCTTGAAGGTCATAGACGAAGTCCCCCACCATGACGCAGTCGCTCAAGTTCACCCCGAGCCTTTCGGCGGCCAGCGCCAGCGCCTTGGGATCCGGTTTGACGTAAGGGTCCTCCCGGCTGAGCAAAACGGAGGGCAGGGCGATGCCGCATCGTTCCGCGGCCAATACTATGGAATCCCGGCAGTTTCGCGAGACCACGGCCCAGGGCCGCGGTTTCCGCGGTTTGTCGGCAACGGTTCCGCCCCCGGCGAGCCACGCGATGAGGTCCTTCGCCCCGTCGACGGCCGTGGCCCTTTCCGCGCCCTCCATTTCGATTCCGCGAATTTCGGCCATGGCCTCCTCGCGCAGCGGATCGGGAAACGTCGAGGCGGCCTCGAGCATTCCCAATCCGGCCACGGCGCTATCGCCGAAATATTTTTGACGCAGGGGCTTGAAATCCAGCCGCGTATCGGCAAGAACCCCATCCCAATCCAAAATGAAAGCGCCGGCCTGCGCCGGATGCCGGATGGCGGCTTGTACCCGTTCAAGCCCCATTACGGCGACTTCGCTGTTTCGCGGCGTATTTCGCGGCATAAAAGAAAAGACCTCCCGAATGTAAATTTCTCATAAGGTGAAGCTATATCGACACGTCTTGCGTTTTTCGCTTTTCCCGCTGCTTTCGCTTTTTCAACGCCGTTTCCCGAAGAGCCGCCCCAACCCCAGGGCTCCCTCGAACAAGAGATAAAGGGGGACGCCCATCATGACCTGCGAGACGACGTCGGGCGGGGTGAGGATGGCGGCCAGCAAAAAAATCAGAAGAACGATATGCGGCCGATAATGGGCGACACGCTCGGGCGAAACGACGCCTGTCATCAGTAACGCCAAAAGGGCAAGCGGCATTTGAAGCAAGAGGCCCGCCGCGAGCATCAGATCGAACAAAAGCGCCAGGTATTCTTTGAGGCTCCAGAGGCCCTCCACCCCGTCTCCCGCTCCGAAGGACAGGAAGAACCCGAACACGATAGGGGCCAGAAAACGATAACACAAAGCCGCGCCCAAAACAAACAGAACGGGCACGCCGAAAAGCGCCCCGCTCGTGTAGCGGCGTTCTTCGCCTCGCAGGCCCGGCCACAAAAAGAGGGCCGCCTGCATACAAAAAAACGGGATCGCGCATACCGCGCCTGTCCACGCCGAAAGATGCAAATAGGCCATAAACTTCTCGGCGGGCGCGAAAGTATAGAGCTCCACCTGAAAAACGGCCAGAGGCGCGGTGAGAAAAGCGACGATATAGGAGGAAAAAGCGAACGCCGCAAGAGTTGTGACGAAAAAAACCACCAAAACGGAGATAACGCGTTTTCGCAGTTCCTCCAGATGCGGTTCCCATTCCTGGGGCACGATATCCCTTTTCCGAGGAGGTGACTCGTCCTCAGGCGTTTCCGTCACCGTTGGCCTCCGCTTTGTGGGGTTCGGCCTTTGGGGGTTCGGTTCCATTGAGCGCCGATTTGAATTCGCGGATAGCGCTTCCCGCGGCGCGCCCCACCTCCGGCAGACGTTTCGCCCCGAAAAGCACCAGCGCCAACACGATCAATAGGGTGATTTCGCCCATTCCAAGATTCATGGCATCGCCTCCTAATTTGAAATAAAAGCCTAAAGAGTTGAAATAAAAAGCCTAAAGTTAGGATAACTAAGAACTTTCCTGATTTTAAATACTAATATTCGTATCGAATTCGCATCAAAAAGGAAAATCGTCGCTCGTCAGGGGCAGAGGAAGCGACTCGGTTTCTTCCGGTCCCGCCGGGCGCATCCCCGGCGTCGAGATCTGCGGAGCGATTCCCGTGACGACAAAAGCCTTAGGAACGGCGGGGCAGACGTTGAGACAGCCCCCGCACCCGATGCAATATTCGGCGTCGAAGACGGGGACGGTCAAAGGCGACCCGTCGCCGAGCGGCGTCATTCGCAGCGCGTGGGTCGGGCAAACCTCCGCGCAGGCCCCGCAGGACTGCCGTTTTGTGACGACCACGCAGTTCGCGCGCGTAAAAGCCGAGAGCGCGATCCGCGTTCGCTGTTTTTCGTCGCGACGCAGCGGCAGCAACGCCTCCGTCGGGCAGACATGCCCGCACTCCGTACAATTATACTGGCAATACCCCCGCGTGTAGTCCAGCTGAGGACGAAAATTTTCGTCGGCCCGTATGATCCCCACAGGACAGGCCGCGGCGCAGGCCAGGCATCCGATGCAACGAGAGCTGAAATGAGCGGCGTTCGCCGCGCCGGGCGGCGCAATCCTGTCGACGAACCCCGCCGCTTCGGAAAGTCGGTCCTTTAGAGAGCGTCCCCAGCCGCGCAGCGTCGGCCCGGCCAGATAGGTCAGTCCCGCCAGATAGGCCAGAATAGCTCCGCTTTTTTGAAGAAACCTCCGACGCTCCGTGTCCCCTGTTATTCTCGTCTCGGCAAGGGGAATGAATCCGTAATCCAGGGCTCCGACGGCGCAAGAGCCCGCGCAGCTCAGGCACAGCACGCAACGATCCCGCTCCAGCGTTTTGTTTTTGGCGTCGACGCAGTTCATCGGGCAGGCGCGCTCGCAGTTGCCGCAGGAGACGCAGGTCTCGCGGTCGAGCTTCATGCCGAGAGGCGCCGCGCGGGAACACAACCCCAAAAGCGTCCCCACCGGGCACCAATCGCAAAAACGGCGTCCTTTGAAGACGGCGAAGGCCAATAGAATCGCGAAAACGATCAGGTTTGCCCACACCAGAGGGGCGGCGGACCCATCCACGGCGAGGACGAAAAGCCCCCGCACCCCGTGCCCGAAGTTCGCGATCGGGTCCATAAGGGCGAAAAAGGGAAGGATGCCCCAAAAGAGCCCCACCCCAGCCAGACAGGGAAGAAGATAGCGCAAGCGCCAAGGGGAAACGTACCTGGAGCGGCTCAAGCCCCTCGTCAGCCTCCGGGCGACCTCCTGCGTCGTCCCGAAGGGACAGGCGACGCCGCAAAACCATCGCCCGAACAGCGCGGTTACGACGAGCCAACTCGCCGCGACGACGGCAACCACGCCGTCGCGCGCCAAAGCGCCTGAAAATTGCAGGTCCGTCAGAAAGGCCCTTACGCCTCGCCACTGCAAAAGCGAAGACGTAAAGACCCGTATGAAAAGGACCCAAACGCCTGAGGCAACGCACAAACGCACCCAGGACAGAAGTCTGTACCTGAGGCGCTTCCGCTTTGCGGTTTCCGACATGCTACAGAACCATACGTTCGATCTTCAGCTTTGTCAGGTCGATTTGTCCGAAGCCGGCCTCCGCGGCGATACGGATGTGTCCGATCTCCGAGGGGTCGCGCCCCAGGAGTCTCGCCGAGGCGGCGTCCGCCGCCACGATGTCGGGCGACAGGATCAAAGTATTCATCGCGACGACGTCGTCAAGCGAACCTCCCCTGGGTCCGTGGCGCGTAATGACGCGCTGAGCGTCCACGACGCTCAAGTCGGGCTTGCGGACGTGAAGGAAATCCGCGATGCACGACTGCAGGCCCTTGGAGTGGTATTCTCCTCGGTTCCAGACGCATCCCATCAAATTCTTCATGGCGATGCTGACGCCTGCCCCGCCGTGGTGTTTCAGCACGGGGATGCTGATCAAGACGTCGCTCTCCAAAAGCGACTCGTGGACCTGCGTCGCCTTCAACACCGACCCGGTCACATCGATCTTCTGGTAATAGCCCTCGCTCTCCGAGGGAGCGTAGACCCCTCCGGAGGCCTTGACGGCCGCTCCGATCCCGCTGGCGCTCCACGAACTCTCCCAGTACTCTATAGAGTGATCCAGCACCAGAACGCGTTTCGCCCCGGCGTCGAGGCAATGTTTTATCACTCGCGCGACCAACTCGGGCGAGGTGTTGGCCGCGGAGTCCACGGGAACGTCCCATGATACGTTGGGCTTGACGACGACGGTCTGGCCGGGCTTTACAAAACGGCCGATTCCCCCCAACGCCGCGATGCCTCGGTCGAACATCGTTTCGGGAGACGCGCCTTTCAACGCGATCAGATCGGGCAGCGACTCCTCGGCCATAGCCCGGGAAACCCCATTTCGAAAACCTTTGGGCAAAAAGAGAACTCCCGCCCCCAGGCCGAGGGCCAGAGATTTTTTCAAAAATTCACGCCGTTCCATGCAAACTACCTCCTTGGGTAAAAAATTTCTTTCAGAAGAAAAGCAAGGCGCCTCCAGAATTATGAGATAATAAATATATCATAAAAGTCAGACAATCTCGTCTGGACTGGATAGCCCAAATCCGATAGGAGAGACGCTTATTGTGACGTACATGAGGAAGCCCGACAGCGAAGAACTCGTCCCGGACTTCATGCAAGAGGCGATGAACGCGTTCAAGGCTTCGTTCGTGTACTTCGGCCTCCCCGCGTTGGCGGCGTGTCTTTTATTGCGTGACGGCAGACAACCTTTTACTTTGTTTCCTTCCTACTATGCGTATGTCTTGACTACAATTTTCGCTCGCCAAAACATCTTTTACCTCCTCCATCTGGGGCCGGCTCTGATTCTCAGGTATCTGATCCGCGGAGCGCGGCTCGGAGTCAAAGGAAGCCTGCTCGCCTCGGCGTCGATCGACTTGTTCGCGCTCGTGATCGAGTACCCCGTCGCCGCTTTGCTGACCCCCGAGGTTTTGAAAGACATTTATATTTACTCCGCCGTTTGGCCGCTCTTGATGACGTTTTTTACGTTGAGGATCCACCGATTGCGCTTATCGGGAGGGGTCGTCATCGTCATTTTCATCGGGCTGCTGTGCTGGCGCTTTTTTTAAGCGTCGATCGCGGCTTTGCCGAGGAAGAGACATCGCGTTTCCTCGAGGAAGCCGGCGAAATTTGACCGTCTTGTTGAGGGGAAACTCATTTTGTTCGTCATGGATAAGGATAAGGGCTTTTATAGCAATGTGACGGAGATGATTAAGTCGGGAAGTCGGCCGCTCATTAGTCGGGCGGCCGACCTCCCGCACCACTGGTTCAGTAAGCTGACTACTGGTCTTTCGGCACGGCGAAGCCGGGCATGTCGTCGGGGATGTAAAGGCTTATCACTTCTCCTTTGAAGGCTTTATCATCTCCCGGCTTGCCGCCTCGAACTCTGACGGTGTGCATGACCCAACCGGGGAGAGGCGAAAAATCTTCTTTGAGAGGGTCGATGACGGCTCCGTTGGCGGTCCCGTCCTTCAATCCTAACCACAATAGTTCATAGCATTATCCATCGCGTTTACGCCTCCATTTGGGATTCTTCCCCCGCCGGCCGGTAAGTACCCGGCGGGGGAGAGTCGTAACGCTGGTGCTCTAACGTCAATTCATGCCTCATTCAATCATACGGCGTCACGCCCATGTTGTCGTTGTGGTTGTTTCCTATTGCCCATGTCAGCCCCGTGCCGCTTCGGGAGAATCGGTTGTCCCCCGTAAGGGTTCCATCATAGAAATACCCGATGAACCCGCCCGCGTACACTCTGTCGGGATATGTCGTGTTTATGGCCGTGACGCTGCCGCTGGCGTCGCAGTCTGTTAGCGTGCCCCAGTGGTACGCGGCAATACCGCCTGCGTAAGAGCGGTAGGAGGAGTCGGAGTACTGGGAGGAGTAAGAGGAGGAGGAGGAGGAGGAGACGCTACTACTGGCGTCGCAGTTCGTTAGCGTGCCAGTGCTCTGCCCGACGATGCCGCCCGCATAGGAGGCGTAGGAGGAGGAGGAGGCAGAGGATGAAGAGACGCTGCCGCTCGCGTTGCAGTTCGTTAGCGTGCAGCTGTAGTTGTACCCGACGATGCCGCCTGCGTAGGAGTAGGGGGAAGAAGAAGAGACGCTGCCGCTCGCGTCGCAGTTCGTTAGCGTGCTACGGTTGTACCCGACGATGCCGCCCGCGTAGGAGGCGTTGGTGGCGGCGGTGAAGACGTACAGGCGGGCCAGCGTGACGTCTTTGATGACGCTATTCCGAGCGGTGGAACCGAAGAGTCCCCCATAGGCGTCGCCGTAAGCGTTAGTGAGCACCGTCATGTCGTAGATGAAGTGCCCGCCGCCGTTGAACGTGCCGCTGAAGCTATTATTATAGTTAGCGCTGTTCCCTATCGGCGTCCACGCTTTGCCCGCGAGGTAGAGATCGCTCTTGAGTTCCACGATTTTACCGGAGAAATTATTTCCCTCGTTGACCAGCTTCGCCAGCCCGGCGAGGGCCTCTCTGCTATAAATTTCGAATACCTTCGCGCTCGGGTCATTTTTAATCGTCTCCTCATACCACGACGTATCCGCCACGTCGATCCAGTTGCCGTTGGTCGGGGGGGCGTCGGGAGTGGTGGGGTCGGGGGTATTCGGGCTTTTGTTCTCGCCGGGAACGATGTTCCATTTTAACTCTCCCCCTAGTTCGGCATTGGTTTTGACGACGGAGCTCGGCAACGCGCCAAGTAAGGCGCTCAACAAGTCGACGGAAAACTTCTCTTTCAGCTTCGCGTCCAAAGTCGAATTTCCATCGGTGCTGAATCGAGATTCCGTCCCCAGCGTCGCGGTCGCCGATATAAACTTGACGGTTGGAAGCCCTATGGAAAAACTGAATTTAGGACCCGCGCCCCATTCAAAAAAGGCATCCTTAAAAAGGTTCTCCGCGATCACGTCCCCGGTGAAAGAACATTTGGGTTGATAATCGATGCTGTGAAAACCACTGTCTTGGTCCCACCAAAAGCCCAGGCCGCCGCTATACGAGCCGGACTCCGAAAATCCTATTGTGCCGTCAACCCCCGTTTCAAGAGCCACCACGCCCTCCATGACAAAAAAACAAGGCAGCACGCACGGCCCGAGAGGAAGGCCTCCGCAGGGAATAGAAAACGGGCCGGCGAATGGCAATTCGTCTTTTTTGCTGAGTTTCGCCGTGAATTTGGTAGAGGCTGTCGATTCCAGCACGAAGGGGAACCCCACGGACACCCTTTCGAGTACGCCTTTTTTGATCGAAATAAAAGCATCGACGTCGATCTTGACCGCTTTGCGATTGGAAGCCGATACCTCGAACCCGATGAAGTCAAAAAATCTGGCCTTGAAGGCGCTAGTGGTCGCAAAACTCCACTCCTTCGTCACGAGGTTTTGCTCCTTCAATGTGCCCTCTACATTGATCTGCGGTTTGAGGATCTGCTCCCAAATCAAAGCCATCGCGGGAGAGAGAGGAGAGAGGAATTTGGGAGAGAAGGAGTTTTTGCTTACAGCGGACTTGTACGCGCGTAAAGCTCCGCCGTCCCCGTATGACTGGACAAACTCTTCGGGGGTCTTTCCAAGCGAAAAGAAGATCTCGCCATCCGTCAGAACGTCGGGAAGAAGGGCCTGGCGCAGCAGCAGGGTTTGAGTTCCGTCCACGTTGTTCCGAATCTCCTGCACGACCGCGGTAAAGCCGTATGTGGAATCTGCCGAAGGCGGAACGGCAAGAACGTCCTGGGCGGTATATTTTTCACTCGCGGAGACAACGACCTGGGAGGGCGCGACGGCGTACAGCTTGTCATCGGCATTCTTATAAGAAGCCGATAAAATCCGCTCCGCTGGGACTTCGCGAATGACGGGGTTGAAAATCGCGTTCTCCAAAAGAACGTGGTCTTTCGGAATATCTATAAAATCGCCTTCTTTTGGAGGGGTGTCCTCCGGCGTCGGAGTTGGTGTAGGTGTAGGTGTCGGCGTCGGATTGGGTATAGGATCAGGCGTCGGCGTCTCCCCTGAGTCCGTTACGGTGGCGGCGCACGCCGCTTCCGCGCCGCTGTCGTCCATGACGATGATGTTTGTCACCCCCGCGTTGACCGCGGTCACAACGGCCGTCGCGCCGCTGCCCCGCACCGTGGCGATGGAGTCGTCTTCGGACAGCCATTCCAAATCTCCCTCGAAGCCTCCGGCCCTGAGCATTCCTGTTTCACCGACCCTTAGGCTTAGGCTTGAAGGCGTCACCGTCAGGGCGAGTCCGGGCGAAGGTGAAGGGTCAGGCGATGGCGATGGTGTGGGCGAAGGCGATGGCGTTGGCGCGATCACTCCGCTCCCGCCCCCGCTGCCGCCGCAGCCTCCCGTAATCATGGCGAACGCGAAAACAAACAACAACGGCCACAATATCCAATATTTCTTTTGCATCGCAAAAACCTCCCTGTGAATTTTTTATGATCGGCAGCTCTGCTTAGGGGCCGAAACCAGCGTCATGGAAACGCAAACGTCATGGCCCGCTTCGCATAGGCCACCGCGAGGCAAGGGAGTTATTGTTTTCTGTTGGAGTTCGATCCGCCGCCCGCGCGAACGGACGAAAAGGGGGAAAGAGAGTGGAGTTGCTTAAAAGGGCAAGTCTATAGGCTGCGTGCTGCGTGCTGCGTGCTGCGTGCTGCGTGCTGCGAAATTATATCGATCATGTCTAAGAAGTCATCAGTAAAAATCATTATTTTCGATTCTCCAATACCTTCTTACAGTTTAACGCTTTGTCGTGATCCATCCGTACCCCATGTTAATCCTCCGGCAAGGCGATGTCAAATGTTGCGCGTCGTTCGGTTTGTATATCAAAATAGAACAGGGCTACGCCCAGATCGTCGCGACGAAGTATGGCCACCTCGTCGACTGCGCGGACCCGTATACGACAATGCGATAGCGTCAACGCGTGGTTTTTGTTTGCGATTGCCAGCGGTCCACGGTATACTGATACCTCAGAAGGGGCTCCGTGTAAGAGTAAGGGCTTATTTTTACAAACAAAGGGTTTCAGGGGGGCCAGTGAGAACCCGGAGGGTCGAACGGGCTCCGCCCCCCTGAGCTTTAAATTGCTTTTCTTGCCCTGCAGATTGAGGTGATGACATGGCGAAAAGCCGTAAATCCCGGAAAAGAAGCAACGGCAAGACCGACCGTAGGAGGTTTTTTCATCTTGCCGCTGCTCTGTACTGGATGGTGCGCCTAATCCTTTTAATCTGGGATAGGTTCACCGGAAAGTCCGGGGAGTAACAAGTAACATATTTTCCAATATGGCCGACTCCCCTTCACGTCGGTCGTATTATAACATCTTCCCTTCGAACAGACATCGCATATCCCGCAAAACCGACGCCGCTTCCCCCGAACTGATACCTGAGAACGACCACTCTCCAATACCTTTTTGTGGTTTAACGGAAGTTCATCCAATGAATTTTCAGACAGGTTTTTAAATCCTTAAAAAGAGTGGATTTAGAGTTTTTGACCCCATTGTTTGCATGCTTACGCTTCGCCGCTACTTGTAAAGAAGATGA
>JAISQE010000063.1 GCA_031274425.1 Synergistaceae bacterium | reverse complement strand
TCCAAGTGTCTTGCAAGCGCCAGTATCCGAGATTTGCGCGTTCTCAGAATCGGAACAGTTCTCTTCCAACACTCACACCTAATTAGGATTCGTTTTGTGTCGTGAAAATCCATGTTTATTACAAAAAACAAGAGAAAGCACGATTAGAAGCGGAAAGAATCGAGCAAAAGAGAATTGCCGCTGAGCAAATTAAAATCGAGCAAGAGAAAATCGAGCGGGAAAGAATTGCAAAGATTGAGCAAGAGAGGATTACCACTGAACGGGCTGCGTTTGCAAAAAGAGAGATGGCTAACATCGCTTGGAAAACCGAAACTTTTGGACCGATTACCTTTATGATTGATTCATCGTGGGAAAAGAAACTAGTCGAAGATGGGCGTTATTTGTATTTTCCACCAACTTCGGAACCGACTGGGTTTATTCAAGCTTGGCGGGTGGAAATGTCAATCGGAAATTTGTCAGACGCAGAGGCGAGAAGTAAGTTGGATGGAGGTATATCCGGAATGATGGGGAGGTTGGAAAATGCTGAAGAAATCAGCCGCACCTACCTCAAGATTGGCGATAAGTATGCGGCAAGAGCAAGCTTCTATTATGACATCAACGACAATGATATCAATGATGATGTGCGCGGGCGTGCAGATACAGTAGTTGTACTTTTCGAAGATGGTGCTACAGCACTAACATCACTATTCACAATTAGCGAATATGAGTATTCGTATAAATACATCATCGAAACCACACTCGGTTCTGTGAAGTTGGATCGACGGTTGGCTCAGTCTCCAACACAAAAACCGACAGCTACACCAACGAATGTGAGTGCAAATTTTAAGAAAACTATGGACAGCTATGAAGCATTCTTTGATAAATATGTTGATTTTATGAAAAAATACAAGAGTTCAGGTAATGCAATTAGTATGCTTCCCGATTTTTTAGACTATATGACAAAGTATGCGGACGCAATGGAAAAACTCGGTGAAATTGATTCCGATAAACTGTCGGCTGCAGATAATTTGTATTATATTGAAGTACAAAGTCGCATTTCTAAAAAGATGTTAGAAGTTGCCACGCCCAATTCTGTGGGTTTGGAACGACGATCGGCTCAGTCTCCAACACAAAAACCGACAGCTACATCAACGAAACCTTCATCGAAAACGCCGACAAATGTGAGTGCAAATTTTAAGAAAACCATGGACAGTTATGAAGCGTTTGTTAATCAATACGTTGCTTTTATGAAAAAATATAAGGCCAATCCTACGAATTTAACGCTTTTGTCCGATTCTGCAAAGATGATGACACAATACAGCAAATGGGCGGGGGAAATTAATAAAATTGATTCCAGTAAACTGTCGGCTGCAGATTATGCGTATTATATTGCAGTAACAAGCCGTGTTTCTATAAAGATGTTAGAAGCTGCCGCTCAGTAACAGGGCAGTGGTCGAGGTTATGCTGCGCAGGTTTATTGCTGCGGCAGGATTCAGCTTGCTTTGAAAATGGCTAATGTAAATTTGTTTTTCAATGAATGAACAAGAAGTACAATAAGGAGGAATGATTATGCCAGTAACAGTTTGCCCATATTGTGGTTATATGATCGCGAACCCATCGCAGCCATGTCCTGCATGTGGAGCCGATCTATCAGCTTTGACTCCTCCGCAGCCTCCTGTTATGGCGTCTAATTCATCACGTGATCGATATCGAGATGATGGTGGCGGTTCACAGGGCGGTATGGCTGTTGCATCTTTGGTACTGGGAATTGTATGTCTTGTAGTAACGTTTATCCCATGCATAGGTTGGCTTGCAATCATTCCCTCAATTGTCGGACTTGTATTGGGTGCCGTAGCGCTGAAAAAAGCAAAAAATACAAGATCACCAACCGGAATGGCAGTTACCGGTCTCGTGCTGAATATTATCGCGCTTTGCATTATAATTTTATGGGTGATCATAATTGGGGCAACAGTTGCATCGACGCCGCGAATGATGCGTTAACGAGCGCGGTGAATAACGCCTGAAAAAATGATAAGCAAGCAGGAATTTCGAAGAATCTATCTTATTTTTAATATTACGATCATTGTTTTGTGTTGCGCGGTTTTTGGCTTGCCCTATTGGTTTGTGGCATTGAAGGAGATCGCCCCGGACATGATAAGTTGCCCGATTTGGGAAATAACAGGATCCCCTTGCGCTACTTGTGGGGGGACTCGGTTTATTGTGGCATTATGGAACGGCAATTTTTCAGTTTCCTGGATGAGGTCGCCGTTCTTTATGATTTTATGCTTTGTGACCGTTGAGCTGTGTTCGCGCGTGATGATCTTGGTTCGATTTCACACGGTGACGCGAAGTCCGGCATATTTGTGTGCCGACGCGTGTCTTCAAGTGCTTGGTGCCGGGTCTTATATTGGATATCTGGTTCATTTTATGATCTGAAACCGTGTTTCTAAATTCTAAAAGATGTTAAAAGCTGCCGCTCAGTAAAAGGGCAACGATCGCGGTTATGCTGCGCAGGTTTATTGCTGTGGCAGGATTCGACTTGCTTTGAACCGGAGGATGGGGAGACAAGCAATGGCTAATTATATTCTGCAACCCAACGAGGCAATCATTTTGAAAAGCAAGAGTGTAAAGCACGGATTTTGGGGCGGTTATACCGATGAAATTATGCTGACTAATCTAAATTTTGTTTGGACAAGCATAGGTACTTTCGGTTTCCCTAAGAAGATTTATCAATATCCGCTGAATCAGATAAAAGTGTTTAACGGCAGAACTCAAGCTATTTTGGGGGAACAGAGTAGAACCAAGTCCCCTATGCTTGAAATGTACTTTGTAAACGGGCAGGAAGAATCTTTTGAATTTCCGGTAAGTGCTAAAGAAGCTAAGAAAGAGATATGGAAATGGATTAAAGCAATTAACATTGCGGTTACGGGTAATGAACTTGATGACGGCGAGGGCGAGGACGAGATTAGTGATGATTCGTTGCTCGGCGCGTTTCGTGAAATTGGCACAGAATTAAAAGAGGCGTTTATAGGACCTTCCAAAGTCAAGCGTGACTCAAAAGCTACTTCGGCTAAACCCGCACATCCAGAGAAAATTGCAAGGAAATGTTCCTCCTGTGGCGCGCCGATTTCAGGCACAAAGGGACAACGCGTCCGCTGCAAATATTGCGATTCAGACCAACAACTATAAAACACAGAGGGGAAAATAATGGCAATAATAGACGTAGTCAAATATGACGGTTCACCAGATGTATTCGCGTGGAAATTTCCGCATACAGAGCTTGGAACGTGGACGCAGTTAATCGTCAATGAATCACAGGAGGCTGTTTTATACAAAGGCGGACAGGCGTTGGACTGGTTTGGTCCGGGGCGGCACACGTTGGAAACGGCGAATATCCCTATTCTGAATAAGCTTGTAAATTTGCCCTTTGGTGGTTTTTCTCCCTTTACGGCTGAGGTTTGGTATGTAAACAAAGTAAATTCTCTTGACGTAAAATGGGGAACGTCTACGCCCATTCAGCTTCAAGACCCAAAGTATAACGTGTTCATTCCCCTTCGAGCCTTTGGACAGTTTGGAATCAAAATCTCGGATTCTAAGATATTCCTGCAAAAGCTCGTAGGAACATTATCTTACTTCACCTCCGCAGACATAATCAAGTATTTCCGCGGTGTTTACCTGACCAAGGCAAAAGATGACATATCCGGCTATCTCATTAAGAAAAAAATATCCGTGTTGGAAATAAATGCATATATAAGCGAAATATCAGATTCGCTAAGGGAAAGCATTTCCCCCGCTTTCGCCGAATTCGGCATTGACTTGGTGAATTTCTATGTGAATGACATCAGCGTTCCTGAGAACGACACCGCTGTAATCAAGCTGAAGGATGCGCTCGCAAAAAAAGCGGAGATGGAGATTATCGGTTACAGCTACACGCAAGAGCGGTCGTTTGACACGCTTGAAGGCGCGGTCACAAATCCTAATGGAGGTCAAACGGGCCTTATGGGGACCGGAATCGGATTAGGGATGGGCTTTGGTATTGGCGGAGCTATGGGCAGTCAGGCCGGTGGGATTGCTCAGAGTATTAATGTCAAAGATATGAAAAAATGTCCCAATTGTAATGCGGAAATGGAGGCATCGGCCCGCTTTTGTCCAAGTTGCGGACATGATACACAAAAACCAATACAAGAAGAATCGAAAGAGAATGATACAACGATGTGCAGTGAATGCGGAACTGTATATTCTAAACAATCAAAATTTTGTCCCGAATGTGGAGATGTTTACAACCCTTGCTCATTTTGCGGCGCTGATATGAAAGCTGGCGCTACCGTATGCCCGGTATGCGGCAAGGCAATTCCAAAACGCTGCCCAAAATGCGGTAGCTTAATAAAACACGAAAAAGCCAAGTTTTGCCCCGAATGCGGCGAGCCATTCGTCAAAAAATGCGGCAATTGCGGCGCGATGATTGAAGGCAATCCGAAATTCTGCCCTGAATGCGGCAAGAAAGTTGACGGAGATAATAATGAGTAGAGGTATTGGGGCCACAATCAGCGTTTTTGTTATCGGAATTTTAGTAGTTGCTGCGGGATTTTTCCTACTGGGCATCGAAAGAACCGCTCTTAATTGTTGGGCGTTTGGCTCGTTATTGTTTTCGCTCATAGTCTCATTGTTCGCGACGATTACACTTGTCGCGCCGGAGAAAAACAATAACGGCCTTTTTTACAATGCTGGATTAAGCGGCGCAATTTGGATTTATGAAGTTTTAGTAATTATCAGTATTTTATTTACGAAAGCATTTGCCGAACGATTAAATAGTTTTGTATTTCTTCAAATAGGGTTAAACGCTCTTGTCTTTATTGCGGTTATCGTCATTATCACCGCATCGAGACATGTGCGTGACAGCAACGCAAGGACTTACGAAAAACAACAAAGCGGAGAATATAACAAACCCAAAAGAGGGGGATTTTAGTAATGGAAAAGAAAAGTACAAGTTGGGTTTGGATTATCGTTTGGCTTATAATTTTTTGGCCAGTAGGACTATTTTTGGTTATTAAAAAACTAGCGAACGACAAGTCGGCGTTGATGAGCGGGAAGACAGGCGTACTTTCATTTGTTGCTTGGTTTTTAATTGTTATTGGAGGAATGGCTTTTACAGGTCAGTTTGTGTCTGACACACCCCGTGATAACGGTGGAGCGGCAATTGTAGCGCTCGGTATGTTTGTTGGTGGAATTTTACTGTTGCGTAAGGTTTCAAAGACGAAAAAGACCGCAACTAAATATAAAAAGTACATAGATATAGTTGTTAATCAAAATGTGCGAAGCATAGACTATGTTGCTTCTTCCGTTGGTTTGCCATACGACGTTGTAATAAACGATTTGCAGGATATGATAAATATTGGCTACTTGAAAGATGCTTATATACATCAAGGTAATCGAAAAATTGCATTTAAACAACCCGAGCCTGCGGTATATACTCAAACCGCGACTATCGGACAAGCTCCTGCACAGACAGTGGCTACTCGTTGCCCTGGTTGTGGCGCAAACAATGTCGTCTCAGTTGGCAGAGTTTCAGAATGTGAGTATTGCGGGACACCAATAAATGCGTAATAGGGGCTTGGGGGGCAGTGGACTCATATTTCGCTTTTCAATCTTCCCATCGACCAACCCATACTCTCCCGCTGAATCCGGCACATTTTGGCAAATAGCCCGTTTTTCGCGATCAATTCATTGCCAGCCTGCCTCTATCAAGCACGGCGACCTTGTCCGCCCCTAGAACTGTTTTCAGCCTGTGGGCGATGGCGATAACCTTACCCTCTAACCAACTCAGAGTTCGCAACTTATCGCCCGTCGATACTCGACAACTGGTCAGAGGAAAGAGAAAAGGTAGGCGCAAGTGACTTGAAATTGCTTTCTTTCCTCAGTTATACGCCTAACGCGACAGGAGATATAATAATCTCAAAATTGGGTTTGCCTGAGCGACAGACATTGAAGTCGTTGGAAAAACTGCTCGATGCTAAACTTATTGTCCGTCGTTACAACTGCTGGCAAGCACGCAATAATCCGCGACATCTTCAGTATAACTAAACTTGTTGCTGTGGAGGCGAAGATGAGCAATCTCAGCAAGGTTGTGGAACAGTCGTTCCTCAATACTTGGTTTGCCTCAATCATACGCCCTTCCCCATCCGAAGGAGAATCCCAAAAAGAGCGGGAAGAAAGATCCTTTTTGGGTAGCAGTGAAAACTTTTGACCCTATATTGATCCTTAGTACTCATGGGCTATAGGGATTGAGAACCGCAATGGAAGTTATCCACATTTTCCTCGCGGTTTTGGGGCTTCGATGCGGCTTTGACATTTCGAGAGGGCTGTGGTAGCATTTCTCAATCAATTCATACTAAATAGATATTTTTAATAAAGGAGGTGGACGCGATGTGGATATCCCGCCTAGCTCGGGGAATGGCGCGAATGTGTACGACGTGCGGAGGTTACTGTACCACGCGATGTCGTGCGCCCGGAGGACGGCTTTGACGGACAACCCCTATCGAACAGTACAGATAATCTCAGAAGCGGGTGTCGGGGCTTCTGTTTTTTTATGTCTTTCGCCCGGCGGCGAAAGAGTGTGAAAAAAATCGAAAGGAATGGTCATAAATAATGAAACAGTCGCAAAAGACAACGCGGGGAATTGGCTATGTGGTTTTGTTTTTGCTGGCGTTCGCGGGGGTAGGGGTCTTCGCGCCCGCGGCTCTCGCGGCCGAAACGGGCAAGCGGGAGGTCGTCGAGTTCAATTACCCCGAGTGGGTGTACTACGATCTCATTTATCTGGCCGACGACCTGGGGTACTTCAAAGACGCGGGGGTGCGCCCCAAGTACGCGGGGAGAATCGCGGCCGGGCAGATGATCCCCTCTCTGGTCAACGGCAACCTGGACGTGGTCACCCGCCACACGCCCCTCGTCATCGCGGCCATCGCCAGCGGCGCGGACATCGCCATTTTCGCCAGCGGGAGCATGTCCACGGAGAAAAACCCTCACATGAAGTACTTCGTCCGCGCCGATTCCGACATCTCCTCCGTCGAGGACTTCAACGGCAAGACCCTCGGCATCAACAGCTTCGGCGCCTGCTCCGAGTTCGTGACGAAAAAATACCTGCTGGACAACGGCCTCGACCCGGCGTCGCTGAAGATGACGACGGCTCCGGACGATCAGCAGGAGGTGCCCCTTCTCAGGGGGGACACCGACGTCGCCATCATCCACCCCTTGGCCTCCGGGCGAGCCACGGCCAACACCAAGGACTTCAAGCTGCTTTTCAGCGATTACAACATCGACGGCGGCCTGAGCGGCATGTGCCCTTACAGCGTCAACGGAAATTTCCTCAAAGAACACCCGGAGGCGGTCACGGAGCTGACGGAGATTTTATCGAGAGCGGCCAAGTGGAACAATGAGCATCCCGAGGAGGCTCGCGCCCTTATGGCGAAACGGTTCGGCTTCAAGCTGGAGGAGGCGGAGATGTTCGAGTTCTACCCGGACCAGTTGGTGCCGACGCCGGAAATTCAATACTGGATCGACCGACTGGTGGCCGAGAAAAAACTGACCGAAGGTCAGGTGGCGCTGGAGCAAATCTTCACCAACAAATACAACCCGGCCAACAAAAACTGACAGGGAGAAGCTCGCCGATATGACGATCAAAGTCCGAGCCCGGCAGGTAAATCGAGCATTTCAGGTGAAAAACGACCTGGGCAAAAAAGAGATTCTCACCGTGCTGAACCACTTCGACCTGGACATCCAGGAGGGGGAGTTTCTTTCCATTTTGGGCCCCAGCGGCTGCGGAAAATCCACCTTCCTGAACATCCTCGCCGGGCTGGACGACTACGACCAGGGGGACATTCGGGTCGATCAGGAGGTTCTGCAAAAGCGCAGCTTCGACCGAGGGATGGTCTTCCAAAGCTACGCCCTGCTGCCTTGGCGGACGGTCTTGGAAAACCTGGAAATCGGTTTGGAGATCCGACGCGTCCGCAAAAAGGAGCGCCGGGAGATCGCCCGGCGCTATCTGGGCCTCGTGGGGCTCTCCTCTTTTGCCAACCAGTATCCGCACCAGCTTTCCGGCGGAATGAGGCAGAGGGTCGCCATCGCCAGGGTACTGGCGTACCAGCCGAACCTGCTTTTGATGGACGAACCCTTCGCGGCGCTGGATGCTCAAACCCGTGAGACGATGCAGATCGAGCTTCTGCGTATCTGGGAGGCCGACAAAAAAACCATCCTCTTCGTCACCCACAGCATCGACGAGGCGATCCTGCTCTCGGACCGGGTCGCGATCATGACCGCCCGTACGGGGCAGGTCAAGGAGATCATCGACATCGACCTGCCGCGCCCTCGAACGGAGGAGATACGAAGCTCCGTCGAGTTCACCCGCATCCGGCAAAACGTTTGGGGCCTTTTGAAGGACGAGGTCCTCAAGGCGCAAAACTACGCGCGGGATTGCGCGGAGCTTTAAGGAGCGCGGCATGTTCCTCAAAAAAGCGATCGCGCGGATCAACGACATATTTTTTCGCAGCGTCGGCCTCCTCCTGTTTTTTCTCCTCTGGGAGGCGGCTCCCCGCCTCGACTGGGTCCGCCCCACCTACATGAGCCCGCCCTCCGCGGTATTCAGGGCCATCTACCTGCTGGCGCTGCGGGGCGAGCTTTCGAAACACTTTTTCATCAGTCTCCAAAGGGTCCTGCTTGGCCTCCTGGTCTCTGTGGTCGTGGGGATCTCCTTCGGGCTCTTCATCGGGTACTTCAAAAGCATCGAGCGATACCTGGACCTCCTGTTCCAGGCCTTCCGGCAGATGTCCGCCTTCGCCCTCTTTCCCGTCTTCATCCTGCTCTTTGGTCTGAGCGAACTCTCCAAGACCATCATCATTTTCTGGGCCTCCCTCTGGCCCGTTCTCCTGAACACCAGCACCGGGGTCAAGCACGTGGACAAGGTGCTGATCCAGTCGGCCAAATCCATGGGGGCCTCCCGGTCCTTCATCTTTCGCAAGATCATTCTTCCGGCCGCCGCGCCCGAGATCTTCACGGGCATCCGCCTGGGGGGCTCCTACTGCGTTATGGCGGTGGTCGCCGCCGAGATGATCGGGGCGACCGCGGGGCTGGGCTACCTGGTCATGTACTCTCAGGAGACCTTCAACATCCCGGAGATGTACGCGGGCATCGTCAGCCTGGCGGCGTTGGGGCTGGGGCTCAACTACGCGCTCCACTCCGTCGAGAAGTTCTTCACCTCCTGGAAGCAGGCTATCGGCGCGGGGGAATGAACCGCCCGTCCCCTTTCGCGTGACAGCGGGGGGATATAGTGAGATAATAGGGAATAAATCGATAGTGCGGATTTCAAATCCCTAACGGAGGTGTTTTTTATGGTTACAAAAGTAGCGATCAACGGTTTGGGGCGCATCGGGCGCATCGTCCTGCGCCGCTGGGTGGAGCAAGCTCACAAAGACGTGGAAATCGTCGCCGTCAACGACCTGATCTCGGCGGAGGACATGGCCTACTATATCAAATACGATTCGACTCACGGCAAAGCGCCGTTTGAGGTTAAAGCCGACGGCGGCAGCCTCGTCCTCGGCGGAAAAAAGATCCCGATGCACGCGGAAAAGGACCCCGCCCAGCTCCCCTGGAAGGATTTGGGCGTGGACATCGTCATGGAGTGCACGGGCCGCTTCACCAAGAAGGAAGAAGCCATGAAGCACGTGACGGCCGGGGCCAAGCACGTCATCATCAGCGCGCCCGCCGACGGCGTCGACAGGACGATCGTTTTGGGCGTCAACGAAAAGGACTACGACCCCAAGAACGACATCGTCGTCTCCAACGCGTCCTGCACGACCAACTCCCTCGCCGCGGTGACCAAGGTCATCCATGAGACCTACGGGATCGAGAACCTGATCGCGACCACGATCCACGCCTACACCGCGACGCAGTACCTCGTCGACACCCCCCAGAGGGGAGGGGGCCGCAAGGGCCGCGCGGCGGGAATCTCGCTGGTCCCGGCCACGACGGGCGCGGCCAAGGCGATGGTGCCCCTCTTCCCCGACCTCAAGGGCAAGATGGACATGATCTCCGTGCGCGTTCCCACTATCGACGGCTCCCTCACGGACGCCAACTACCTGCTGAAGAAGCCCGTCACGGTCGAGGAGTTCAACGCCACCCTCAAAAAGGCGGCGGAGGGCCCCCTGAAGGGGATCGTCGAGTACTGCGACGAGGAGATCGTCTCGGTGGACATCATCGGCAACCCCCACTCCGGCATCGTCGACGGTCTCTCCACGAAGGTGGTCGACGGACGCCTGGTGAAAGTCATGGTGTGGTACGACAACGAGTTCGGATACTCCAACCGCATGATTGACCTGGCGGCCTACATGGGCAAGAAATAACCGAAGCGGCGCTTCGCTTTCAGGTAAAAACAATCGATGTCAACAACTTAAGCAAAACCACGGGGCTCCGCCCCACACCCCGCAGGGGACGAGTCCCCTGACCCCATTAATTTTTTTCCTTAAGTTGTGGACATTGCAAAAACAGCACAAAATGTCGTCAAAACGCCTCCCGCGGCCTGGAGGCGTTTTTTCGCTTTCCGGGGTCGCCGCCGGCTGAATTTCCTCGAGCAGGTTTTGCGTTCCGCTATTCCTCGCTCGTCATTTGTTCGCGCTCGTGCTCTATAATATAGCGTCTTACACGGCCTTCAGGCTGAACTCGGGCCGAACTCGGAAGGAGCGAACGCTTTGAGGATATTTATTTTGGGAGCGGACGGATTCATCGGAAGCCATTTGATAGAAAAGATCCTGGAAACGACAGATTGGCCCGTCGTCGCGTTCGATCTGAACGACGGAAATTTGAAAAGGCTCGAAAGCGCTCGAGCGTTCGCCATGAAAAAGGGCGACCTCTTCGGGGAAGACGCCTGGATCGAGGAGCAAGTCGCGGCAAGCGACGTCGTTCTGCCCCTGGCGGGGATCGCCAAACCGGCGTACTACCTCAGTCATCCTTTATGGACGTTCGAGTTGGACTTCGAGCAAAACCTGAAAGTCGTCCGCTTTTGCGTCAAGCACGGCAAACGGGTGATCTTTCCCTCGACCTCCGAGGTCTACGGGCTGACCGCCGACGAGGTGCTGGACGAGGACGAGAGCCCCCTGACCGTGGGGGCCATCAACAAAATGCGCTGGATCTACAGCTGCGGCAAGCAGATGATGGACCGCATCATCACGGCCTACGGCCAGGAAGAGGGCCTGAGTTACACGATCTTCCGTCCGTTCAACTGGGTGGGGCCCAGGCTCGACACCTGGAAAGACGCCTGCGAGCGGACGGCGCGCTCCGTCACGCAGATCATACACGACGTGCTGAAAAAGAGAGAGGTCACTTTGGTGGAGGGCGGAGATCAACGCCGCAGTTTCACCTGGATAGGCGACGGCACGGACGCGCTCGTGACGCTGCTCCGCAACGAGGGAAACCGGGCCGACGGACAGATCTTCAACGTCGGCAACCCCGACAACAACGCCTCCATCAAAGAACTCGCCCGGACGATCGTGGACGTGATGAGGGAAATTCCCGAGTACGCGCCCCATGCCGAAGAGGTGCGTTTCGTTTCGATTCCGGCCGAAGAATACTACCGCAACGGCTATGACGACATGCGCAACCGAGTGCCCTCCATCGCCAAAATGAAAAGACTCATGAACTGGACCCCCAAGGTGGGTTTGCGCGAAACGGTGAAAAAGACGCTCGAATCCCTGAACCTCAGCGGCTGGGCATAAAATTTCGGAAACGGAAACGAAAATGGAAATGAAAATGAAAATGAAAAAATTCTCCTTTTTTTTGACGGCCCTGACGGCGCTGATCCTTTTTTCTTATTTTTTCGGCCTGGGCGGTCATGGGCTGATCGACCCCGACGAGGGGCGCTACGCGGAGATCCCCCGCGAAATGCTCGAAACGGGGGATTTCGTCACCCCCAGGCTCAACTACGTCAAGTATTTCGAGAAGCCCGTTCTGCACTACTGGCTCACGGCCGCCTCCTTCGCCGCGCTCGGGCAAAACGAGTTCGCGGCGCGGCTGATTCCGACGTTGTCCGCCCTCGGCGGGGCCTGGGTGGTTTTCGCCCTGACGCGGCGGCGCTGGGGTTCGGACGCGGGCGTCTACGCCGCCGTGGTCCTCTCGACCGGCCTTTTATGGTTCGCCGTGAGCCGCCTCAACATCTTGGACATGACGGTGTCGTTTTTCATCACGCTCTCGACGGCCGGCTTCTGGCTGGGTTGCGAAAATGAAGGGCGCGGGGCCGAAAATCGGCGGGGCCTTCTGCTTTTTTACGCGGGCATGGCGCTCGCAACCCTCTCCAAGGGACTGATCGGGATCGTGCTGCCGGGGGGGATCGCCTTTTGGTACATCGTCTTGACGCGGCGATGGCGCTTAATTTCCCGTACGCTGTACTGGCCGGGCGTCGCGTTGTTTTTCCTGTTGACCGTGCCCTGGTTTTGGGCGGTCTGCCGGGCAAACGACGATTTCTTCTATTTCTTCTTCGTCCAGGAGCATTTTTTGCGCTACATGACCTCGATGCACGACCGGTACGAGCCCTTCTGGTTCTTCATCCCCATCTTGATCGCCGGGTTCATTCCATGGGCGGGGCTCCTGCCCGACGTGTTCCGATCCCTCGCCGGCCATCGCGAGAGCCGCGATGAAGAACGCTCTTTCGAGATCTTTTTGGGGCTGTGGTTCGCCGTGCCTTTCGTTTTTTTCTCGCTGTCGAGTTCGAAATTGGTCCCCTATATCGTGCCGTGTCTGCCGCCTTTGGCGATTCTGAGCGGACGCGTCCTCTCGTCCATGGCGGACGGGAGGACGCCCGCCGGGCGTTTCGTTTTCCTGAACGGCGCTCTGTCGCTTCTCGGGGCGGCGGCGGGGGTCGTCTATCCCCTAGTGGACAAAAAAATCGGGACGCTCTCTCTCTACTCCTACACCCTCCCCGCGGCGGCCGGCCTCGCGGCCCTGTCGCTCTGCGGAGGATGGTTTTATTTCAAGCGCCTGTACGGAAGGATGGTCGACGCCCTCTGCCTGCTGGCCTTGATCAACCTGATGATTTTCTCGCGGGGTTTCGCCCTGAAGGCGGAGCTGGAATCTTACAAAGAGCCCGCCGCGATCATACGAGCGCAGGCCGGGCCCGAAGACGTCGTCGCCAGCTACAAAAGCACCGCGCAGGGCCTGGGTTTTTACCTGAAACGGCGCATTGTGTTGGCGAACGCCGCGGGGGAGCTGGAATTCGGCGCGCGCCAGGAAAAAGACCCCCGTTGGTTCATCGACTCTCGGGCCTTACAAGACCTGTGGCTCGGAGAAACGCGCGTTTTTTTGGTCTCGGAAAAACGGCGCGAGGAAGAACTTGAGCAATTGCTGGGAAAACGTAATATAATAGAAACGGGTCGGGTTCGAGACGCTGTGATCTTGTCGAATCGGCCGTCCGCCCATGTCCAAAAAATGGGCTGTTTTCGGTGAGGAGCTGTTTTTTGATTGAATAAGCCGGAAATTTCCGTCATCATCCCAACTTACAACGAGGAAGAAAGCCTTCCCAAATTGTTCGAACGCATTTTCCCGATCCTCGACGGCCTGGAACGAGCCTACGAGGTCATTCTCGTCAACGACGGCAGCCGCGACGCGACGCTGCCCTTGTTGCTGCGGGCGCAAAAGCGATATCCCGGCAGGGTGCGGATCATCGATTTCAACGGAAACTTCGGCCAGCACATGGCGATCATGGCGGGCTTGGACCGCGCCCAGGGGGAAATGATGATCACCCTCGACGCCGACCTGCAGAACCCGCCCGAGGAGATCCCCCGCATGGTGCGGTGCGTCGACGACGGCCACGACGTCGTGGGAACGGTTCGCAGGCAGCGCCAAGACACGCTTTTTCGAAGAACGGCGTCGCGGCTCGTCAACCGTCTGACCAATCGGATCACGGGCCTCTCGCTGCACGACTACGGCTGCATGTTGCGCGCCTATAGGCGGGATGTGGTCGACATCATCAACGAGTCGGCGGAAACCACCACCTTCATCCCCGCCCTGGCGCAAAAATTCGCGACAAACCCCATCGAAATCGACGTCGCCCACAGCGAGCGGGAAAAGGGACAGTCCAAATACAGCCTGTTCCGCCTGATCCGCCTGAATTTCGACCTGATGACGGGGTTTTCTATGGTTCCGCTGCAGGCGGTGACCATGGCGGGCATCTTGATCTCCGCCCTGAGCTTCCTTTTCGCGGCGTTCATGTTTATCCGGCGTCTGATCGTCGGACCGGAGGCGGAGGGCGTCTTCACGTTGCTGGCGATCCTTTTCCTGCTGATGGGGGTCACGATTTCCTGCATCGGCATCCAAGGCGAATACGTGGGACGCATCTACCAAGAGGTGCGCAAACGTCCCCGCTACGTGATCCGAAAGGTCTACGACGCCCAAGAGGCGGAACGATGAAGGGGAAAAAATGGGAAAAAAGATGAAGAAAAAACGCGCTGTCGTCTTCGCCTACAGCTCCATCGGGTACGAGTGCCTGGCGGAGCTGCTGACGGAGGGAATAGAGGTGGCAGCGGTTCTCACGCACGAAGACGATCCCGACGAGGAAAAGTGGTTCCGGTCGGTTCGCGAGCTGGCGGAGGAAAACGGCATTCCCGCGCATACCCCGGAAAAACTGGGAGAGGACGAGCTTCGCCTGCTTCGGGAGCTTCGCCCTGATTTGATCTTTTCCTTTTCATACCGTACCGTCATCCCCGCCTCGATTTTGGAGCTGGCGCCCTTGGGGGCCTTCAACATCCACGGGGCCCTTCTGCCCCGGTATCGAGGCCGCGCCTGCATCAACTGGGTCGTCCTTAACGGAGAGACGGAAACGGGCGTGACGCTGCACCACATGACGGCGCGCGTGGACGAGGGGCGGATCGTCGATCAGCAGGTCGTCCCGATCGACGACGACGACACGGCCCACGACGTCTTCAAAAAGATGATTCCCGCGGCGCGGGCGGTGCTGCGCCGCAGCCTGCCGGCCATTCTGGAGGGCGCGGCGCGGGGACGCGAGCAAGATCGATCCCAGGCCACGTACTTCGGACGCAGGCGGCCGGAGGACGGGTTGATCGACTGGTCGAAATCGGCGCGGGAGATTCACAACCTCGTGCGGGCCGTCACGCACCCGTTCCCCGGGGCCTTCACCCATCTGGACGGGAAAAAACTGTTTGTCTGGCGCACGCGGCCGCATCCCCCGCATCCTGCCCCATATCTTGCCCCACATCTTGAAGAAGAGTGCATTACGCCCGGCGTTGTGGTATCCTCTTCTCCTTTGAAGGTGAGCACCGGGGCCGGAGCGCTGGAGATCGAACGGGCTCAGTGGAGTGACGGAGAGGAATCGAAAGGAGATGAACTGCGGCTGCCCGTCGGCGTCGTATTGACGGAGAAAGGCCATAAATGGAATGAGTTGCGAAGTAACGATTAAAATAGATGTGGATACTCTGAAAGGTTACCTGGAAGGCGTTCCTCGCCTTTTGGACATCCTGGGCGAGCGAGACGTCAAGGCCTCGATCTTTTTTTCGATGGGACCGGACAACTCCGGCAAGGCGATTCGACGTATTTTCAACAAAGGGTTCATCTCAAAAATGCTGCGCACCAAAGCACCGAGCACCTACGGGCTGAAAACGCTTCTCTACGGCACGCTCCTCCGGGCTCCCATGATCGTCGCCTCGAACCCCGACGTTTTGAGGCGCGCGGCGGACGAGGGGCACGACTGCGGCGTCCACTGCTGGGACCATGTCTTCTGGCAGGACCGCCTCTCGAAGATGTCGCGAGAGGAAATCCGCGCGGAGCTCAACAAAGCCGCGGAACTTTTCTCCCGCGTCGTCGGCTCGACGCCTAAAAGCTCCGCCGCGCCGGGTTGGCAGGCGTCGTTCGACAGCCTGACCGTGCAGGACGAGCTGGGTTTCGACTACTGCAGCGACGTCCGAGGGGCAAAGCCCTTTTTCCCGCGGATGGACGGGGTGGTCTTTCGCACGCTGCAAATCCCCTCGACTCTGCCCACGCTGGACGAGCTGTGGGGAACGGACGGAATGGATTCCGAGAAGCTCCACGACAAATACCTGGACCTGCTGGAGCCGGGCTTGAACGTGCACACCGTCCACGCCGAGATGGAGGGCGGCGACATGAGCGACGTCTTCACGCGTTTTCTCGACTGCTGTCTGGAGGGCGAGGTCGTTTTCCCGACTTTGAGGGACGTGGCCGCGCGATTCAGAAACTCCGCGGGCACGGATATCGCGGATGTCGAAATGGCGAAGATCCAGGGCCGCTCGGGTAAGGTGGCCGTCCAAAAAACGCAGTGAAACCCAGGCCGGTCAGCGCTCGTTTTCTTTCGCGCCCGGCCGCTCCAATTTACCGAAATCCACGTGACAATAACCGCCGGGGTTCTTTTCGAGGTAGTCCTGATGGTATTCCTCGGCGACGTAGATCACCTCCACCGTTTCGGCGTGGCCGGCGTCGTCGCACACCTCCTCGTAGGTGGGGTTCTCCGTATCCCCGTTGGCGTAACCCAATAGGGGTTTGTGTACATAATCTTCTCTTCGTAGATACCCCATATTTTAGAGAGTGTTTTATTGATCCACCGATTAAATATAGTTAGAAAATCGCTCGGGAACTACGGTTAACCAGTCAGGTTCAGGTTCAGGTTCAGGTTCAATGCTTTGCTCTTCGCTTTACAGCCTTTTTTTTGCTCTTGACTTTTCCTCGAAATAATATACCCTAGGAGGGTATCCTATATACCCCCTATGGGTATAAAACGGAGGGAGCCCAAATGATTCAGTGTATGGACGTGACGGCGATCATACGTCGTCTCAAGCGTATCGAAGGCCAGGTGCGGGGCATCATGAAGATGGTCGAGGAAGATAAACCCTGCGAAGACATCCTGATCCAAATCGGATCGACCAAAGCCGCGTTGCACAAGGTGGGGCAGTATATCCTGGAGGGGCATCTGCACCACTGCGTGTTGGACGGCATTCGAGACGGCAACGGCGACGAAGTGCTGGACAAGCTGTCGAGCGCCCTCGAACAGTTTTCGAGGTTGGTATGACCTTTCATAAAGGAGACCTTACGATGGAAAAGCAAGACCCGAAAATTTCAGCGGCGGGCTGTTGCTCGGCCTGCGCGCATGAACATGAACACGAACATGAGCACCAAGGCGAATGGCTGGACGTCGCCACGCTGGCTATAGGGGCCTTGATGCTCGCGACGGGGTTGTTGTTGGGAGATCGCCTTCCCGAGTCTCAGCGTTGGCTGCTTTACGGCGTTCCCTATCTGATCTGCGGATACCCCGTTTTGCTGGGGGCCTGGGAAAGCCTCCGCAGAGGACGTTTTTTCGACGAGTTCACCTTGATGGGGGGAGCGACGCTGGCCGCCATCGGGCTAGGAGAGCTGGCCGAGGCCCTGGGCGTCGTGATCTTCTACCAGGTCGGGGAGATGTTTCAGGAGCGCGCGGCGGGCAGATCCCGCAACTCCATCAAGAGCCTTCTGGCCACCAAGCCCACGGTCGCCAACGTCGTGCGGGGGGATGCTTTGACCCCGACGGCGCCGGAAGACGTGACGACGGGCATGAGGGTTCTGGTGAAACCGGGAGAAAAGATCCCGGTCGACGGACTGGTCGTAACGGGGGACTCCCGCGTGGACACGTCGCCCATTACGGGGGAGCCCGTACCGGTGCGGGCCAGGCAGGGAACGCAGGTATTCGGCGGGACGGTCAACATAGACGGAACCCTTATCGTGGAGGCATCCGGGCCTTTTGCGGACTCGAGCATCGCCCGCGTCATGGAGATGGTCGAGAACGCCATCGCGCACAAGTCCCCGACGGAGCGATTCATCTCCAAGTTCGCCTCCGTTTACACGCCGGCCATGTTCGGCGTCGCCTTTCTGACGGCCGTCGTCCCGCCTCTTTTTGCGGGGGCATCGTGGCATGACTGGATCTACCGCGCGCTTGTCGTTCTCATGATCTCCTGCCCCTGCGCGTTGGTCATCTCCATTCCCCTGGGTTATTTCGGAGGCATCGGCGCCGCCTCGAAGCTGGGCATTCTGGTTAAAGGGGGCAACGTTTTGGACGCGGCGAACGAAATTGCGGTCGTCGCGTTCGACAAAACGGGCACCCTCACCCGCGGCGTTTTTCAGGTCACGGACGTTCGTCCCGAACCCGGCGTCTCCGAAGACGAGCTTCGGCGGGCCGCCTCGATTGCCGAGGCCTTCTCCAACCACCCCGTGGCGCGCTCCATCCAAAAAGAATTCGGCACGCTGACGTCCGTGGAAGCGGAATCCCGGGAAATCGCGGGCAAGGGAGTCGTCGCCGCTTACGAGGGAACGGAATACGCCGCGGGAAACCTGGCGTTGATGAACGATTTGATGAAAAATTCAATGCAAGATTCAATGCAAGATTCAATGCAAGATCAGAACCCCGTCGACGGCCGTTCCCAACTCGAGGGAACCGTGGTCTATGTGGCGAGGGGGGCGCGCTTTCTGGGCAGGATCACGGTATCCGACGTTTTGAAAGCCGACGCGATCAAGGCCGTCAGCCGTTTGAGGGAACGCGGAGTCGGAAGCTACATGCTGACGGGGGACCGCGAAGAGGGCAGCGCGTGGGTCGCGCAAAAATTGAACCTCGACGGCTACCGCTCGGGCCTGCTGCCCGACATGAAGGTCACGGCCTTGACCGAGCTGGCCGGGACGGCCAAGACCGCGTTCGTCGGGGATGGGGTGAACGACGCTCCGCTCCTGGCCAGTTCTCATATCGGGGTGGCTATGGGGGGGCTGGGGTCGGAGGTCGCCATCGAGGTAGCGGACGCCGTGGTCCTGAACGACGCCCCGTCTCGGGTGGTGGACCTTTTGGATATCGCGAAACGCACGCGCAGAATTGTCCGGGAAAACGTCGGGATGGCGCTGGCGGCAAAGGGCGTCTTCATGGTTCTGGGCATCGTCGGAATCGCCGGGCTCTGGGAGGCGATCTTCGCCGACGTGGGGGTGGCCCTGCTGGCGATCATCAACGCCGCCAGGGTGGGGCGAGCGTAGGTCGTCGTGCAAGCGCCTTTATTTTATGATAGTATTACGTATCGCCCGCGTGCCGAACGTGTGGCGATACGTTTTTACTCGAGGGGGCGGTTGAGATGTGTAAAGAATGCAAAGATTACAAGGATACGCTGAACCTTCCCGTCACGAACTTTCCCATGAGGGCCAACTTGGCGAGCCGTGAGCCCGCATTTTTGAAGTTCTGGCAGGAAAACGACACGTACCGCAAGGTACTGAAGCGACGGGAAGGGGCGGAGAAGTTCATCCTCCACGACGGCCCCCCCTACGCCAACGCGAACATCCATATCGGAACCGCCTTCAACAAGATCCTCAAGGACTTTATCCCCAAGTACAAGCTAATGAGCGGGTTTTATTCTCCTTTTATCCCAGGTTACGACACCCATGGCCTGCCGACGGAGCTTCGCGTGCTGAAGGACGAGAAAATGTCCAAAGAAGCCGCGGATCCCGTCCTGCTCCGCAAAAAATGCACGGAGTTCGCTTATCGGTTCATCGACGTTCAGACCGAGGAGTTCAAGCGTTTGGGCGTATTCGGGGAATGGGACAACCCCTACATCACCCTGAAGCCGGAATACGAGGCCGTGGAATTGGATACGTTCGCCGACATGGTCGATAAGGACTTGGTCTATCGCGGACTGAAGCCGGTCTATTGGTGCGTCGACTGCCAAACGGCTCTGGCGACCGGAGAAATCGAGTACTGGGACGAGTCCTCGCCCTCCGTGTATATCGCCTATCCCGTGCCGGAAGCCGGAGGCTCGGGGAACACGCCCCCGAAATACCCTCAACTGACGGGGAAGGACGTTTACGTCGTCATCTGGACGACGACGCCCTGGACCCTGCCCGCGAGCATGGCCGTGGCTCTGCACCCTCAGTACGAGTACGGCTTTTACGAGGCGGGAGGCAAAGTCTACCTGATCGCCGAGGAACTGAGGGACTCCGTCGCCAAGGAAACGGGTCTCGCCCTGGGGGAGCCGCTGCTCAAGGTCAAGGGCGCCGAGCTCGAGGGGCTGATCTCTATCCATCCCTTTTACGACGACCGAAAAGTCCCCTTGATCCTGGCCGACTACATTCAACTGGACTCCGGCACGGGTTGCGTCCACACCGCGCCGGGACACGGAACCGAGGACTTCGAAAGCGGCGTCAAGTACGGCATCGACATCTACAACCCCGTGGACGACGCCGGACGCTACTTGAAACACACCCCTTTAGTGGGGGGCATGGACATCATCTCGGGAGGTAAAAAGGCCCTGGAGCTGATCGCGGAGCGGGGGCGGCTTTTGGGCAGCGGCACGATCATGCACAGCTATCCCCATTGTTGGCGCTGCAAAAAGCCCGTCATCTTCCGCGCGACGGAACAGTGGTTCATCTCCGTGTCCAAGTTCCGGGACAGGGCTCTGGAGGTCATCGACAACGAGGTCCGCTGGATCCCCGACTGGGGGCACGATCGCATTTACAACATGGTGCGGGATCGATCCGACTGGTGCATCAGCCGCCAGAGGATCTGGGGCGTGCCGATCCCCGCGTTGAAATGCGGGGACTGCGGCGAGCATTCCCTGACCTCCCAGCGGATCCGCCTCTTCGCGAAAAAGGTCAAGAACTCCCCCGAGGGTTGCTCCATCTGGTGGGACAAAGAACAGACGCCCGAGTCGCTCTTCGGGGACCTGGCCGTCTGCGACGCCTGCGGCTCGCGCAACGTCTCCAAGGACAGCAACATCATCGACGTCTGGTTCGACTCCGGCATCTCGCACTTCGCCGTCCTGAACACGCGAGAAGGGCACGAGTGGCCGACGGGAATATACCTGGAGGGCAGCGACCAGCATCGCGGCTGGTTCCAGTCCTCTCTTCTGACCGCGGTCGCCGTGAAGAACAAGGCGCCTTACAGGCAGGTCTTGACTCATGGATTCATCCTGGACGGAGAGGGGCGCAAAATGTCGAAGTCCCTGGGAAACTCCGTGTTTCCCCAGGAGGTGGTGGACGAGTACGGAGCGGATATCCTGCGCCTGTGGGTGGCCTCCACCGACTACCGCAACGACGTGCGCATCTCGAAACCCATCATGAAGTCTCTGTCCGAAACATACCGGCGCATCCGCAACACTGCGCGCTTCCTTTTGGGAAACCTGCACGGCTTCGATCCCCAAAAGCACGCCGTGCCGCGGGAGAAAATGCTGCCGATGGACCGCTGGATCCTCAGCAAGCTGAACCATGTGATCGAGCGGGCCGGAGACGGATTCGAAAACTACGAGTACCACCTGCCGACCTACGCGATTCACTCGTTCTGCGTCACCGAGTTGAGCGCGTTCTATCTGGACGTCAACAAAGACCGCCTCTACGTGGAGGCCACCGATTCCCTCCTCCGGCGCAGCGCCCAAACCGCCATGTGGGAGGCGCTTTCCGCCATCACCCGCATGTTGGCCACGATTCTGAGCTTCACGTCCGAGGAAATCTGGCAGGAAATGCGCGCGATTGACCCTTCCCTGCCCGAGAGCGTTTTCCTGACCGATTTTCCAAAGCCCGACGCCGGCGCGATAGACGAGTCTCTCGACGCGCTCTGGGACAAGGTGCTGGTTCTGCGGGGCGCGGTGTCCCGGATGCTGGAGGAACTGCGCGCGGCCAAGACGATCGGAACGTCGCTGGAGGCCTTCGTGCAGGTCAAAAAGACGGACGGCCTCGCCGACATCGCGTCGGCCTTCACCCTGCAGGAAATGGCGGACATCGCCATCGTGTCGAAGTTCGAGTGGGTGGACGAGCTGACGGGAACAAAGATCGTCAAAGACGAGGAGACGGGCTACGAAATGTCCGCGGCCTTCACGTCCGGCAGCAAGTGCCCCCGGTGCTGGAAGTACTCCGAAACCCCGACGGAAGACGGCCTGTGTCCTCGATGCGCGGGAGTTTTAAAGGGATAGAAAAGAACGGGCGGGAATTGGATTTTTTTGCGGATGCTGGAGAGCCGGTCTCCCCGCCCGAACGTTTCACCGCCGAAACGACGGAGAGGCTGGACATCTCGATTTCCCGACAACTGGGCGTCACCCGCGCCTTCGCTCGGAAGCTGATCGAGGAGGGCCGTGTCGAGATCGATGGGCTCGGCCTTTCCCGCAGGATAAAACCTTCATATAAAATCGCTGGCGGCGACAGCGTCGTCGTCTCCGTTCCGCCGCCGGAAACCCTGGAGATCGAACCCGAGGACGTGCCCTTTCAGGTCGTTTACGAGGACCGGCATCTTCTGGTCGTCAACAAACCCGCCGGGCTGGTCGTCCATCCGGCGCCGGGACACTGGAGGGGAACTTTGGTCCACGGGCTTCTTTTTCGCTGGCCCGACCTGGGTCCTTTCAACAACGTGACGCGGCCGGGGATCGTGCATCGGCTGGACGCCACCACGTCCGGCTTGATGTTGGTGGCCCGGGAACAAAAAACAATGGAATCCCTGCAAAAAGCCTTTAAAGAACGAAGCGTCGAAAAAAGTTATCTTGCCTTGGTCCACAACCAGTTCGAGCGGCTGCGGGGAACTTTGGAGGGACCCATCGGCCGTCATCCCCAAAACCGTCTGAAGATGGCCGTTGTCGAGGGCGGCCGCCCGTCGGCGACCGAGTATCGCGTCCTCTGGAACAGGCCCGGTTACGCCTTCGCGATCTGCGGGCTCCTCACGGGACGAACGCACCAGATACGGGTCCACATGGCCACGGCGGGCCACCCGCTTGTGGGAGACGTGCTCTACGGCGCGAAAGGACTTCCGAACTTCGCCAGAGTTTTTCTGCATTCTTGGCGATTGGCATTCACCCACCCAAGCACGGGACAACCCCTAACCTTCACCTGCCCCTTGCCCGGCGAACTGAGAGAGCAGCTAACAGCGCTCATTCACTGAAACGCGCGCGCGCAATTGCCGGAGGCGCGTTTCGGTCCGCGCCTTTCCGAGGGGCGGCGAGATCCGTATCGACCAGACGGCGAACCCGTTACATCAAAAGCGCGATGAACTGGCACGTCAGCACCACGCAGATCAGGGCGATGGGGTACGTGGCCGCGTAAGCCGCCGCCACGGCGTCGGTCCCAGCCACCTCGATCAGCGCGCCCAACGCCGGAGTACTGGTCATGCCGCCGCAGATCGAACCCAGAATGTTGGAAAGCTCCAGCTTCATAAAACGCATCGCCACAAAAAATCCCACCAACATCGGCAACAAGGTCATCACAACGCCCGCGAAGAACAGCGTCGCGCCGTTGCCCAGCAGCACCTCCACAAAGCCCTTGCCGGCATTGGCGCCCGCCCCCATGAGAAAAAAGATCAGCCCCAATTCCCGCATCGGCTTCGCGGTGGCGGCGGGCATCGTGATAGACAGAGGACCGATGTGACCCAAGTGCCCCATGACGAGCCCCATCAGCAGGGGACCGCCCGTGGTCCCGAGGTTGAAGTTGGCCCCGCCGGGCAACGGCAGCGTGATTCGGCCGATGAGGAGTCCCAATACGGCGGCCACGCCCAGGGCAAAGAAGCCGCAGTTGTCCAAGCTGTAAAACTTCTCGCGAGGGTTCTTTTCGTTTTTTTCGGCGCCAGCGGCGGCCGCTAGGCGGGCGGCCTCGGCTCGAATGTCCACGCGCAAAATCTTGGGCATCAACTGCACGAACAACACCACCCCCACGACCCCAAAGGGATAGGCAATGCCGTATGTGATGCTGGCCAGGTCGCTGCGGGAAGCCTCTATGGCCGCCGCGAGTCCCGGCGTGCTGGTGAGCGCTCCGGCTAAAAGCCCCACGGCCGCGGGCACGGGAATGCCTAAGAACTTAATGGATAAGACGCAGCTCACAGCGCCCGTGACGATGATGAGAATCCCCAGGACGATGTAGTTCATGGCTTTATTCTTGAAGTTCTGGAAAAAAATCGGCCCCGCGATGAACCCGACGGCCGCGACAAACAAGACGAGCCCCATATCCCGAACGACGGCGGGGAGCTCCATCCCGAAATGCCCGAACACCAAACCCACGAGCAACACTCCCGATGTCCCGAGCTGCAGCCCCGCGATCTTGACGCTGCCCAGCAGATAACCCAATACAATGATAGAAAACAAGATCATCAGAGTGCTCATGTCAATTCCTCCTTACAGTTCGAGCGCGCCCGGCATTTCTACAAGGGTATGTGCTTATATTTGCTGCGCTCGCAGGCTTGGTAAAGATAAGACTCCAACATGCTTTTGAAGTTTGGATGGGCGCAGTGGTCGATGATCGTCCGCGCGCGCCGCAGGGGCCCCAATCCCCTGAGATCCGCGACGCCCTGTTCCGTGACGAGGACCTGTACGCTGTGTTCGTTGTGGTCGACGTGGGTGACGGCGGGGACAATGCTTGAGATAAGTCCCTCCTTGGCCGTCGATTCCGTCAGAAAAACGCTGATTCCCGCGTTGCGGGCGAAATCCCCCGACCCTCCAATGCCGTTCATCAAACGAGTTCCGCCGATATGACTGGAGTTCACGTTGCCGTAGACGTCGGCTTCGATCGCCGTGTTCATGGCAATGAGGCCGAGCCTGCGGATGACCTCGGGATGGTTGCTGATCTCCTGGGGCCGCAGCAAAATTTTTTCGCGGTATCGATCGAGATTCTTGTAAAAATCCTCCAGCCGCTCAGGGGATAGGGTAAGAGACGTCGCCGAGGCGAAGTCGACCTTGCCCGCGTCGATGAGATCGAGCACGGAGTCCTGCAGCACCTCCGAGTAGACGGTGAGATGTTCGAAATCGGAGCGAATCAACCCGCCCAACACGGCGTTGGCCACGCTCCCAACCCCCGACTGCAACGGACGCAAATTGCGGGGCAGACGCCCCGCCGATACCTCGTTGCGCAAAAATTCGGTCAGGTGACCGGCTATCTTCTCGGAAATCTCGTCGATGGGGGCCACCGGCGAGGTAGAATCGGGGATATCGGTCAAAACCACCGCCGCTATTTTTTCGGGAGGGCAGGATATGTAGGGAACGCCGATACGTTGGCTCGGGTCGGTCAGGGGTATCGGGCGGGTGTCCGGAGCCTTGGCGACGCCGTAAATGTCGTGGATGCCCGCGAGCGACAAAGGCTGCACGCTGTTGACCTCGACGATCACGCGTTTTGCCAAATCTACCGCGATATTGGAGATGCCGACGGAGGTGGTCGGATAAATTCGACCTTGCTCGTCGATTTGAGTCGCCTCCACAATGGCCAGATCGATTTCGCCGAAGTAGCCGTTCTTCATCCACACGGGAAGATGGCTGAGATGAATGTCGGCAAATTCGATTTCGCCTTTGTTGATCGCGTCCCGCAGCGCTTTGCTGTTTTGGTAGGGGAAACGTCGTTTGATGACGCCGGCGTCCACGAGGGCTTGATCGATTTCCGGCCCCACCGACGCTCCGGCGATCAGGGTGATGCCGATCTTTTCCCCTTTTTTTGCCCGTTCGGCCAGGGCCAAGGGCACCGCCTTGGGGTATCCCGCCGGCGTGAAGCCGCTGGTCGCGATCACCATACCGTCCGCAACCAGCGCGGCCGCGACTTGGGCCGAAACGACTTTTTCCGCGATTGATGGATTGTGAATACGCTGTGACGTTTGCATCGATTGGCTCCCTATGAATTTTAATGGGGCTAGGCCCAGATTTTCTCCTCGGGCGGCGCCGTCCGATCCTCCAAAACGTTGGCGATGCGAGAGATGTTGATCAGGTGGAAGTAAGAGAGATTTTCGGAGAGGGAGTTGTTTCCCCAGGAACCGCAGCCCAAAGTATTTGTCGGAGTCAGGCCGTTCTGATAACTGCCTCCCCCCGACGTCGAGCAGATCTGGTTGACGACAATACGCGAAACCTCGGTTTTCAAAGCGGCTTCTTCCACATGCAGGCGGTTGTGAGAGTGGATGCTGATGCTGTGTCCCTTGCCGATCTTGTCGAGGTTCGCCCGGGCGATCTCGATGGCCTGCTCCCAGGTATCGTAACGATAGGCGGTCAGCACCGGGAACATCTTCTCGCTCCCCAACACGTCGTCGACGCCCTCCGCTTCCACCACGAGGACTTTCGCCCCCTGGGGCATGGAGATGCCCGCCGCCTTGGCGATGGAAGCCGCGCTCTGACCCACCCAGGCCGGGTTCATTTTACCGCCCGGAAAAACGGCGTCGCGCAATGCCGCCCTCTGAGCGTCGGGGACCACATAGCCTCCATTTTCGCCGAACAGCTCCAATATTCTGTCGAAATCGCGGCGCGGCACAATGGCGCTTTGTTCCCCCGTGCAGATGATCCCGTTATCGAAAGCGCGTCCCGTGACGATCATCTTCGCGGCCGCGGCGTAGTCCACGTCGTCGTCCACCAGACATTGCACGTTGCCGGCGCCCACTCCCAGCGCGGGTTTCCCGCTGCCGTACACCGCGCGGACCATTCCCATCCCTCCCGTGGCGATGATCACATCCACGGCGCGCATCAACATCTGCGTGAGCTCCAACGACGGCTCGTCCATAATTTGAATGGAGTCCTCCGGCGCGCCCAATTTTTTCAGCGCTTCGTTCATGTATCGGACGGTTTCGATTCCGCAGGACACCGCTTTCGGATGAGGAGCGACGATGATCGGATTCCTGCCCTTCAGGGCGAACATGGCGTTGGACATGGGGGTGACGATGGGATTGGTGACGGGGGTGATCGCCCCGACGACTCCCACCGGCTTGGCGATTTTCACGATGCCGGCGTCGGGATTCCGCTCGATGATCCCCACCGACGGTTTGTTCCGCAGAGACCACCAGATCAATTTCGCCTTATTTTTGTTTTTTGCCACCTTATCTTCGTAAACGCCCATCTTCGTTTCATCGACGGCGTGACGGGCGAGCTTTTCCCCGTTGTCGCACACCGCCTTGGCGCAGGCTTTCGCGAAAGCGTCGACCTGCTCCTGGGTGCAGGATTCCAGTGCCGCCAGAGCCTTCTTTGCGCGAGCGATTTTGTCGTCCAAATAACTTTGCAATGGTTCCATGCCATAACTCCCTCATTTCATAATTTCATCTCAATGACAAGATAAAGAAACATCACGAAAAACATCCCAGAAAAAATATCGCCGAAACGAACATACACCAAACAGGAGGTCGCTTCATCGATGAAGCCCTCCTGTTCTATTCCGCTTTATTCCGCACTCTCGCGATGGAGGGACGTCAAGCGGGAGGATTCTGCAAAAGAACGTTGACGCTCTCGACCGTTTTTTCGAAGGCGGCCTCGAAGCTCTTGAAGGCTTCCGCCGTGTCGGCGTCGGTTTTCAACAGCGCCTCAAGGGGCGGGCAGAGCTCGTAGAGCACCGTCATGGAGAGATTGGCCGCCACTCCCTTGATGGCGTGAACGCTTTTAGCGGCGGCCTCCCGGTCGTTCGCCTCGATTTCCTTTCTCAACTGCTCGAACTGGGTTCGCGTGGCGAGAAAGTGGGTCAACAAGGTTTTGAAAAGTTTGGCGTTTCCTCTGATGCGCTCCAAAGCTTTTTCGGTATCCACATATTGCTTGAGTTCCGCTTGATCCATTATTTGTCGTTCCTCCTTGCAGGGTTCCCCGTATTTTCTCAAAAAAATATATTCAGCGCGCTAAAGCGGACAAGAAAACACGATCTTTAAGCTATACTCTATTTCAAATGATGATAGCATATAATAAGTAAGTTGTTTAAGAGGTCGACGATAATTCTCAAAAAAGTCGAAGTCTGGGGATTGCCCTTCGCGGCGACGCCCGAAAAGAGAGGTAACGGTGATCGGCATGTCGTTGGGAACGATATTTATTGCATTCCTGTCGGTGGGAATTTTTTGTGCGCGGCAGGCCCATGCCGACCAAGATGACACGAGAACGCGCAAACTTTTGAAGGATGACGACGGTCACGCAGCCGTTTCGCGAAGGGAACAGGAGCTTCTTCAACGGGAACAGGCGATCATGAAGGCCGTTTTCAACACGACGAGCGAAGCCGTTTTTTTTCTGGAACAAAACGGAACGCTTGTGGCCTACAATCCCGTTTTCGCGGATATTTTCGACATCGAGGGCGACGAGGCCATAGGCAAAAGCCTGTCCGAATGCGTGGAAGCCGACGCGGAGGAGAGTCAACGCCTGCGGGCTTTTCACCAAAAGATCCTGACGACGCGGGAACCTCAAAAGTTCGAGTATTTCCATAAATCGATCTGTTACGAAGTGACGGCTTTTCCCGTCCTCGAAAACGGGTCCCTTTTCGGCATATCCGTCTACGCCAAAGACGTTACGATATACAAAGAGGCCGCGATCGCCTTGGCGAAACGCGAGGAAGATCTTCGGCTCGCGCTGGAGGTCGCTCAAAAGGCGAACAACGCGAAAAGCGAGTTTTTGTCTCGCATGAGCCATGAAATCCGTACGCCCATGAACGCCATCATCGGCATGACGAAAATCGCGCAGCAGTCTCAGGAGGAATCCAGAATACGAGACTGCCTGGAAAAAATCGACACCTCCTCGAAGCATCTGCTGGCCATCATCAACGACATTCTCGACGTGTCCAAAATCGAGGCGCACAAGCTGGAGCTCTCCAACGCGTCCTTCGACTTCAAAAAAATGCTGACCAACATCTACAGTCTGATTGGAGTGAGGGCCGCCGAGAAAAAACAAAACCTGACCTTTCGGGCCGACGACTCCCTTTGCAAGCTGTACGTCGGCGACGAGATGCGGCTTTCTCAGGTCATCGTCAACCTCCTGTCGAACGCCGTCAAGTTTACCCCGGAAAACGGGCGCGTCACGTTTTTCGCCCGGCAAAAGGAGCGCGCCGGCGACGAGGTCGTCCTCGAAATATCGGTCGAGGACTCCGGCATCGGGATCGCCCCGGAGAGCCTCTCGAAGATCTTTTCCCCTTTCGAACAGGCCGACGGGGGAATTTCCCGCAAGTTCGGCGGCACGGGATTGGGGCTGGTCATCTGCAAGAACATCGTCGAGTTGATGGGCGGCAAGATCGAAGTCCGAAGCGAAGAGGGCAAGGGCAGCGTCTTCGTTTTTACCGTCAAGCTCGGCATCTCCTACGAGGCGCCGCCGGAGGAAGAGGAAAGCCCGTCGGAGACGCTTCACCTGAAGGGACGCCATCTCCTTGTGGTCGACGACATGGAGATCAATCGGGAGATCATGAAAAACCTGCTGGAGGAGACGGGAGCGAGTATAGACTTCGCCGTCGACGGCCGTTCCGCCCTGGACAGGTTCAAGCAGGTCCCCGACCACTACGACCTGATCCTTATGGATGTTCAGATGCCCCACATGAACGGATACGAGGCCACCCTAGCCCTTCGCGCCCTGCCTCTGGCGCACGCCGCGGACATCCCCATCATCGCGATGACGGCGGACGCCTTCAAGGAGGACATCGATAAGTGCCTGTCCGCGGGCATGAACGCGCATGTCGCCAAACCCATCGACGACCAGGAACTTTTCCGGACCTTGGCCCATTACCTCAAGCCCCAGCCCCTGTCGAAAAAAGATAAAGAGGAATATGAAGAGGGAAAAAACGCGGAAGAAAATATAAATCGGGAAGATATAAATCGAGAAGACGCGAATCGCGAGGACGCGACGCCGGGGGCTCCAGACCTCGACCTCGAACTGATGCGGCCTTTCATCGACGCCAAACGAGGGCTGGAGCGCCTGAAGGGCAACGGCAAACTCTACGCGACGCTGCTTCGAAGTTACCGGAAAAACGATATGCTGGCGAAGATAAAAGACGCGCTTTCCCGGCAGGATTTCGAGAACGCGCTGCAGAACGCGCACGCTCTGAACGGCATCGCCGTAAGCCTCGCAATGGACGACTTGACATCCAAAACGGTATTGCTAGAGGATTCGCTTCGCGGCGGCGTCGCCGACCGGGAGCTTATGAAGAAACTCGAAAATTCGGCGGAGGAAACGCTTCGATGGTTTCCCGCCTTGATTCTCTGTCTTGAAGAAGGGAAAATATCATGAAGAAGAAAAAAGACAAAGTACTGGTCGTCGACGACATGGAAATGAACCGTATGATCCTCGACGCCATTCTCTCCGACGACTACGAGGTGATTCAGGCTCAGGACGGTCTTGCCGCCATCGACATCCTCTACAACTCCCTGGAGCTCCCGGCCATCGTTCTGTTGGACATCATGATGCCCGAAATGGACGGTTTCGAGGTGCTGGAGCTGATAAAATCCAACACGCGCACGGCCGGCATTCCCGTGGTCTTCATCACGGCCGCGGACATCGAGAGCACGGAGACCCGCGGATTGCGCGCCGGCGCCGTGGATTACGTCTCGAAGCCCTTCAACCCGGAGGTCGTCAAGGCCAGGGTGGACAACCACCTGGAGCTCAAGCGGTATCGCGACAACCTGGAGGAAACGGTCGAGAAAAAAGTTCTCCAGTTGGTTCGCAACAAGGAGAATATGTTGGAAACCCTGGCCACCGTCATCGAGTATCGCAACCTGGAGTCCGGACACCACGTCAGAAGGACGAGCATCCTCTCCAGGAAGCTGGTGAGCCGATTGCTCGATATCCCCTACTATGCCCGCCAGCTGAACGAACTGCACCCCGAAAGCCTGTTGAAGGCCGTTCCCATCCACGACATCGGCAAGATCGGCGTTCCCGACAATATCCTTCTGAAACCCGGACGCTTGGCGCCCGACGAGTTCGAAATCATCAAAACCCACACCACCATTGGAAGCGACATCATCGACACGCTCTTGGCCCACGACGAAGGAGACGAATACCTTCAGCACTGCCGGGATATCTGCCGCCACCATCACGAGCGTTTCGACGGAAAAGGCTACCCCGACGGCCTGGCTGGGGAGAACATCCCTTTGTCGGCCCGCATTCTGTCCATCGTGGACGTCTACGACGCCCTGGTGAACAGCCGAGTTTACAAGCCCGCTTTCTCTCACGAAGAAACCGTCCGAATCATCGTGGACGGATCGGGGACCCAGTTCGATCCCGGACTCATCGACGCGTTCAAGGAGGTGCACTCCACGTTTTCGACCCTGCCGATCTGGAGCGACCGGGGCCCTTCCCCAGCATAGAGGACTCCGCGCGCGTAGGAACATGGCCCATCTTCGAGCCGCTTCAATCGCGAGGCAAGCTGGGCTTCCTCAATGATTCAATGGTCCTCGACCAGGGGTTTGCTGTAAGCGTACTCCGCGTCCCAGGGGAAGAGGATCCAGGTGTCCTGCGTGACCTCCATGATGTAGGTGTCCACGTAGGGACGTCCCTCGGGCTTGGAGTAGACGGTGGCGAAATAGGCGTTGGGCAGGAGGCTGCGCACGACGCGTGCGGTTTTTCCCGTGTCCACCAGGTCGTCGATGATCAGCCAATTCCGCCCGCCGTCGGGTGAGGAAATTTCCTTGAGGATGCTTGCCTCCCCTTGAGTTCTGAGGGCGTAACTGGAAACGCATACCGTATCGACAAGTTTGACGCTCAGCTCCCTCGCGATGATTGCCGCGGGAATCAGTCCGCCCCGCGCGACGCCTACGATGCGTTCCCATTTGCCGATCGTGTGCAGGCGCGCCGCGAGCATCTTGCAATCCTGATGAATTCTTTCCCACGAGATCGCGTACGTGGAATGATAACGATCTTCGCCCATGACCCAACCATTCTCCCTTCGATATTACATAAACTCCATCATGCAAAATGCAAACTCCTTGCAAATTCCTCGTATCGAAATCCAAATCCAATCCAAAATCCAATCCTCGGTCTCGACGCGCGGTTTGCGACAGATCCTATTTACATCCGCCCATCTGTTAATTATAATGCATGGAAATAGGCGAGACGGTAGTTTTCGCTTCTCAAAGATCTCAATGACATCGAGGAGGTCGTTTTGTTTGAAAAAAATTATGTTGGCCGTGTTGGTAATGACGTTTTTGAGCGTGGCGGGGGCCGCCACGGCGGGAGGACCTTATCCTTACTACCCGGACGACCCTTATTATTATGACGCGCCGTGCCACACCGTTCCGCGGGTTGTCTATGTTCCGAAGGTCGTGTACGTTCCCTACGACATTCGTCTCAAAATCGCGGAACTCGAAAGGCTGAAATCCGAAATACACTATCACGCTCTTTCTTGCTATCCTGCCGACATCGCGAGGGCGTCGTGGCTTGCCGATAGAGTGGCCAGGCTGAATTATGAAATCGAGACCTGGCGTCTCGGTTGCCGATACTGAAAACTGAAAGCGGCATCCATATTGAACTAAAAGCGCGCGAGGGTCTAGAAACGCGATTTTAGGCCCTCGCGATATTTTTCGACTCGGTTTCCCGGCTCAGTTTCCTATGACGATCGAGGCTTCGATAGGAAAGTTTCCCGTTAAAATATCGGGAAGCAAGCGCACGTAAAAAGGGTGAATGCCCGGCAAGGACAGGCTTTCTTCGGCGTCGACCCAGAGGAGTTCTCCTTCGTCGGAGGCCCGAAGCTCCCCTTCGAAGTCGCGGCAGACGAAGTAGTTGGAGAGGTACTCCATCTTGTCGCCGGGACGATAGGCGTGCAGGACGCCGGCGAACTCCATATTTTTCAAAATATAGCCGGTCTCTTCGAGCATTTCCCGGGCGCACGCTTCCTTCAAGCTTTCGCCCCTTTTTTTGCGTCCGCCGGGCACGGTGATTTCCCCTTTATAAGGTTCGTTGGCCCGTCGAATCAGCAGGATTCGGTCGTTTTTCATCAAAAAACAAAAAACGATCAAGGCCGTATAAGCATAGTCATCCCACGGTTCCGCACTCATCCAACATCCTCCGTTCATTCTTTCGGATTCACGCGCCACCGGTCGGAGGCGTTCAGGGTTTTGAGCGCGTTCGCCACGTTGGCGAAAATATCCGGGAACCGCGCCTTCATCTCGACCAACATCTCTTTGGTGCGCTGGCGTTCCGTTTTGCCCGCGTAAGGGCAAGCGCCAAGCAAGATGGGCAAATTCAGGCGATGGGCCTCCGCAACGATGGATGTTTCGCGGGCGTAGACGAGAGGGCGGATCACCTCGACGCCCGTTCGATCTTGCAGGAATTTGGGCTGAAAACTCCTTGCGCGCCCGGCCCGGAACAAATTCATAAAGAACGTCTCCACCGCGTCGTCCAGGTTGTGCCCTAACGCCAATTTGTTGAAGCCATCCTCCCGAGCGCGGGAACTGAGCATCCCTCGCCTCAAATTTGCGCAAAAACTGCAGGGCGAACGTTCGTTCCGGCTTTCGATGATCTCGAGGATCGGATGCCGCAACGCGATATAAGGCACGTCGCGCGCGCGGCAATACTCCTCCAAACGCGACAGGTCCATGCCGGTCAGGGCGACGGTACAAGCCGCGAGCTCGAAATGGACGGGGCTGCGGCGGCGAAATTCCGAAAGGGCGTGCAACAACACCAGACTGTCCTTCCCGCCGGACAACCCCAAAACGACCCTGTCGCCCTCCGCGATCATCGAAAAATCGCCTAGGGCCCGGCCGATGCTACGGCGCAACGAATGAGCGAGAGGGCTAAGCCAAAGCGGATGCATCTCGTTTTTCTTCTCCACCAAGCTCTCTCCTCCCGACAAGTGAAATTTTTCTTATCTATTATATCCCCTACGCTGGAACCGGCGGTACCGGCCGTGTATCATTTAAGGATGAAAGAGACGGCACTCTATATTTTGGGTTATTGTACTTGAACGGGAATTGGGTTATGGTTAATAAAATTTGTGGCGGAAAAATTTCGAATTGGCTCGATACCCTCGGCACATCGACACAAAATAGAAAGGAGAAAAACTCTATGATCTCTCAGAAAATGGCGGACAGCATCAACGACCAAATCAAGGCGGAGTTCGATTCCGCTTACATTTATCTTTCGATGTCCGCGTACTTCGAGAACAAGAACTTCAAAGGCATGGCCCACTGGACAAAGAAGCAGGCCAAAGAGGAAATGGAGCACGCGGAAAAGCTCATGGAGCATCTTTACGAGCGCGGCGCGCGAGTCGTCCTGGAGGCCGTCGCCAAACCCGCGGCGGAGTTCGACGGCCCACTGGCCGTCTTCAAAGAGGTTCTAAAGCACGAGCAGTTCGTCACGAGCAGGTTCTACAAAATGATGGACCTTGCGAGGGAAGAAAAAGATTACACCACCCAGTCCATGCTGAACTGGTTTATCGACGAGCAGGTCGAGGAAGAGGCCAGCGCGGACGAGATCGTGCAAAAACTCGAGTTTTTGGGAAACTCCAACTCCAGTCTCTATCTTCTGGACAAGGAGCTGGCTCAGCGGTAAAGTTTCGACGCTCTCGGGCGGGGATACGTCACCGCCCGTTTTATAATTTTAAAAATCCTTCATACCCAAAGCCTGGACGAGAGCGTTTCTTTCGCCGAGGATTTTCTTCTATCAAGGGAGCGAATGAATAGCGTAGCGGAGCGCAACATAGGAAATTAGAAACGACTACAGAGTTGAGAATACGCGGCGGCTTTGCTATCATACCCGGACGGGAGTAGAGGTGAAGGGCCTATGGATAGCATTTGCGGCATATCAAAAAAGACAAACGCCGGCGGCGACTTCTATCTGTTGCTGGGCGATTTCCTCGATGAGTTCTATAAAACGACGCCGGAGATACAAGCAAAAATGCTCGGCGAACCGCCGGAAAATATGGATAGGCAAGAGTACGTGCCGTTTCTTGCGTCTACGGCTCATAAACTCGCGAACGATCATGGCCTCGACCCTCCGCGTTGGGTATTTGAAAAACGTTGCTATTTGCCGGGCAGAAGCCCTTATTTCGCCTGTAACGCAAAAAGCAAATTGCGTTTGCTCTTTATGTATAAATCCCCGGCAGAGTTCAAGCACCGCAACCTATTTGTGGACGAGAACGCTCTGGGGCGAGTGTAGAGGTTATCGCCTATGTTGTCGCGCGAAAAGATATTGGAATACCTACGCCGGTTGGGTGAAGAATTGGCGGCTCGAGGGTTGTGTGGCGAAATGCTTCTGACGGGCGAAGCCGCCATGTGCCTTGTCCACTCCGTGCGTGATATGACAAAAGATATCGACGCGCTCTACGAACCCAAAGACATGATCAACCGTATTGCCGCCCAAATATCGAAACAAGAAAACCTGCCCGCCGATTGGCTCAATGACGGCGTCAAAGGCTTTGTAGGGCCGAATGCCCCGGTGGAGGATTTCATTGCGCTCAAAGGCCTGTTCGTTCAAACGGTATCCGCCGAATATTTGCTCGCGATGAAGTTGATGTCGGCAAGATACGGCGAGAAAGATTATGACGATATCCG
>JAISQE010000050.1 GCA_031274425.1 Synergistaceae bacterium | reverse complement strand
GTGGCGGAACCAATCCCGCTGTACGAGATCGACGCGATCATCAAAAACCTGTTCGACCTCAGCACGTTCATACACTCCCAGGTCAGGGCCACGGTTCAGAAGATGAAAGGTTCTTCGGATACGGTTAACGTCGGCATGTTTGGAATGCTGGCGAACAACACGGCGACGACCGACTCCACGGCGAGAACGGAATCCGAGGCAACGACCGACTCCACATCAAGAACCGAATCCGAAGCCGATACTGAGAGCAAGAATTTTATAGGCGGAGGCAGTCTCATGACTTCCGGTGGGGCTGCGCTTGGGGGAGCCGTTGGCGGTTCTACGCTTGGGGGAGTAGTTGGCGGTTCTGCGCTTGGTGTGAAAATCGGTGCGCTTTTAGGTTCTGTGGTTCCAGGGTTAGGGACTGCAATCGGCGCGGTGGTCGGTGTTGCTATTGGTGGCCTGATCGGTACTGCTGCCGCAGCCCTCAGCGGTAGCCCCTTATCGCGCGCGGAAACTTTTACGAAATCGATAGCGAATACCGTTACAAACGCGGTCACACGCTCGGTCGCAAACACCAGCTCAATCGCCAATACTGTCGGAAGAACTTTGGGTATGGGCGGTCAGGGCGGATACGCGCGCGGATGGAACAGGAGCCAGGCCGCCACGCAGGAGGTACTCAACAAAACGGCGGAATACTGCGAAAAACTTTGTGATGCCTACATTGAAAGGCTGCAGGCCGGGAAGAACCTTGGGTTCTGGAACGTGGGCGTGTACCTGCTGACAAACAATCGCTACACACAACTGCGGGCGCAGGGGCTGCTTCGCGCCGCGTTTTCCGGAGACGCCACCTACTGGGAGCCGATACGCACCGTCGAGATGAACCCCGAGGCTATTGCAAAGTATCTCTATACCTTCAACAACCCCAAATACAACCTTTTCCTGTACGGTGAGGAATATAAAAACGTGCAGGAGACAGTGACTACTGTTCAAAAAATGAAAAATTACGCGGCGTCAATCGGCATGAAATTCACCAGTCTGGTTAGATGTCTGGAGAAAGGAGACAAAGAATCCGCCAAAATGCTGGAAGAAATCAGAAAGTGCCCTGACGATTTTTCCAAAAAAGACCTCGACAAAGCTTGGAAAGAAATCCAGCGGGCCGAGCTGGGGCACCCGTTTGGAGAAATAATGGGCGGGGTCAGCACACCCCTGAACACGGAAGAACTGTCGATCATCATGAACGTCCCCCGTCAGGAGGTACAGGGGGTGACGATTCGCGAGGCGACGCCCTTTGGGGTCAACTACATTCCGTCGCTGTCGGGGGATGACATCACCGTAGGAAAAGTCGTCCACAAACGCACCGCCATGGACGATATCCCCTACGTGATCCCGAGGAGCCTTTTTCAAAAACACGCGTTCGTCTGCGGCGTCACGGGGTCGGGGAAAACCAACACCTGTATCGGCCTGCTGCGTAACCTGAACCTGCCCTTCATGGTCATTGAACCGGCGAAAACGGAGTATCGACAGATGCTGAACTTCATGCCTGACCTTCACGTCTTCACGCCAGGCAGCGAGACGGTCTCCCCTTTTCGGATCAATCCCTTCGAATTTTCGCCGGGCAGCGAGCTCCTGACGCACATCGACTCGATCAAGGCCGTGTTCAGCGCCGCGTTTCCCATGTACGCGTCGATGCCCTATATTCTGGAAGAGGCGATCATCGAAATATACCGGGACAAGGGATGGGACCTCGCCACCTCCACGAACCGCTACCTGAAGGACCTGCACGGCGATGAATTTTTCGACTGCCTGCCGACCTTGCAGGACCTTTACGACAAGATCGAGCCCATCGTCAAGCGCAAGGCCTACGCTCAGGAGCAGACGATGAACATACAGGCCGCGCTGCTGGCAAGGCTGTCGAGCCTCCTGACCGGCAGCAAGGGGCTGATGCTCAACACTCAGAGGTCAACCCCCATAGCGACGCTGTTGAACAGTCATGTCGTCCTGGAGCTGAAAAATATCGGCGACGACGACGAAAAATGCTTCATGATGGGGCTTATCCTGTCCGCGGTGTACCAGTACAGAGAAAACTCCGGCGGCATCGGAAGCCCGTTGAGTCACGTCCTGCTGATAGAGGAGGCCCACAGGCTGCTTCGGCGCACCCCCGAGTTCGTCTCCCCCGAGATCGGCAACAGCCGCGGCAAGGCCGTCGAGACCTTCACCAACGTGATCTCGGAAATCCGCGAGTACGGGCAGGGCGTCATCATCGTGGACCAGATACCGACGAAGCTGACCCCGGACGTCGTCAAAAACACCAACATCAAATTTATCCACCGGACCCTCGCGCAGGACGACCGCGACTATGTCGGGGGGACGATGAACCTGACGGAGGCGCAAAGCCGCGAGCTTTGCCTGTTGGAGGTCGGGCAGGCCGTGATACACCGGGAAGGCGCCGACAAGGCTTTTCTCGTGCAGGTGACGCAATCCAAAGGCAGCATGAAGAACGTCACGAACGACGAAATACGGGCGCATATGAAACCGTTTCATGCCGAACATTCCCGCGTGTTTGCCCGCTACCCGGGCTTCGAAAAAATGGACGGCATCGCCGAGGCGTATATAAAGGAAGATTTCGGGCGATATTCGGACAGGGCTTTCTTCGGTGTTATGGGCGCGTTGATCGTGATGATGACGGGCGAGATGGACGCTCTTAAAAAATATAAGGAGCAGTTTCACGTTCTGCTTGCCCGAGAATTTCGTGTGGATGATGATCTGCGGCGCGCCTGTTATTTGATCCATTATGCGAACCTTCTCTTCGGCACGTTGAACGAATCTTTCCCCGGTTGCTACGACCGGTGTGTCCGGCTGCACCGGTTTTTCATCGACGCCTGGTTCGGGGAAACATGCGACGCGGTGGCCATGGCCGCCGAGGTTTCTCATATCACCGGCAAGCAGTCTCCATACATCGCTTTCTTCCACAAATACGCGAAGGCAAACGCTGCCGGTCGGATGAATTCTTTCAAAAAACTGAAAGTGGATGAATTCGAGGCTAAGGTCGTCGAAGAATCGATGGTCGCTGTGCTGGAGAATATCCTGTTGGGTGTCAGGCTGTCGCAAAAGGCCGAGAAAAATCTTTTGCGCCACCTGGCCGAGGTTCTATTTTACGAAAACCCCCTTAAAGACTCGCTTCTGAAAACATTCGAAGCGTAATGAAACCGCAAATCGCGAGGTGATGAACGTGGCAATCGAGGAAATAGCGAAATCCGCCATAGAAAACACGGCCCCAGCTGCCGTCGAAAACAAGCCGGGCAAATTTGAGCTTCCGGGAACGCAGGACGCGTCGGACAAAGCAGCAACGACCCCCGGCTTGTTCGACGCGCAGGAGATCAAGGATAAACTTGGAGATGTTCAAGTAAATACTGAAAATGTGTCGCGTGAAGACCAGAGCGTTGTCGAGGATAAAAACGATATCCGTAACTGCCCCATTGAAAACAACGGTGGGCATTGGGATGGAGTTAGAGGAGACTCCAGGTGGGAACCGGATAGGGATTATATCCCGCCGGATAACGGGAAAGGCAATAACCCCGAAGGAAAAACTATGGGGCAAATATGTGACGAAAGTAAAATTGATGGAATTACATATAAAAATGGAGAACCGGATTTTTCAGAAGTAAGAAAAGGAGAAGCGGTTGAAATTGAGGGATTCTCCGATAATCGCCCTAAGAACTTCAGTAAAGCAGATGTTGCTTACGCACAAAAACACAACGAAATGAATCCTGAAAACCCGATAACGCCAGGCGATGTGAAAAAATATCGCGAAGAGTACAATTTGACGTGGCATGAACGACGGGATTGTAAGACAATGGAATTGGTTCCGAGAGAAGTGCATGGAAATTTCTCCCATCGTGGCGGGATATCCGAATATAAGAGCAGGAGTGAAGGGTTATGAAAGACGATATTTGGGGGGAAGTTTCGTTTGATACCGGCTGGAACAGGAATGATAAGATTCATCTTTGGGAGACAGACTATGAAATTTTGGTCACAGCGGTCGCTTATTATGAACATGAAGCCATAACAGATGAGCAAAGGCGAGCTTATCAAGATTTTGGACGCGATAAAACGGCAATGGAAAAGAAAATTGAACAACTCCTGGCAAGCCATATTGAGGCTCCGCAAAAGCATTTGAAGCCTCGTTTTTTGGTTTTCGAGAGAAATGGAAAATACGCTCTGATGCTGGATAGCGATATAGATCCCGACGATGGTATTGCCGTGCAGCTTGCTCCAGAAGAAAAGGTCATGTCACAGGATGCGTATTTATAGGAGGAAATATGCGCTTAAGTCTATGAAATAAAATTTCATGGATGTTGAGTCAATTGGCTGAAATTTATTCTATTAGAGATTCCCTTGACTGCGGTAAAAACCACATGCGTCAGGTGGGGCTTTAGTATAGGGACTTGCAATTACTAAATCTATTTTATCGCTTTAGTAATTGCAAGCCTTTAAGACCGACCTGACGAATATGGGTAATAGGAATGGACCTTTTCCGCGCGGTAGATCACCGTGGCGTAGCTGGTTTCGGACTCGACCCTTTTTCCCAGAAGCGCGGAGGAATCCGTGTGTTCCAGTATTTCACCCTTCGTTGCTCCCATGTCCCGGAAGAGCGTCAGAACGAGGGTGGCGGCTCGTCTCGCGTCCACGTCAATCACCGAGGCCGCGAAAGGCCTGAGTTCCGTCAGCGCGGCAAGCGTTCGTTCGTCCTCCCGCGCCATCGCCTCGGGCGGTTTGTAGTGCGACGGTTTATAATATCAACGAGGGATTTAACGGAGAGATCCTCAAAAGGAGCAGGACGCTTTCCGGCTACTCCGCCTTCACCACCAAGGTGCGCCGGAGCCAGTTGTCCGGTTATACGCTGGAGGAAGCCATTGAGCGTGCCGTCAGGGACTGTGTGGAGCAGGACATTTTGGCCGAGTTTTTACTGGCTCATGCGTCGGAGGTGATCAATTTGCTGACAGCGGAATTTAACCTCGAAGAAGCTATGGAAGTTTGGAAGGAAGAAGGAAGAGAAGAGGGCATTGAGGAAGGCATAAAGAGAGGCATAAAGAGAGGCATAGAGAGAGGCATAGAGGCAGGCATAGAGAGAGGTATTGAAAAAGTAGCAAGGAATCTTCTGGCAAATAACATTCCTTCAGACATTATAGTGAAGAGTACCGGTTTACCAATGGATAAAATCCGGGCGTTGATGTCAGACTGAAATTACTGCTGTCAGCTTAAGGAAAGGACGAAACAGGTTTGCGTGCGTGGCGTTCTCAGCTTCCCTGTTTTGCAGGAGTTTCCCCAAAGATGGATATGTAAAAAAGCTTAAGTTGACAGCAATGATTGTGCATGTCCAAATGAAAACAAAAACGGGCCCGCCTTCTCATAAAGAGGCGGACCTTTGTTTAGTCTTTGGGCATCGGCTGCTGCGCCGGATTTTACTTCACGCTCGCCCGGAAATGACTGCCTATGGCATCGGCTGCGATAATCGCGTTATAGACGCTCTCCGCGGTTACGGCAAAGGGTTCGTTGTGGATGGATTCGCCTTCCGCCGTCGCAGCCGCTGCCACGTTGCGCAGCTTCTCCTCCGTCGGATTTTCCACGCCGAGCTGCGCCAGGGTGATGGGCAGCCCCACTTTTACGCAGAACGTGAGGACTTCCTCAATCTCCTCGGGCTCGCGTCCCTCGAGCGTCAACTGGACGAGCGTTCCGAAGGAGACCTTTTCCCCGTGGTAAACCCCATGCGTCTCGGGCAGGACGGTAAAGCCGTTGTGTATGGCGTGGGCCGCGGCAAGTCCGCCGCTCTCGAAGCCCAGCCCCGACAGGAGGGTGTTGGCCTCCACGATGTGTTCCAACGCCTCCGTGGGAACTCCCTTTTCGGCGGCCAAAACGGCCTGAGGTCCCCAGGTGATCAGCGTATCGTAGCAGAGCCGCGCCAGGGAGAGGGCCGTCATTCCGGTGAGGCCGCCCGGCATGTTGCATCGGTGCGCCTTCGAGCAGGATTCCGCCTCGAACCACGTCGCCAGTGCATCTCCCATGCCCGAGACGAGAAGGCGCACGGGAGCCCTCGCCACGATGGCGGTATCGACCAAAACGAGGTTGGGGTTGGACGGCAACAACAGATAGGAATCGAATACGCCGTCCTCCGTGTAAATAACCGCCAGAGCGCTGCAAGGCGCGTCGGTCGCCGCAATCGTCGGCAGGACGGCAACCGGCATTTTTCCATAAAACGCCACGGCCTTGGCGGTGTCGATCGCCTTGCCGCCGCCGACGCCGATGATGAAATCCGCGCCGGCGGCCCTGGCAGCGGCCAGCAGACGATCGATTTCCTTTTTTGAACACTCCCCGCCGAAGGACTCCGCTACAAGTCCGATCCCGGCGGATTTCAGTGCGCCCTCAAGAGCCGTCCTGACCTCGTTGAGACCGCGTTTCCCCCCTATTGCCAAAGCTTTTTTGCCGAAGTTGGCCGCATGTTTCCCGATGGACGCCACAGCACCGCTCCCCTGCACGTAACGTCCCGGCGCAATGAGTACTTTTTCCATGTCGCTTGCTTCCTTTCTATCCATATCAGAATTGATTGA
>JAISQE010000032.1 GCA_031274425.1 Synergistaceae bacterium | reverse complement strand
CCCGCCGAGTGCTCCATGACAATAAAGAGCCCGCCTCGGTCGAGCAGCTCCTCCTCGCGGGTTATCCACCCCATGAGCATCCCGTGGGCTATCAGCACGGGTATCGCCACGACGAGGCCAGCGACGGTGGTGAAAAGCGCCTTCCAGATTCCTCCCGTGACCGCCTCCGCGCTGACGGAGCCTCCCAGGTTCAGTGTCCGAAACATTTCGACCATGCCCAACACGGTGCCCAAAAGGCCGAGAAGAGGAGAAATTTTCGCGATAAGCTCCAGCAGCGCCAGGTTCTTCTCCCCCCTGTAGCGTTCGCTCCGTATCCGGCCCTCCACGAAGGTCTCCAGGTTTTTTCCGTCCAGCTTCCAGTTTTCGTACGCCGCCGAAAAAAGCCTGTGCATCGAACTTCGCCCGGCAAGCGCCTCTCGCGCCGCGCTGGAGTCGCCCCGCGAGACGGAGCCGGCGAAGACGGCTTTCAGTTTCTCCAGGTCGGCCGAGGCCCCGATGAAAAAGAACATCCGTTCGAGGACAACCGCGAGCGCGATCACGGAAAGGGCCAGGATGATCCACATTATCGAACCGCCAGAACTCATGTAGTCCATAAAGGTCATCGACGGCAAATCCATGTTATAAATCCTCCGGTTTGAGAAAAATTTCCGCTCTACTGTCCAAGGACAGCGCCGCCCCGTAGGCGACCGTGAACTGGGGAAGCTCTAGGACTCGAACCTCCGTCAAAAGCTCGTCCTCCAAGGCCGAAACGAGTCCTGAATTTTTGGCCGGCCCGCCGTCTAGGTAGATTCCCCCCTCGGAGGCTAAAAAACCAGAGGCGCAAGGCCCCATAAGCCCGCTGATCCGGCGCGCGACGGAACAGTGCAGCGCCTTGATCACATCCTCCCTTTTCACGCCCCTGGCGAGCAACGAGACGATTTCGCTCTCCGCGAACACGACACAGGTGCTGTTGATCTCTATTTCATCCTTCGAATCCAAGCTCAACCCGGCGAATTCCTCAAGAGGCGTGTCCAAAATTCTGGCCGCCAGCTCGAAAAAACGCCCGGTGCCCGCGGCGCACTTGTCGTTCATCTTGAAATCCGTCACGTTGCCGAGGTGGTCGAGCGTCAGGATTTTGAGGTCCTGACCTCCCACGTTGACGACGGTTCGAGCCTCTCCGCCGCTCCGCGCGAACGCTCCCAGGGCATTCGACGTTATTTCATCCAGATGCCTGTCGGCGGAGGAGAACAGCTTCTTTCCGTATCCGGTCGAGACGATGCCGGAAACCGAATCCATTCCCGCTCCAAGGGCCGCCAGCCCCTCACGCATCAACTTCTCCGCGAGGTTTTCCTGCCCGGGAGCCGTCGCCTTGACGCCATGCCAGGCTAGGCGCTCCCCTTCGACGATTGCCGCTTTGATTGCGGTGCTTCCAAGGTCGAGTCCGATTTTAAAGCTCATCGCGCTCGCCCCCAAAGGTTCTGCGGTACGCCTCCAGGCGCGTCCTCAGGTTCTGCGAATCCTCGGAGGCGTAGTCGGTTTCGATTCGCAAAAACCTGAGCCCCCGCTCCTTTAGGATCCTCTCGATTCCCAGGCTCTCCAGGTCGTATGGATGACAGCCTTTTAGAACGTGGAAGACGACCCCCCGCAGGCCGGCGGTTCTCTTTTCGCACAGGATGCCGTTTACGCGGCGGTCGTTGTCGATGAAGGTGGGGCAAAGACAGCCCTGATGATAGCGCTGCGCCAGCGCGGATATGATCCCGAACTCGGAGGTGTCCTTACAGGCGACCGCCCCCGGAAAGACGCGCTCCCCGGAGCATAGATCGTCGGCCGCAACCGTTATTCCCGTATCTTCAAGCAGGTGAAGCAGCTTGAAGTTCGGGAAAAAAATCGGCGACCCGGCGAGAAACACGCGGGCGCGCCCCGGCCCGGACGGCGGAGCGGATGAGGGAGCAATGGACAGAGCCGCCTCCGTCCACCTCTCCGGCGAGTCGAGAAAAAACGAACCGGCTATCAGCATGAACCAGACGTTTGCGATGCGTTCTTCCCGCCTCATCTTCGCGAGACGGTTCAACGCGCGCCACGCGTCGTCGTAAATTCGGACGGAGTCGGCCAACGATTTGCGGCCGATTTTCGCCCCCGACGTTTCGAGGAATTTTTTTAGCCCGAAGACCTCCTCCAGCCATCGCGCCTGACCGGCGTCGCCGTCCTTCAGGTGCGGCAGCTCCATCCAGTGGATTCGGTTCTCCACGCCAAACGACCTCAACATTTCGGGGAATTTGGCGACCCAATCGCAGGTGGTCGGCAGTATCCATGGACTTGTGACGGGACTTGTACCGGACCCCGGCCCGCTTTCCAAAACCGCTCCGATCACCGCCCGGATCATCGGGCACATGAGGGCCGGCAGGCCATGCGCGGCAAGGCTTGTCATCGCCTGTGAGCCGCTGGCGATCTTGTACGGGTGGAACCCGGCCGCGTGTATCAGCTCGATCGGCGCCTGAATACACAACAACCGCGCCGCGGATCGTCCCGTTCGTCTCTCGATCGCCTCCGGGGTCTGCTCTCCTCCGCACAATTTCATGAAATAATCGAATTGAGGGGAATAATCCTCCCGCTCGGCCAGCGATTTTAGATTTTTTTCGACTTCCGCTTTTGCCCTCTCCGACGCTTTCTTGAGAATTTTCAGCGTTCGCTCCGTCGGAATACCGATCTCTTTGTCTTCCAAGTTCATCTTCAAATTTAAATTCAAATTCAAAGCAAGCTCATCTCCCAAACTTCCCCTTGAGTTCCGCGACGTAGTCCCTAGAGGACCGGAACAGCCTGAGCTTCGAAAAATTTATGGAGAGCGCGAAATCCGAAGGACAGGCCTCCACGCAACTGGCGCAGTCCAGGCACGCGTCGCCCTGCACGTCGCGCGAAACCCTCTCCTTGTAGACCGCCTCTATTGCCATCGGACAGACCCGCCGGCAGTTGCCGCACCCGATACACGACTCCGGCTCCTTCGTCAGCCCGAGGAGGGTTATCGGCTTGAGCAGGTGAATCAGCGCCAAGAACGGGCAGAAGACGCAGAAAAAGCGGTCCCTGAAGAACATGCCGACCAGCATGACGCCGGTTATCGCGAGCAGGGCAATGGAAAATCCCAGAGTGACCCGGTTGTCCAGGTTCAGGGCGAGATAGCGAGCCTCCCCGGCAAAGAGCGGGAGGATGGATTTTCCTGGACAGATATTGCAAAAAGGCAGGTAAAAATCCTCGTGCAAAATTCCCGCTGTCGCCAAGGGCGGTATGACGACAATGCCGGACAGCAGAAGATATTTGACGCGGGTCAGACGTCGCGCCGTGTTGCGGGGTATTGTCCGCTCCCGTACGCCAAACGCTCTCCTGAGGGCGGAGAGCCAGTCCTGGATCAGCCCGAAAGGGCAGACCCAGCCGCACCACAATTTGCCCAACAGGGCAACGAGCATCGCGAAGAGCGCGAACCATCCCAAGGCGGCAAGAAGGCCGACTCCGCCGGCGGCCACGGCGCTCATGCCGAAACCGATGTAGCCCTGAAGGCCCATCAGATAACAGTATCCGCCGCAGCCGGGAACGAACGGGCACGCAAAGCAGGGAATCGCCGAGCCCAGGTGAACGCCGAAACGCCCGCCATACATCATGACGATAAACCCCGCGTGTTGGACGAGGCTTCGTATCTTCCATACCTTTATCGCCCGCATTGCCCTTATCCCCCTCATCTCCAGGGAAACCTCCTTCCCGCCCCAATCACGAGCGCCAGCGTCGCCGCCGCGCTCGAGGACAGCAGGACGAGCCCTCCCCCCAAACTGGTCCGGCCGTAAAACGCACGGTACACGGGCAGACAGAAGCTGACGCTGCCGCCCGGTATGGCCGCGACGAAGGTCACGTCTTTTTTTGCCGTGTATCCCGATTTCGCCAGTTCTTCGTCATGCGGGGACGTGTAGCTGTATTTGCCCGACGGGCTTCGTTCTATGATCGATGTCATCGCGGCCGACGCCGTCGCGCCGTTTTCGAAAACCTCGACGAACGGCGGCCCGGCCTCCAGCCAAAGCTCGATCGGCGTTCCGGTCTGAGCGCGAAAATAAGACGACCCCGTGTCCACGCGAAAAACAGGCCATAAGGGAGCGTCGTCTATTGCCTCCGCGTCCGGGTCCGTTTTTCCCGACTCGCCGTAGCAGTTGACCACGATCGACGCGTAATGCCGCGCGTCGCCCACCCGCGCCTCGGCCAGAAGTTCGATCAGCTCCGATCTGCCGCTGTAAATCGTGACGTTTTTGCTCGCTCTTTTGCGGTACACGTCGGGATCGCCGTAACTCCTGGCCGTTCCTACTCCCTCCCGGGGCATGGCGCGGCATACGATTTCCACGTCCTCCCATCGCGTGCCGGATGGGCCTCGCAGCTCAAAGGAGACCGTCATGCCCCCGTCCCTGGTTCTTTCTTGGCTCGCCACGCGCCACCGGAGGAAATTCATCTCCTTGTCGGCGGCCAGAAGCGCCTCGGGCATCAAGAGCGTCCGCGCGAGAAACAACGAAAAAGACACGCAAAAAAGCGAGCTTTTCTTGAAGGTCATGACCCGCTCCCGGCTCATCTCGCCTGTCCGCCCCGCCTGAACCCTATGAAGAAAAGGGCCAAGAGAGCCAGGACGAAGATCGAGGCAAACCACTCGACCCCCGATGACGCGATGGAGGTCTTTTCCGGCGTATCCTCGACTTCCTCCATTTTGTAGCCTTTCACGCTTTGCGCCTCGTTTTGAGCGGCGGGGCCGTCGTTTTGGAATCGTTCGGCTTCCGATTGTTCGGTTTCTGAATGAGCGGTTTCTGATTCCACGGCTTCCCTCGGCTTCGTTTCGCCCAGGTTTTGCAGAAGATCGAGCCGATCCGCGACCATTTTTTCCAGAGACTGCCGCCCCGCCCTCTCCACCGCGAGCTTGAACTCCGCCACGAGCTCCGGGGACATGAGCCCCGGTATGGAAATGATATTGAGCACCATCTGATGGAACTGAGGGTTGTTGCAGGTGTGATCGCAGCAGGCAAGGCCGCGGTTTATCACGCTTGTCGCGTAATTTACGGCAAGGCGTCGCTTTATCTCGTCGCCCGCCTCCCAATATCCCTTGCGCGTGGTCTCCAGCATACGGCCGGTAAGGGACTGGTAGGCCCAGGGGTTCTCCTTGTCCATGAATTCGCCTATTTCAAGCCCGTACTTATCCTCCACGTAGACCTCGTAAGTCTCCCGCCAGGAGGATTCGTCCACGGAATCGGGAGTCGTCACCTGCCATCCCCAGAGGTACTCGACGTAGTTGGACATCTCCCGCGCGCCGGCGTAGTTCTCCGCTTTCATTCCCTCGATCCATTTGGGATTCAGATAGCGGGAGCGCATCTCCGCTCCGAGGAATTTTTGCAAGCTCTCCATTTTGACGGAGCCGAGGGTTCTCTGATCGACTATCAGGGTCTGCGGCGCCGTCCCCGAGAGGTCGCGTATGGCGAGCGACAGCCCCCCGAGGTACATGAACATGTCATCGTTGTCCATCAGCCCGTAATACTGCGACGACACGGAGTGCCACGCCACATCCGCGCTCCTTAGATTTTCGGAAAGGGCGGACTCCGCCGGCGCGCCCCAGAAATCCCCTCCGTAAGCGAAACCGGTATGCTTCCTGAAAACTTCGGCGATCGACGCGTCTTTTTCCCATAGCCCCGAAGCGGATACGAGTTCCTCCACCCTGTTCCCGTACGCGCCGTTGGCTTCCGAAAAAATTCGAGCCCGAGAGAACCGCCCCGCGTCCTCCTCGCTCATGCCGGATTCGACGAGCGCGTGTTCGATGCGCCGGTCGTTCGCGCTGATGAAATTTTCGATGTCGTCCTGCGCGGCGGCCTGCCTGATCGCCGCGTCGATAAAGAGCACCTTGTCCGGGAAGAGATCGCGATACAGACCCGAAATGTCTACCATGACGTCGATCCGGGGACGGCCCAGCCTCGAAGCCGGAATCGGCCTCGTCCCCGTCGCCTGCCCGCTGGCGTTCCAGACGGGTTCGACCCCTATGAGAGAGAGGATGGTTGCCTCGTTCACTCCCTCGTTTCGCAGCGATTCCACCGCCCACAGAACGACCGCCACCTTCTCGGGGTATTTCCCGTTTTTTTCGATATGCTTTTCGATGATCCCCCGAGCCGCGTCCTGTCCTAGCGCCCATGCCGCGGCCGTAGGCAGCCGGCTCGGGGAGAATCCGTAAAAATTTCTGCCGGTAGGGACGGCGTCGGGGTTCCTGACCGGGTCATTGCCCTCCGCGGACGGAACGTAACGCCCTTCGAGGGCGCGCAGAAAGTTCTCCCGCTCCAAACGCCCGGAATTTTTCAGATGGTCTTCGACTTCTTTTTTTTCAAGGCCGGGGTTCTGCTTCAAAATTGCCGCCGTGGTTTCTTCGAGCGAATCGCCCTCCGGCGAACGTCCGAAGGTGTGAAGGCCGAACGGCGTCAGGTTCGCGTCGAGGTATTCGAGGTACCGCGCGATCTCCGCAACGTCGCTTGCCCGCTCGATGCCGTTCAGGCCAAGGTCTTTGTCGATGCCTGTTCTCGTCGCCAGCGCCCGTATCCGTTCCAGATACGTTTCAGCCGTGCCGGAGGCCATCGAGTTTGCGCGTTCGTACTCCTCGCAAAGCTCCCCGAGCTCCAGATACTCGTGATAACCCTCCGCCTCCGTAAGGGGCGGAACGAGATGGTCGACGACCACCGCTCTGCCTCTGCGTTTGGCCTGAAGCCCCTCCCCCACGTCGTCCACTATGTACGGGTAAATGTTGGGAATGTCGGTGGTCATCACCTCCGGGGGGCAGGAGAGGGACAGACCGACGCCCTTTCCCGGCAGCCATTCGTAGGTGGCGTGGGTGCCGAGGTGAACCATCGCGTCCGCGCCCCACACATGCCTGAGCCACAGGTAGGCCGCTATGTACTGATGATGCGGGTAGAGCGTCGGGTCGTGATAGAGCTTTACGGGGTCGTCCGTTATGCCCCTGGCCGGCTCCGGCAAAAAGACCACGTTTCCGGCCCGTATCATCGGAATGATGATCCGTCCGTTTCTGGTCATGATCCTGCCTTCCTCGGGAGCGCCCCACTGTTCCGTGACGCGCCGCCTGAAGTCCTCCGGCAGCTCGGCGAACCATTTTTTATACTCGTCGACGGACAACTGCGCGACCTGCCCGGAGGACGCCAGGTCGTCCAGTTCTCCCGGCGCCCACGACCCGACGTTGCGCCCTCCACGCAGCACGAGCCCCTTTATTTCGTCCTCGTCGAGCTTCATGTCCGGTATTCCGTACCCGGATTTTTTCATCATCCCGGCGATCTCCTCCAGGCTGCGGAATACGTTGAGGTAGCTCGCCCCGATGTTTTGTTTCCCCTGACTGTTGTTGTAGTACATGATCGCGACTTTCTTTTCGCCGTTCGGTTTTTTCCGCAAACTGATCCAGTTGTGAATTCTGGGAATCAGCCGCTCCGTCATGCCGGGGATCAGCTCATACCTGTAGACGACCCCGCCCGCCTCGCTCCGTTCCTCGATTTTACCCATGAGAGGCGTCGGTTCGATCACGCCGGATATCTCCGGGGTCGCCGTCGTCCACGCCACATCCAGCGGCGGAATGCCGGACTCGCTCGCGCGCCACTCGTCTATCGTCTGGGAATACATGTTGATCGCGTTGAAGATGGGCACGTCGAGGTCTTCGATGGCGCGCCGCAGATCGTCGTTCAAGGACAGGTAGAATTTCAGCGAAAAGGAAAGCAGCGCGTCGATCCGCGCGCGTCGCCCGTCCAGAAAATAAGACTCGAACTCGGTCAGGTCCGTTCCAAACGTCGGCAGCAGGTTGAACCCGCCCGCCTCGAGTTTTTTTATCAATTCTTCGAACGCTTCGCGCTGCCCTTCGACGAGAGACGTCGAAAAAAACATCAAGCCCAGCCACGGCCTCTTCGGGTCATAGCCCTCCCTCGACTCGTACCACTTCCTGTAATCGTCGTAATTCTCGAAAACCGCAATCCCGCTTTTTCCGTCCCGCGCGCCGGGCATGTCAAGCATGTCAGGATGAAAGATACCGGTTTCGGGCGTCGCCGCCACCGGATCGTACGCGACCTTTTCATCGAGAGCGAGGTTGACGGCCCGTTTCAGCATGTTCCGAATATTGATCGGGTCCAGGTGGGCAAAATAATCCGCGATCTCCGGGTCGAACACAAAACCTCGTTTCAGAAGCGCGCCGTCGTCCTGGGAGCCTCTGACGGCGAACACGGTCCTGCCCTCCAAGAGGCCTCGATCGGCCACGTATTTTGACAGATTGTCGTCCATCACGTCCACCACGATCACTCGGCTGCCTTCGATAAATTCCCCGGCCGACGCATTTTTCTCCAGGTCCGAAAAACAAAACGCCCGCGCTCGAAGGCCATCGGGCAGGTCGAGGCCGGAAACGGCCAGCTGCGCCACGTAACTGTCGGAATCGATCACCAGCAACGACACGTCGCCGCTTACGGCCCGCGCGGGGCTATCGCGGTATTTCAAACCTGTGGCGAGCGCGTCCAACGCCCGTTCCAAGACAACGGGAAGGTCGTCGCGCGCGACCAGCCTCTCCACGCGCGGAAGAGAGCGCCCCGCGACGTCTTCCGCCACCTGGAGCGCCCACGCCTCGAACAACGAAATATCCTGAATATGCCCCATGACGTGCGCGTCCCCTAGGCTGAACGCGGCTTCGACAAAACCCTGATACTTTGGAGACAGCAGCAACGCCTCCACGCGCGACTGAAAATCGAGCCTCTCATCGCCTGAGAGCCCAAACAGATCGCGGATATAGAGCCCTCGCTCCGCCAGTCTTTCGAACACACTGCGGAGAGGCGCTTTTCCGTTTTGTTTGAGAAGCGCCTCCCGCACGCCTCGATAGACGACGTCCGCGATCAGTTCGCCCATTTTGGTATGGCCGCCCGACCCGTGCAACGTTCTTCCCTCTCCCGAGACGATGATCACCGTATCCGTTCCCGTGCCGGTGGCGGGGTTCGTCAGACGCGTCTGCACGCTGCGGATATCCATGTCCCAGAGCGCGGCGGTTTTTGCCTCCGTCACCGTCACGATCGCGCGGGTCGCGGCCTGTTCCGACAATTTGTGATTCGTCATGACCATGATGTTGATGGTTCCGGGCTCGTACCACGCTCCGACGTCTTTCGACGTGCGAATCGCGTTTCCCTCGACTCCGGCGGTCACTATCGCCGTCGCCGTCATGTCTTCGTAGCTCGCCGATTTTATCGATATGTTGTTCATGTCGGCCCCGGTGAACATTATGTCGACCTTCTCCCCGTCCAGTTTCAACGTGTTCAGGAGGTCGTCCCGCGAGCGCTCGAAGCCCAGTTTGTGATAGACGCTCCATGTCGGGGTTGGAGAGTAGGAGTTGCCCACCGTCTCGACTCCCCCGCGCTCCCCGCGGACCGTGGATACGACGCGCTGCGGCCGCGCGAAATCTACCAGGAGAGTCCTGTGCGCGAAATCCATTATGCGGCTCTCGACGACGCGTGCCCGCTCCACATAGGGCACGTCGATGGAAATCGCCCTTTCCGAGAGGACCCCCTCCGGGTGAACGAGGTTGGCGCGGTCCGCAAACTCGTCCGCATAGATTTCCGACGAAAGCCATGCGATGAAATATCCCGCGTGGGTCGAAGCCCGGCAGACCAACTCACGCGGGAAAGCTCTGACGTTCCCGTTTTTTACGGCCCGCAAGTCCTTCCAGCCGTCTTGGCTCAAAAATTTTCGAACGGACTCGCTTTCCGCGTGGGTCGTGTAGATGAAATCCGGGTCGAATTCCCGCAATTTTTCGAGCGCGACGGGAGCGAGGGCTTCCTCGCCGAAATCTCCCGTCAGGCCCCCGGCCGCTTCGAGCATCTCCGTTTGAAGCGAGCTTTTTCCCGGCGTCGCTAGGCCGTCCTCGCCCCGCGTCAGCAAAATTGCCCTCTTGTGCCGAATTTCGGGGATTTTTTCAACCTTGAGGCGTACCGTCTCCATCAACTCGCGCTGTTCGCGGATGACGCGCTCCGCTTCGAGGCTTTTATCGAAAATTTCCCCTATCATACGAACGCGGTTTTCCGATTCGGCCAAAGACGCCGCGTCGTCCGCCGCCAATATTTTGCGGCCGTCGCGGCCGCGTCCGTCCCTCGCGCGCGCGATGTCCTTCAAAGGGACTATCAGCAGGTCCGGCGCGATGTCGTCGATTATTCCGAACTGGGGCGTGAACGCCCCGCCGACCAGGCGAACGCCGGCGGTCCCCTCAAAGCCCGCGTCGTCATACGTGACGCCAGCCAGCGAGTCCGAGACGCCAAGGGAGCGGATGATCTCCGTGACCGACGGCAAAAGCGATACGACGCGCGCCGGCGGGCTCGCGAATTCCAATCTCCGCCCGGCGTCATCGGTGACAACCGCCGCGTCGAGCTTACCCGCGGCCAGGCACAATACAAAAAACAGGCAAACGAAAAACCTCGGTTTTCTCAAAATATCGTCCCCCTTTACACATAAAAATAACGCCCGCCGCGTCTAATCCGGCATGTAAACCATGCTTCCGTCCTCCAAGCGATAGGCCACCCCGAGGCGGACGCCCTTGCCCTCCGCCTCGGATTTGGTGATCTTGACGGCTTCTATCTTTTGAGCCTGCTTGGCGACGATGGTGATTTCGCCGTCCGGGGACTGCTTCATCACCGTGACGTTCGAATCCGGGGAGAGCAGTTCCTGAAGCTGGAATGCCGACAGAAAACTTATCAGCAGCGCGACGATGAAGACGAGAAAGATATCCAGCAGATTCGCCATCGCGTTCATCGGATCATCGGCCTCGTGAAATCCGAAATGGTTTTCGTCGCTCAATCTGTGGGTTCGACGGCGTTTCACGGCTTCGCAACGTCCTTTTCGGCATCGAGCACGCGCACCGCGCGCCCCTCCATGAGGATTTGGAGTTTTTCGAGATCGGCCTCCAGCCATCGGGAACGCGCGGTGTGGAGGACATAGGCCGCGACTCCCGTGCAAAGCCCGACGACGGTCGTCGAAAACGCGACGACCAGGTCGGACGACAATCTGCTGACGTCTCCCTGGCTGAGCGTCGCAAGCCCGGTGCTCATGGGGATAAGGGTGCCCACCAGCCCCATAGCCGGGCCGAGGCGCGTGAGAACGCGAAGATAATCGAGCTTTCTCCATTGTTTCGACCTTACGTCGCGCCACAAAACTTCAACGTCGTCCCACGTCGCGTCGGAACGGCGCAGTATTTCGTCGAGTTTTTCGAGCGCGTACCCTCCGTGTATCCCACTATATCCGTGTACTTCACTATAACGAAGAAGGTCGCCCTGCCCGCGAAAATCGGCCTTCGCGGCTCGCGCCCGCTCCGCCCATTCTGCCGCGAAAGCCCCGAAACTCGCGACGACCGAGACAAAACCGCCGAGCAGCAGGGCCATCGCTGGATAAAGCATCGACGAGGAAATGAGGTATATGGCGGACTGAAGCAAAGCTCCAATATTCATGAGGGCGATCTCCTAATGGTCAAAATAATTTTACGCAAGATTTTTCCGTTTTGTCGAGCCGTCATTTGACGTCATTCGACGCCATTTGAAATGGCTCCATTTGAAATGAAAAAAACCGGAACAGAATACCGTCAGAGCCGCGCCCAATACGAACGCGATAGAAGGCATGTCCAGCCTTCTGTTCTCCGAGGCGTAGGAGGCCAAGCGGTATACCTTGCCGATTTCCGAGAACCGCGGCATCACTAGGGCCGAGACGATAAAATACGCCGCCGTCAACATCATGGCGACTCCAAGCGTTTCCTCCGATATTCCCGACCCGGATTTTGACATGAACCGCATCGTCAGGGCACTTGCGGCGGCGATAACCAGAAAAGCGGCGTACAGCCCTACGATCGCCGCGATGGTCTTGTCGGGAAAATAAAGCGCCAGACACGACGCGGACATCACCAGGACGGTCGCGCAGACGGGGCACGGAATGACCAGGGCCAGCCACGCCCCGCTATGCCCGCGACAATCGGAAGAGCGGCCGCGTTTGAGCAAGATCAGCCCCCAGGCGAAGATGAAAAGCGCCGCCATCCAGTGAATGAACATCCCGCCCCCCAATATCGGGCGAAAAGCCTCGTAAAAGGCCAGGATGTCCACGCGGACGACCAGCGCGTAAATTCCGGCAAAGAGCGCGGAATAAATCAGCGGCACAGTCGCGAAGGCGACAACCCTACGCCGCGCCCCCTGCTCCGGCCGCGAGAATATGATGTACGCCCAGCCGATGCCGGCTTTGACGGAAAACGCGGCCATCGCGATCGTCATTCCGATAAAAAGCGTTTTCAGCTCCATGCGTTGCTCCTCTCAGTTTACAGGCGGTTTACAGATCCACGTCCAGCGTCAGGTAGTACGAGCGCCCCTCCACCGGGTACCAGAGCACCTGAGTCGGTCCGTTAAATCTGGGATCGGGACGCATTCTCCAATCGTCGGCGTCGCCGAAGACATCGTTGACGCCGACGGTAAGGCGCGCTGTCGGGCTCACGTCATATTTCACCCCGACGTTGAAGACGTTTCGAGCGTCGAACAGATATTTCTCCGAGGAGTCGATGTAGTTTTTACCCACATATTGATATTCCACAAAGGCCGACCCACGCCCGAACTTGCGCGTCAACCGGGCCGTTCCGCTCCACTCCGGGCGGTTGGGGAGCTTCATGCCGTCGTAGCGAACCGATCCCGGAATATCCGGCGTCCTGTTTATTCCGTCCATCCATGTGCCCGACAGGGAGATATTCCATTTTTCCCAGTCGAGCGCCGCCTGAAGCTCCATTCCTTTTACCTCGGATTGGGCTATGTTGAAATACCTGCCGTACCTCGGGCTCGTCATTTGGAACTCGACGAGATCGTCCGTCTCCCTCATGAACCCCGATAACGAGGCGCTCGCTCTGGCGTCGCCGAGGAGCTTTACATCGCCGTTCCAGATAACGCCTATGTCGAGCTGCGTTCCCGTTTCCCACGCGAGGGCGCTCTCCGCCGGCAGAATGAAGGCCCCGTCGCCGTATTGCTCGTACAGATTCGGAGAACGGGCGTATGTGCCGAATGTGCCCTTCAGCATCCAGTTTGAGGAAAATTCTTTTGAAAGCGCGGCCTGCCACGTGAAGTGACCTTCGCCATCCACGCTGTGCCATCGGATCGATGGAGTGAACAAAAAAGTACCGGCCCGATCGAGGGTTATGGTGTCCTGGAGGTCGAAGTTCCAGTCCGTCCTACGGTAGTCCTCTATCCCGCCCAAATATATGTAAAGGGGATCTCCGTCCACGTGAAGCCTTTCGTCCGAGTACTCCGCCAGCAACTCGAAAAAATGGTGCTCGCCGACCGGCGTGTTCGCGTGAAGGGATATTCCCGTCCTCGTCGAATCATATCCGCTTTTAGAGACGTTCGGGCCTCCTATCGGCGACGTCGGGGTATTTCCCTGCCTGCTGTCGTAGTCCTTCTCCTGCCCCGTGCGCGACAACCCCCAGCCCCAATGGATAGAGCCCGAAACCTGGTCGCGGCCGATCGAAACATCCCACCGGCTCGTGTCGAGGAGCGCGCTTTGCGCCTGAGGGACCCCCGGCTTGTCCATCCCCGGCGCCGTAAGCGCAAGTTCGCGGTCGCGCCGGATCCATGACGCGCGAGCCCTCCAATGTTCGTCCTCCCACTTGAGCAGGATATCCGTGTTGTCGAACCCGTTGCCGCGCCTTTCCCCCGTGTATCCATCCGAATCGATGTAAGGGGTGCCGTTGTCGTTCCAGTACTCGAAGTCCCCGCCGTACGTTTCGTAGCCGAACGAGCCGAAAAATTTGCCGTCGCCCAACCGCGTCGAATGCGACAGGTTTCCCTTGCGCCTGCCGAACGAACCGATGCCCAGCGAGACATTTGTCTTCGGCTTGTCGGGGAACTTCGTGACGATATTGACGACCCCGCCCATAGCTTGAGCGCCGAACCGAGCCGGAATATAGCCCCTGTAGACCTCGACGCGCTCCACGTTGTCGACAGGTATGGACGAGAGGTCGACCGCCGATTCGCTTTGGAGATTCATCAGCGTTCCGTCGACGTAAACCGCCACCTGAGCCGACGTGCTGCCGCGGATAGAGGCGACGGCATACCCGTTGCGCCCCTGCAAACGGATTACTCGAAGGCCGGGAACCTCCTCCAGAAGGTCCGGCAGGGTTCTCTGCTCCCCCGCGTATTCCGCCGGACGAACGACGGTGACCGCGCCGGGCGAAAGGTATTTGTCCTCTTCCTCGTTCTCGTGGACGGCGGAATCAATCACGACTTCCTCCGGCAATTCCACGGCGGCGCGCGCCTGCGGTCCCCACGCCGCGGCGATAAGCAAAAAAGACAGGAGAAACGCCCTCAACCTGTTTTTTTGCCGGGGGGCGAACTCTGCTCCCCGGCCGTCAAAAGCTGTCATTTCTCGCGAATTTTCAACAACGCCGAAAAGGCGAGCAGCAAGAAAGCGAACGCGCCTATGCCCGCGTTGCAGCCGCCGCCGCTACTGGCGCTGTCCACGCTGGGTTCGTACTTCGGCGTCTCCCCGATAATCGCGAAAGTCCCGATATTGTTGCCGAGTTCGTTCGCCGTTATCGTTTTCAAAATTGCGCCGCTCTTGCCGCGCGCCTCCAGGTTGCCGTAACCCGCGCCGCTCATGCCGCACCAGAAAACGTCCAGCTTCGCGTCATATTTGACGCTCTCGACGTACGTGCCCTCCGGGATGGAAATAGGCTCGCCGTACTCGCCCGCCGACAATGCCGAGGCCGTGGCGACGTAGAGTCTCGATGAAAAACTCCAATCGTTCTCCGAGTCGTAACCTCCCACGATCAGCAACGCCGTCCCGTCGTCCGCAATGGAGACGCCGTACACGCTTCGCGCGGTGGCGTCCAGATCCGGGATATCGCCCAAATCGACGATCTTGGTCGCCTCCAAATCGGTCCCGCCTGGATTGACCTCCCAGACCGCGCCTATCGACGAGGCGCCCTGCGCTCCGCCGGTGCTGCCCAAATACAGCTTGCCGCCGTACGAGGCCATGTATTGCGTGTTTTTGCCGGAATCGCCGCCCCCGATCACCGCGCTCCGCAGGAGCTCGAGATTTTCGTCAAACTCGAACAATTCGCTTGCCCCCATTCCGGCGTCGATCGTATGCACGCCGTCATAGGTATAGGTGAGGACATAAATCTTTCCGCCAACGACCTCCATAGCCGCGGGACGCCGCAAAATATCTTCGAGCGGCGAAAATTTATAAACGGTTCCGTCAGGCTCGAAAGGCTTGTCAGGCGAGCCTTGGCCGCTCAAATCGACGCGGATGACCTCGCCGGACTTCTCCTCTCCAGCCTCCCTCCTCTCGAAAGAGGCGATGTAAAGACAATCGCCTACGACCGCAAGCCCCTTGATGTTCGTGCCCCAGTCCGTGTACTCGCCTCCCGCCGGCTTCGTCCAGTCCTTCAAATCGAAGATGTCGACGGTGCTCGAGACGGAATCCTGCCAGTTATAATTTTCCACGACAACCCATTCTTTGCCGCCGAGATCCGAAAAAGACGCGACTGTCGGATACCCGAGGGGAAGCGTGTACAAATCTTTTCGCACGGTGTAGCTCGCCCCCGAGATAGTCCCGAAGGACGAAGCCGATCCGTCCGTCGCGGAATAAAAGATATCGGCCGATGCGGCGGCGCTCCAAAAGGATACAAAGATCCCAATCAGTGCCAATAATTTCCAGCGTCTCACGATGAAAACATCTCCTTCCAAAATTGTTCGCCCCATATCATTTTTTGCCGCAGCGACAGGTTTAGCTCAATATGCTAATTTCCATCTCCCCCTCTCGTGGATGATGGCGCGGCCAAGACTGCTTTTGTTCGTTCTTGTTTTATCGGGAATACAAAAAGTCAACGACAGGGTTTTCGATAATAAAAAATACCCGGCACGCCCGCGCGCAACAAGATACGAACAGATTCCGGTCGGTCTCCTGACTTACGATCATCCTACTCCCGCGCCTTCCCGCTGCGCTTGCAACAGTGGCTTTTTGCGGTTTCGTCTCGACTACAGTGGCGGGGCCGCTCTGGATTTCAACCAGATTCCCGAACACCGGAATTTTATTGATATGTGCCTATTATTATCGAGAACTGTTATTTTGTCCAGTTTGAAGCGGAAGTTTGCCCAGCCTTGAAAGGAAACGCCATAAAAACGGCTGGGGAAGGTCTATTGCCGCCCTCGTTTCGGGCATTTTTACGCGTCGAAACGCTTTTGGTTCTCCAGGAAAACGCAAAGATGCAACAACAGGAAGTCGCGCTCGTTTTCATGGACGAAAGGCACGTTTTCAGCCTTCAACCAGGCATCCAGAAGGGACTCCGCGCGAGGATAATCGGGACTGGCCGTCACCTGAAAACGCGTCACGTTTTCCATCGCGTTCACCGACTCTCCACGGTACGCTCTTTCCACCGCGACGGCAAAATGCGTCACCAGCATCGCGGCGTTGTCCTCGGTCAACGCGGTTCCGGTGCTTTCCTCCAGAAAACGAATCAAATTTTTGACCTGCGCGGCGGTTGCGTCCCCAATTTGCCCGGAATCTCTCAGCAATTGAACCCTAAAATTCAGCATGACGCTTCTCCCCTCGCCGGCTTATCGACCTAACCGGATTCAACCCAATTCTCTCACGCAAAAGCGTACGAAAGCCGCGTCTTTTTCGGCCTCTTCATGAGAGCTGTAGGCTTTTTGAGCCCGCAAGCCGTTAATGCGCTCGAACAGATCCACAAGCTCCTGTCCCTCGTTGCTCAAAATCCCCTTGCCGATATGATAGCGACCTGTCTGCAACATATTGAGAAGCGTACCGCAACACAGCTTCAAGATAAAATAGTCCGGCGCCACGTCTTTTGTCTGCAATATCGGGGTGCCTTCCTTCAGCTCCAGAGCTTTGAGGACTTCCCCTTTCAACGTCTCCAACACAAACGATGGTCCCAACACCGCTTCAAGGTTGTCCAATACCTCCACCGCTTCCGACAAATTGGGCACCGCGGGCTGTAGGCGCTTGTCGGAAGTAAAGGGAGTCGTCGCGACCTTGGTGGTGTCGATACTGACCAGCGCTTGGTTGAGAAGGCTGTAGACCCGATCGAACCCCAGTTCTTCGGGAAGAGGATCTCGCCGAGTCTTGAAATCATAGGCGTCATCCACGAACGGAAGAATCAGTTCTTCCGCCTTCAGCCAATCGAAATCCGATTCTTTATCGCCGTTTTCTTCCTGGCGAAAGTCTTGACGGAAGTCTTTTGTGTCGTCGTCGCTTTCATGATATTCATCGCGTCCATCATACTCGTACCCATCCTCATACTCGTCGATTTTTTCGTCGGGCAAAGGTATGGCGGCAACGTCTTCGTCTTCGCCTTGATCTTCATCTTTGTTTTCAGGATAAAAGTTTTCGTCCAAAATTTTTTGAATAAAATTTCCTTCGTCGAGGATTTCTCGATCGAGATCATTTTGGGAGTCCCGATTTTCGGCCCCTTGTCTCGCCCCGATCGTTTCCGTCGTTTCTTCTTCCAACGCCGTTTCGCCTTCCAAGAGAAGGACGTCCGGCGTAAAATCCGCCAACATCGACTCTTCCTGTTTTTTTCGGCGCCAATCGAAAATTCTTCCGACGCAGACAAAAAGCATCACGAGGGTCAGGAGCGCGGACCCCGCATAAAGGACAAAAGAAGAAACCAGATTTTCCCGCGGCGCCGGAGCCGCCGTTTCGGAATGCGGCAATACGGCATCCTTCGAAGGTTCCGCCTGCGCAAGTCCCATATTTTCTTGAGAGGCTTCTTGAGAGACGACAACATCGGGAGAGTCCTGGAACGAAGATGCGGGACGCTGCGGCGGCAACGGGCTTTCATCCTGCGCGATCAAGGGCGGGGACGCGGGCAAAGAGACCCGCAGGTTCGAGATTTCGGCAAGAGGCCGCGGAGTGAGGGTCAAGGACGCAACCCAGGTATTGAGAAGCGTTTCAAGCTGTTTACGCCAATACTCCTCGTATTCGGGGAAATATTTGACCAACACGAGGACCAGTTTCTCGCCGCAGAAAAGAGACGCGCATTTATAACGAAAATCCTCTCCAGGCACGCGCCCTTCCGACTCCTGATCCTCCGAGCTTTTACCGGCCCATGGAAACTCGACGCCGTACGTCGCGACAGAAAGGTCTTCCAAATCCGTCCCCACAACCTCTTGGGTCAACTTTCTCACGTTACCGTAACGAGCGTCTATCAAATCGGCGATAAAATCCCCGTTTGTCTTCTCCAAAATGTCAGCGGGGAGGGGGAAAATTCTCCCCTCCTTGTCGGCGTTCCAAATCGCAAAAATCTGCAATGCCGCTCCTCTACCGCCCAACGTCGTATTGGATTTCGCATAAAGGGCTTGTTGGACATGAAACGTCCGGTCGGCATCGAACCCTCGCTCCGTAGGGTCGTCCTTGGAGACCAAGTCCCATCCCGACGGCAAGGAGAGCAATCCGGCGTTCTGGGTGGGAATCCGCAGCCAACGTTCCGTGTCGCGCTCGACCGCGTCCCACGGACGAACCTCCGCGGAAACGGGCTCCATCGAGATCGCGTTTTCCGAAGCCCAACTTCGCGCGATAAAAAATAAAACAAAAACAAAAGACGGCACAAGGCTTTTTATCGACAAAAAAATCCTCGAATCACCGTCGTCTCCGTACATTATGTCCTCATTGGGCACGATGGTCACCGGTTTCGATGATCTTCCACGACCTGCAGCACAACCGGCCGCAGTTCGGGATCGGTAAGCGCCAACTCGATATTTGCCGCCAACCATCCCTTTTGAGTGCCGCAGTCGAATCGCTTGCCTTTGTAGACGATTCCCCAAACCGGTTCCGTTTTCAAAAGACGTTTCATCGCGTCCGTCAATTGAATTTCCCCTCCCGCCCCTACATGTCCCTCCGCCAATAAAGGGAAAATAGACGGCGACAAAACGTAACGCCCCATAATCGCGTAGTTGCTGGGGGCCGTGTCGAGAGACGGCTTTTCCACCATATCGAGAATACGATGGATGCCGTTGCCGTCGATCTCCGAACGCACGATCCCGTAGCGCGAGACCTCGCCGCGAGGAACTTCCTCCAAGGCGACAACCGTGCCTCCCCGCTCTTCGTGAACCGCTATGAGCTGCTTCATAACGGCGACGTCCGCTACGAAGACGTCGTCGGGAAGAATCACGCCAAAAAACTCTCCCTGACAAAAGGATTCGCCGCAAAGAACCGCATGTCCCAAACCCAAGGGCTTGCTTTGACGGGCATAAAGAATATTGGCCATAGCTGAGATTTTTTGGATTTTATCGTATAGCTCCGTTTGCCTCCGAGTTTTCAGAAGCGTTTCCAGTTCGAAAGAAGTGTCGAAATAATCTTCTATCGACCTCTTGGTGCGTCCGGTGATCATGATGATATTGGAACACCCGGACTCCACCGCTTCCTCGACCCCATAAGAAATAATGGGGCGATTCACCAAAGGCAGCATCTCTTTCGCGATTTCTTTTGTCACCGGCAGAAAACGAGTTCCTAACCCCGCGACAGGAAACAAACATTTCGTTACACTTGCGCTTGTCGAAATAGATGACGCCATATAAACTTCCTCCTTGTGCAGAGATGCCCCAAACGGTCGTCTATATTCAAGAACAATGCGCTTTAAGCAAGCTTGTCAAATGTTCCGAGACCTCTTCGACCAGATCGAAATCCCTGGCCTCGACCAGAATACGCAAAAGGGGTTCCGTTCCCGACGGTCGAATGAAAATCCTGCCGTTCCCCTCCATGCGTTTTTGCATTTCATAGGATAGAGAGTCGACAAAATTCATGTCGATGTTACGTTCCGCAGCAATCGCCAAGTTGCTGAGGCGCTGCGGATAACGACCAAAACGATCGACCAGCGTATCGATGTCCTCGTTCAAATCGCGGCAAGCGTTCAACATCATGATCGTCGTGCAGAGACCGTCTCCGGTACGGGAATAAGTGTTCGCGATGATATGACCGGACTGCTCGCCGCCAAGCCTCGCGCCGAACTGCCTCATGGCCTCCAGCACATAACGGTCTCCAACCGGGCATCGAAAGAGTCGGATTCCCTCTCGGGAAAGATGTTCCTCAAGAGCCATATTGCTCATAACGGTGACGACAACCCCTGAGCCCAAATCATTCCGCCTTGCCAGCCAGCGGGCCAAAACCCATATCGCAATGTCGCCGTCGATGGTGCGTCCTTTGGAGTCGACCATCAGCATCCTGTCGGCGTCCCCGTCGTAGGCAAAGCCGATTTTGCGGCCGGATTCCGTCACGATATGCGCCAAATGCCCCATATGGATAACCCCTACGCCCTCGTTGATATTCAATCCGTCTGGATTCATGCCGGTCAAGGACCATCTTACGCCCAAACGTTCGATCAGAAACGGCATCACCGTACACGCGGCGCCGTGCGCACAATCGATCACTACGGAGGAGGGAAGAAACTCTTTTTGTTTTATTTGCGAAGCCAGATGATCGGCGTAACTTTGCACGACATCGTACAAAGGGCGAATCTCCCCGACGGAGGCTCCCGTGGGACGCCAATCGTCCGTGAGGTTGTCGCCCAGGTATTCCTCGATACTGATCTCGGATTCATCGGACAACTTGCAGCCGTCTCGATCAAGAAACTTGATGCCGTTGTACTCCGCCGGATTATGTGACGCGCTGATCACCGCGCCGCCGTCCGCCGCTATGTGCTGCACCGCAAAACTCACTCCGGGCGTAGGGATGACCCCAACGGAGAGAACCTCGGCTCCAGCCGACGACATCCCGGCGGACAGCGCTCCCTCCAGCATCGTCCCCGAGCGCCGCGTGTCCCTGCCGACCGCTATGCGAGGACGAGGAATTCCTCGCTCGGCCAAAAAAAGAATAAAGGAGCGGCCCAACCTCAAAGCCATCTCGGGAGTCATTCCTCCGAGGTTGGCGACGTCGCGAACGCCGTCAGTGCCAAACCAAACCCGCTTATTTCGATCCAAAGGTTTATCGCCGTCCAAAGCGCCCACGCTCCCGCTCACCATCCCACCCAGTCATTCTCCTACGGCGCTTACCGTCACCGTGGGAGGGTCTATCTTTATTATTCTGAAATCGCCCGACGCGAACGTGGCCCGCACGGGCAAGGTCGTTTTACGAAGGAAAATATTCGACAGGTCGACGAAAACCTTCAGGTCGACAGCCTCAAGATCGAAAGTTTCCATACGGGACGGCGGCGCTTCGACAGTCACATCGACGGCGGCAGGGCTGACGATCCACTTTTCCTTATCCGTATCCTCGGCGTCCGCATTTTCTACGGCGATAGAAATACCGGAAAGCTGTTTTTGCGCCGTGATCGGCTCCAGTTGGATCGAGAGTTTGACCGATTTGACGTCCATCGTCGATATCTCTTTATCTTTGAAAGCGCGCAAGGGAACTATAAGCGTCTGATCCGTCGAAATTCCGCTGATATCAATCGTCTCCGTATCGACCGCGGAAATCTCATCCAATTTTGCTTTAGCTCCTTGCAGCATGATCTCGGCAGGATCCGTCGTTACGGAACGCACCGCGTAATCCAGAGAAGGCTTCCCGCTCAATCTGACATTGACGGCGACTTTCTTTCTCGGCAGACCGGTCACCAGCGTCGCGTTCATTTTTACCTGCGAGGGCTCCAAGGTCACCTCGTCCTCGAAGGGCTCCGATTGCGCGATTTTCACCGGCAAAAGCAATTCTTTGCCTCCCTCGAGTTCTTGAAACGTCGGCGCGATGCTGACGGAACCGATTTTTGCGAGATCTCTGTCCGTTCCTTTGACGTTCAGTTCTTTAGGAACGATCTCCACGGCCTCCAAATATCGCCCCGCCGGGATATCCTGAGGCAAAGCGACTTCAACCGGGATCATCCGCCCCACCAATCGGATCAGTTCCACATCTACCCTGGAAGGAGTGACGCTCACCACTCTCACGTTCTGCGGTGCCGTCGCTTTCACGATCTCCCTGTACTTGCCCGACGAAAGCCTCCTGAGATCCACCTCGCACAGGATGGAATCGTACTCCAATTGATTCATCACGTCCTCGGGCGCTTCGACCTCCACGATGATCTCTTTTACCGCGTTTCTTACGCCAAACTCAGGCGCGAGGTTACGATATTCAAGCTGGGACAGGAATTCGCGTTTCTCGTTGGCGATTTCTCCTTTGTCCAGAACATAAAACCACATAAATACGGCAATAGACACGGATATGCCCCATAACACCCAAGGCGACGCCAATATATCATCAAATTTTTTAGATATATTCATAAACGACAGATCCTTCGTTCGTTATTTTGACCAAAGCGGCCGCAGCAGCTTCAAAAGTCTATCTTTTAAAGTTTTATGAGTGATTTCACGAGTTCCGGAGAAATAAAACAACAACAATTTCTGCAATTGAGCGTCCTTCAGGTTTTTCGACAAGTGACCGTTATAGGCCAGCGCCACCTCGCCTCGCTCTTCGGAAACCACCAGCGCCATCGCGTCCGAAACGTCCGTAATGCCCAAGGCCGCCCGATGCCGCGTCCCATACCAACGCGAAATGTTGGGATTGTCCGTCAACGGAAGGTAACATCCCGCGGCGATAATGTCGTTTCGATCCATGATCACAGCTCCATCGTGCAAAGGATTGTTCTTCCAAAAAAGGGAGATGATCAACTCCTGAGAAATCTTGGCATCGAGTTTTACCGCCGTCCTCCAATAATCTTTGAGCCCCGTCTCCTGCTGCAAAACGAGAAGCGCCCCGATCTTATTGGCCTTCATGTATCCGAGGGCGGCGACGATCTCCCGGCTGAGGTTTTCGGCTTGCTCCAGGTTCATACGGCGATCCCACAGGTTTCCTCGGCCGATCTCCTCCAACATTTTCCGCAGTTCGGGCTGAAAAACAATGGGGATAGCGAACACCAGCGCCCAAACGATCTGGCTGAGAAACCACGACACCAATTTCAACTCCAAGGCGGACGTCAACAGCGTAAAAGTCCCCAATATCAGAAAGCCTTTTACAAGCTGAATAGCCCGCGTTCCCGCCACCAAGACCAAGACTCTGTAGATGATCGCAGATACGATAAAAATGTCGAAAAAAACTCTTATCCTAAACCACATGGATTTTACACAAAATTAGATGACCAGATCGACCCGTCCGCGATAAATCAAACCCCGCATGCCATCCACCGTCACCTCCATGCCCGTCGAAAGAGTGGACAACGCGTCGGTAACGCCGAGGACACAAGGAATGTCGTGCTCCAACGCTAGAATATTCCCTTCGACGCTTGCGTCGCTTTCCGAAATCACCGCGCCAACCTTGCCGATCACAGAATCATACTCATGACTCAGGCGGCGCACCACTAAAATGCATCCGTCGTCGACTTTCTCCTCAAGGTCTCGCAGGTCGCGAACCACACATACCTTGCCTTTCGCGTTTTTTCGCACCAACGGAACCCCGGCGAGAAGAATTTCACCCGTGGTGAGAACCTCCACCATGTTCGTCGTTCCCGGCAGGCCCAAGGGAAGCCCCGCCGTGATCACCACAAGCTCGCCTTCTCGTATATGCCCCCCGTTGAGGCACGCGCTAATGGCCTCCTTGGTGCCCACGTTGATGTCGATGAGCTCGTGAAGCTTCACGGGGTGAATACCCCACCACATAGCAAGTTCTCTCCAGGTGGACTGCGACGGGGTGACCCCCAGAACGGGACAGATCGGGCGATGCTTGCTGATCATCTTAGCCGTCGAGCCGCTCTTCGTCAAAGAGATGATAGCCGAAGCCCCGACCTGCTTGGATATCAGGACAGCCGCGTCGCTGACGGCATCCGGGACTCCCACGTCGGTGGATCGCCCCCGGGAGGGAAGGCACCAAATTCCCAATTCTTTTTCCGCTCTGTTCACGATACGGCGCATCGTCGCCACGGACAACACCGGATAAGCGCCCGACGCGGTTTCTCCCGACAGCATCACGGCATCCGTCCCATCCAGCACCGCGTTGGCCACGTCGCTGGCCTCCGCTCTCGTCGGCCGCGGATTCCGAATCATCGAATCCAGCATCTGCGTCGCTACGATCACGACTTTGCCGCGGGAACGGCAGAGTTCGATGATGTGCTTCTGGGCAAGAGGCACGTCCTCCGTCGGGATCTCCACTCCCAGGTCGCCGCGGGCCACCATCATACCGTCCACCACGTCCACGATCTCCGCGATATTCTGAACGGCCTCGTAAGTTTCGATCTTAGCGATGATTTTAAAGTTGCCGTTCAAAGACTTCACCAGTTTACGAACCTCGAGAATATCCGAACGGGTTTTGACGAACGAGACGGCGAGATATTCCATCCCGTGTCGAATGCCCCAAGCGATATCCTCTTTGTCTTTGGAGGACAAAGTCGGCAGAGGAACGCTGGCCCCCGGAATGTTGACGCCTTTCGTGTTCCGCAAAGGACCTCCCACATCGATTCTGCACTGAATGTCGCCCCCCTCGACGTTTTCCACCTCAAGGCGCAGTGTGCCGTCGTCTATGTAGATGATCTGCCCTTTGGAAAGCGCTCCGGCCAGCGTGGGACAATTTACGCTGACGCGCTCGGGGGTGCCGAGGCAGGGGGTTTCCGTCAAAACGACGTAACCTCCCCTTTCCAGCGTGATTTCGCCATTTTCCACCTCGCCCGTACGTATTTCGGGCCCCTTGGTATCCAGCAACGCGGGTATGGGGATATCCAAATCTCGCTCCACCTGGCGGATCAAATCCAGTTTGCGTTCATGTCCATCGTAATCTCCATGGCTGAAATTGAGACGCGCCACATTCATACCCGCCTCCGCCATGGCTTTGAGCACTTCGTATTTTTCGCTGGCTGGACCTATAGTGCAGACAATTTTGACAAACGTGAAAACCAATCCTTTCTATAATCATGCATTCTCATATCATGCATTTCCATATCGTACGTTTAAAGCAAAGTTAAGCGACCTCGAACGCCTCGGGCGAAACGATCTCCGCCAAACGAACCTGAAGGGCGCTCGGTATGCCCACGCTGATCCCCTGCAACGCAAGGACACAGGAATCACGGTCGTCCATCAGCTCCAGCAAAACGGGCGATCTTCCCGGACAGTCTTTCAACGCCACGGCAAAATCTTTAAAATCCAGTTTTTCGGAAACGAGATCCGCCCTCAGGCGGATACGGACAAATTCCGGACTGTCGGAGAAAAAGTCGCTTTCGAGAGGCGTCACCTTTTGGACGATGAAGTTCTTGGGCTCTCTGTCCCCCACCTTTCCCTCCACGATATAGGGGCGCCCTAGCTGAATCTGGGTTTTCAGAACCTCCCAGTCCCGCGGAAAACAGACCATCTCAATGTTGCTGTCGGAGTCCTCGAAATTCATGAGCCCCATCGACTTTCCCGACTTGGTGACCTTATCGGTCACGGAGAGAATTATACCCCCTACTCTGGCCGGGATGGAGCCCCTCCAGAAAGAAAGTTCTTCTATCGTGCAAGTGGAGTATTTTTTGGCCTTTTCTTCGTGGCTGTCGAAGGGGTGCCCTGAAATATAGATCCCCATGACCGCTTTTTCATGCTCCAGGCGATCGAAGAGGTCGTAGTCGTTCGCTTCGGGCATGTCCGGTTCCTCCATCTTTTCATCGGACTCCATAAGCTCGAAAAGCGTGTATTGCCCGCTGTCTTTGTTTTTTCTTTGGATCATCGGGAGAAAATCCGGCAGGGCCGCCACCAGCCGGGCCCTGTTCGGCGATATTTCATCGAAGGCCCCCGACTTGATCAAGCTTTCTATGGCGGATTTGCTGACCGTCTCGATATCCACCCGCGAGACGAAATCCCAAAGAGACGTAAATTTCCCTTTCCCACGCGCGGAGACGATCGCCTCCACGGCGTTGTGCCCCACCTTGGCCACGGCGCCCAGGCCGAAACGGATCACGTCACCCACGGCCGTAAAATTCTCCATGGACGAGTTGATGTCCGGCGGCAGGACGTTCACTCCACTGCGGCGCACTTCTCGGACGGATTTGCCCAAAACGTCTTTTTTGGCCTTCATCTGACTGGAAAGATACGCCGCCATAAACTCGCTGCGGTAGTTAGCCTTGAGATACGCCGTATGGTAGGAAATCATCGCGTAAGCGGCGCTGTGGGATTTATTGAATCCATAGCCGGCAAATTCCTGAATCAGATCGAAAATATGCTCGGCCGTCTTGGCCTTGATGCCGTTTTTCTCGGCGCCTTCCACGAACTTCGCGCGCTGCTGCTGCATGACCTCCACTTTTTTCTTCCCCATGGCTCGCCGCAACAGGTCGGCTTCTCCCAAAGTGTATCCCGCCAAAATGGAAGCGCACTGCATGACCTGCTCTTGATAGAGAATGACCCCATGCGTCTCCCGCAGGACGTCCTCGAGCAGCGGGTGCGGGTACTCCGCTTTAGCGCGGCCGTGCTTGCACTCGACGTACTGCTTCACCATGCCGCTGCCCAGTGGGCCGGGGCGGTACATTGCCAAAACGGCGATCAGGTCCTCGAAGCAATCCACCTTGAGATCCTGAAGCAGGCGACGCATTCCCGCGGATTCCAACTGAAAGATCCCGAGCGCGTCCGCGTTCTGCAGCATTTGATATGTGGCGGGATCGTTCATGGGAATGGCGTTCATATCGGGAACGGGTTTGCCGTTGATGCGTATGTTGTCGAGGGCCTCTTCTATGATAGAAAGCGTACTGAGTCCCAGAAAATCCATCTTGACCAGTCCCAGTTTTTCTATGGGCTCCATCGTGAACTGCGTCACGGTCTGACTGATGTCCAAAACGCTGGTCCCCGCGGCGCTCGCCCCCACGTCCGTGCCCTTGATCCGGCGGATGGGCACCAAATCCGTGACGGGAACCGGAGTGATAACAACTCCCGCGGCATGTTGCGACGGATGCCGGGCCAGACCCTCGATCTTTTCGGCCACCTTGACGACGGCGGCGACCTTGGCGTCCGCTTCTATGGCCTCCTTCAGGTCGGGAACGGCTTGGATCGCCTCTCCGATGCTCTTGGCTCCGAAGGGGATGAGCTTAGCCACCTTGTCCATCAGAGAATACTCCATTCCCATGGCGCGCCCCACGTCTTTGACCGCCTGCCGGCTCTTCATGCGCCCGAAGGTGATGATCTGCGACACCCTATCGCTGCCGTAGCGCTCGACGATATATTTCAAAAGCTCCTCGCGGCCCTTATCCGATACGTCAGTGTCGATATCGGGCATACTGATGCGTTCGGGATTCAAAAATCTCTCGAAGAGCAACCCATATGTGAGCGGATCCAGATCCGTGATGCGCAGGCTCCAGGCCACAAGAGAGCCGGCCGCGGAGCCGCGTCCCGGGCCTATCGGAATATTCCGGTCTTTCGCGGCCTGAATGATGCCGGCCACAATCAAAAAATATCCCGCAAAACCCATACTATTGATCACGCTGAGTTCGTATTCTAGACGTTTTCGGTATTCCTCGGGAGGCTCCGTCTTCAAACGAAGGGAGAGTCCCTTCCAGGCGTCGTCTTCCAAAGTTTTTTCAAGGGTCGTCCCCGTGAGCTGCATACTCGGCAACTGATACGAACCCGATCCCAAATCAAGGGACACGTCGCACCGAGCCGCGATTTCGGCGGTATTGTCCAGCGCCTCCGGCATTTCCGGCCCGAAAAGCTCGTTCATCTCCTCCGGGCTTCTCAAATAGAAATCGTTGCTGGAAAAGCCGAAAGCGTCATCCGTCTCGTCGGCGTGAGTATTGACCTTGAGAAGGACTTTATGCCACTCGTAGTCGTCTTTTTCCAGATAGTGGGCGTCGTTCGTCGCGACCAACGGGATACCCGTTTCCCTCGACATCCGAATCAAGGCTTTGTTGACCTTCGCCTGCGCAGGGAGTTCGTTGATCATGACCTCGAGAAAAAAGTTGTCCTTGCCCATGATATCCCGATAGAGCAACGCGCGGTCCGCCGCTTCTTTTTCTTTGTCCGCCAAAATCAACTGCGGAATCTCGCCGGCCAAACAGGCCGAGGAGACGATCAAACCCTTGTTGTGCCGCGCCAGGAGGTCATGATCGATACGAGGTTTGTAATAGAATCCGTCGGTATTGGCGATAGAAACCAATTTCACCAGATTGTGATAGCCTTCGTCGTTCTCCGCCAACAAAAGAAGATGGTTGTTTTTTCCCTTTCTTTCGCGCGAACGATGCCCATCGGGATCCACGTAAATCTCGCATCCAAGAATGGGCTTGACGTTTTTCGCCCTGCATTGCTCATAAAATTCGACGATGCCGTACATCGCGCCGTGGTCCGTCATGGCGACGGCGGGAATTTCCCACGACGCGACTTTTCGAGCCAGTTCCGCGGTGCGAATGGCTCCGTCCAACAAGCTGTATTCCGTATGTACGTGCAGATGCACGAAGGGTCGCGCCATTTTCATCCACTCGTTTCTTTAAAGGTGGTTTCATTCTTCACTCGAAATTTCTTCGACGGCGTCGTCTTCATCTCCGCCGCGACGCACCAAAATAACGTCTCCGCGCAACCAGCGCGTCACCTCGCGAACCAATCCGTCGAAGGGGACCCCGCCGCCCTGCGCCTTCTCGGGCTCTCGCTCCAACTCCGTTGACGAGAAATCGGAAAAATCGATCTCCGCGCTCTTCATGGGATCCTCGGTTCTCGCGGGTCGCTTTCCTGGAGTTTTCTTTCGACCGACCGGACCTTCCCGGCTTTCGCAGGAAGTCCACAGCGCTCCATGACGCAGAATGACTTCGCACCCCGGACAGCGCGAAGCCAAAAAATCTTTTAACGCCCCCCGGTGCCGATCGAGCCTCAGAACCTCATAACAGTAGCGGTGCGCGATATCCAGAATCAACCGATTTCCGTTTTCCCTCGCGTCCCGAAAAGGCTGGGCATCCATCAGCCCGCAGTACAGCAGCAGCTCTTTTTCGCGCAATTCGTCCAGCACGCTATCCCACTCGGATTCCGCGTAGCGTTCCCATCCTGTCGAGTCCAGAGGCTCAAGCGCCGCTTCCTCCGCGGGCTCTTCGCGCTTTTTCGTCTTTGCCTGCGCCGTCTCGGCCGGCGCTTCTTTCGCAGGAGTCGCTTTCGCTTGGGGCAAAGGCGCGGGAGACGGTCTCGCTCCTACGTTTGGGGACTGTGCATGGGGCGGCGAAGACGACGGTCGAAAAGTTTCCGGTTCTTCTTTCAAATGAGTCATTTTCGCCATCAGAAGTCCGCCCAAAACGTCGCTTCTCAGCCCCATGCGCACTTGCGGCAAAAGTTCCGAGAGAAAACGCATGATGGATTCAAGCTCTTGCGCCCCCCAATACGGAGACTCCCTTTTCAGGTATTCCTTTTCCTGTTCGGAAACATCCAGGGCATTCAGAAGGTTTTCCCATTTGCCCACCAGCCAGAGGTTGCGAACGAGCGAGAAGAGCTCTTCGACAAATCGCTGCGGCGAGGCTCCTAACGAGAGCATCCGATTCAACTCGACGAAGGTCTCCATTTCTCCTTTGCGCCAACCGGCGACCCAACGTTCCAGCGACGAACGGCTCCCCTGCCCCAACGTTATTTCGACGTCAGGCAGGGAGATCTCTTTTTTTCCCAGCCCGGCAACCTGCTCCAACATGGAAAGAGCGTCGCGCAAGGCCCCGTCCGCTTGGCGCGCGATTTCCCAGAGGGCCTCGGACGCGCAGGATAAGATTTCGACGGAAGCGACGCGGGCCAAACGATCGTAAATTTCCTGCGCTCCAATCCGGTGGAAAGGAATATGCTGGCAACGCGAACGAATGGTTACGGGAACCTTGTGCGCTTCCGTCGTCGCCAAAATGAACACCACGCAGGCCGGAGGTTCCTCCAGGGTTTTCAAAAGCGCGTTGAACGCGGAAATGGAAAGCATGTGAACCTCGTCGATGATATAGACCTTGTAACGAGAGGAAAAAGGAGCCAGCGTGACATGGCTTTTGAGTTCGCGGACCTCGTCCACGCCGTTGTTCGACGCGCCGTCGATCTCGATGACATCGAGACTCTCGCCCCCCGCAATGGCAAGGCAATTCTTGCACTCGCAGCACGGTTCGTACCCGTCTATGGGAGCAAGGCAGTTGAGCGCCTTCGCGAGCAGCCGAGCGACCGTCGTTTTGCCGCAGCCTCGCGGTCCGGAAAAAAGATAAGCATGTCCCACGGCGGAGCGCTCGAGACTTTTGGCGACAACATCCACCGCCGCGGACTGTCCTGTCACTTCGGAGAATTTCTGAGGACGATATCGTCGATAAAGTGAAAGACTCAAAAATTTACCTCCTATCGACCTCAAATAAGAATACGACGCTTTACGCAGCCCGCTTCGTCCGCCGGCTTTCCCTATAGAACGGAAGTTGCGTTTCACGTACCCTCGATTTTATCATGGAGCCGGAGCGGCAAAACACAAAACAACTCCAAGAAATTTGCTTTCGACATTTCGAAAAGTTATAATATAGCATAGTCAGATGAAGGAATGCGTTATTTCTTGAGGGGGTAGACGAGAGTGAAAAAGTATGTATGCACTGTTTGTGGATATGTGTACGATCCCACGGTTGGAGATCCGGATTCTGGCATCGCGCCGGGAACCGCGTTTGAGGATATTCCCGACGATTGGGCATGTCCGGTGTGCGCTGTGGCGAAAGATATGTTCGAGCCCGAATAGACAAAATTTTTCAAAAGACAAACCAAAAGATAGGCGGTCGGCCGTAGGGCTGACCGTTTGTTTTTAACTCAAACGTCTTCTTTAAGGAGTGGGGAAAAATGCAAGCTCTTTTGATCGTGACGCCGATTTTCCTTTTGATCGGCATAGGATGGTTTCTGAAATACAAAAAGGTATTCTCGCCCGAGACCCTTGAAGAAAATAATTTTTTGCTTTACTGGCTGGCCATGCCGGCAACTTTACTGCAGGGCATCCTGAGAGCCGACATGGACATCCTCCAAAACCCCCTGTTTCTCATCGCCATCTGGGCGCCGTACTTTATCACGCTCGTCATTGTCTGGACGACGGCGCGCTACAGTGAGACGCCGGCTCGTTTCGCCGCTTTGACCTTGAGCGCCGTGCGAGGAAACCATTTTTTCGCCGGCATTCCCATTGTTTCTTTGGCAATGGGAAGCCGCGGCGTGGAAGCCGGCACTCTCATTTTGGCCTTTTCCCTCGTTATCATGCAACTTTTATCCATCGGCAGCGGGCAGCTTGCGTTGTACGGAACTTTATCCTGGAAATCCGTCAGAGCCACTGGGTTGCAACTATTAAAAAACCCACTTTTTATGGCGTGTTTTTTCGGATTGCTCCTTGTCTTCGCAGGAGTGAACCACTTGCCTCCATGGATCAACGAAACGCTCAAAATTTTGGCCGAGATCAGCACCGGTCTCGCCCTTCTGATGTTGGGAGCGGAACTGCGCCTGGAAAACATTTTCAAAATGCTGTTGTCCGTCTGGAAGATCGTTTTTTTCAAGTTGGTGGTGCATCCTGTCGTCACATACCTTATTTTCGCGGCCCTTGGCCTTTCGCGGGAGATGATCCAGGCGGGCGTGCTGCTGGCGGCCATGCCCGTCGGAGTGAACACCTCCATCGTCGCTCAAGCCATGGGCATGGACAATGAATATTGTTCCCGAGGCATAGCCATCACGACGCTTTGCTCGATCCTCTCCCTCCCTTTCTGGATTGGACTGCTCGGCTTGGCATAAATATTGGTATATTGATATAAATCGGCATAAGGAATGGGGCAAAAACTACTTTCGTCGTTGCATCTTCCATACGACGAACATGCTCATCGCGATAGCGGCGTAAAATCCGACCGCGCTCCCATAGATCGCGTAAAGAGCCCCTTCCTCGCTCCAGGGCATCCGCAGACCGCCCACAACAATGACGGCCAAAACGAAGAACATCGATATGGCGATGAGATAGTGAAACTCTTTCCGCATAAACTTCACATAAATTTCAGAAGACCAATAAACGGGGTCTCCTTGACAGGAGACCCCCTAGATTTTGACGGTATTTTTACAGGGAACTAAAGCCTGGAGACGTCGGCTGCCTGTGGTCCCTTTTCGCCGTTCACGATTTCGAATGACACCTTTTGCCCTTCGGCAAGGGTTTTGAATCCATCACCCTTAATCGCGCTATAGTGCACAAACACATCCTTACCTTCGTCAGCAGTGATAAACCCATACCCCTTACTTTCATTGAACCATTTCACGGTGCCTTGAGCCATTCAAAAAAGCCTCCTAAAACAAATAAAATTACCGACCACAAAGACGGTATATATACAGACTACAAGGTTTAGGTCAATATGTCAAGAGACCTTAATACTTGTTTTTGATTTCCAGCACGATCCATCTCGATTTTTTCAATCAAGTCTGCCACAATGAAATCAAAAATTCCAAGGCGGCGTTAGGACATAAAAATTAGGACATCAAAACGCAATGCGAAAAATTTCCCCAACAAGTGGGTTCTGAGGAGGATGAGTGATGTTGTTGAAAGATTTATGGAGTCTTTTGGCGTCTTTCGCAAAAACAGGTGCCGTCGCCTACGGAGGAGGCCCCTCTATGGTGCCGATCTTGAAAGCGGAAGTGGTCGAGCGGCGCAAGTGGATCGAGACGGATGACTTTATGGACGCTCTGGCAATCGGGAATGCGCTTCCCGGACCCATCGTCACAAAAATGGCGGCGGCCATCGGGTATCGTAAAAGCGGTTGGCTGGGCGTAGCCGCCGCCCTATTGGGGATCATTCTGCCGAGCGCGATTGTACTGCTTATTCTTATAGGTTTCGTTTCCCTCGTAAAAGACAACCCCTTGGTGACGAGCATGCTCAGGGGACTCCGCCCCGTCGTCGTGGCTATGTTGGCCTACGCCGCGTGGGATATGGCCCCCAACGCCTTCAAAGGGCGCGCCACATGGATAATAGGAGCCGTTGCCCTCGCTTTGATGATTTTCACCTCCATCCACCCCGCTTTGATTATCTTTGCGGGCGCGATCGTCGGAATTGGAATGAAGCTGTGACCCCGCAGCCCCCCCACGGACTGAAAGGATTGAAAGAAAATGGATTTGCTGCTCGCGCTTTTTTCGTCTTTTGTGAAAATAGGTTGCGTAGGATACGGAGGAGGTCCTTCCATGGTCCCTCTCATCAAGGAAGAAGTGGTGAACCTCCAACAATGGATGACCCAGACGGATTTCGTGGACGTGCTTGCCATCAGCAACGCTCTACCGGGGCCGATAGCCACAAAAATGTCCGTAGCCATCGGTTTTCAGGTGGGAGGAACGTTAGGAGCGCTCACCGCCACCCTCGGAGTGGTCATGCCTAGCGTCATCGTCCTGATCCTTCTTTTGAAATTCGTCTCGCACATCAAAGACAATCCGAAAGTGAAGAGTATGCTGAAAGGGCTGCGCCCCGTCGTGGTCGCGATGTTGGTTTTCGCGGCCTACGACATGTCCTTCGGCTCTCTGACGAATGTCATAACATGGCTTATTGGAGCGGCGACCTTGGCTTTGATGATTTTCACAAAAATACACCCCGCCCTCTTCATCGTAGCCGGGGCGGTTGTCGGAGCGATTTTGAATTTGTAACGACATCGAAAAATTAGGAGGAATCCATCGTGAAACGCAATGTCGAGCAAAATGATCTTTTGAAATTGCACTTTCCGTCCAACCCGAGTTTCTCGCCCGAAGCGGGGCGTATCGCCTATCGTATGTCGCGCCCCAACGCGGAAAAGAATGGATACGATTCCAATATATGGCTTTACGACATCGAAAACGACACAAACCGAAAATTGACGAACTCCGGCGCGGAAAATTTTTTCTGCTGGAACCATGACGGTTCCCTCCTGATCTTCGCGTCCAAGCGCGACGAGAACAAAGACGAAGGGAAGGGCAAGCGGACGTCTTTTTACGCGATCTCGCCTCAAGGAGGCGAGGCGGCTCCGCTGTTCGACGTCCCTTATGCCGCACACTCCGTCCGAGCGCTGGACGAGCGCCGTTACCTTCTAACGGCGTCCTACGAGCCGGAGTACGGAAACCCGGAGGATGCCGACGTCATGATCTTCGAGCAGGTGCCCTTTATGGCCAACGGCAAGGGGTATATCGGCCAGCAGCGCACGGCTCTGGCGGTTTACGACACCGACGCGCGGAAGCTCAAGCGCCTGACCCCGCCTTCAATGGAAGTTGCGCGTTACGTCCTGAACAAGAACAAAACGGAAGCCCTGATCGTCGGAGTGGATTATAAAGACGTCAAACCCGCGGAGAACTCCGTCTATAAAATGGATCTTTTCACCGGAACGATAAAGTGCCTCAGCGAGGGGTTGCCGTTCACTTTTGCCCACGCGTCCTGGCTGGATGACGTGGTCCTTGTCACGGGAACAGATCATAAAAGTATGGGAGTCAACGAAAACCTCAAATTTTACATCCTCGAAAACGGCCGATTGCAGTGCCTGACGCCCGATCTCGACAGCAGCCTGGGACATGCCGTCGCGACGGACAGTCACTATGGATGTTTGGACCTGAGCGGCGCATTTTTTCCACGGGACAGCGCCCTGCGTTTCGAGGGGCCCGTCTACTGCGCAACGGACGTCATGAAGAGCCGCCTCTACGAGTTGGGAAAGGATGGACGCTCGAAACAACTCACCTTCGATACTTCCGCCGTCGTCGACTATTGCGTAGACGCGAGAAGCGGGCGCGTCGCGTTCGTCGCTTACGAAGGACTTTACCCGCCTGAGCTTTATCTGTTGGAGTCGGGCAAAGAAAAACGCCTTACGAACTTCAATCGCCCCTTGTTCGATGAATTGCGCCTGTCGCAGCCTATCCACATCTCCGCGGATAACGGGCAGGGCTGGAAGTTGGACGGCTGGTACATGAAGCCGACAAATTTTCAAGAAGGCAAAAAATACCCGACTTTACTGCATATCCACGGCGGCCCCAAAGCGGCTTTCGGAGATCTGTATCACCACGAGATGCAATGCTGGGCAGCCAAGGGATACGCGGTGATCTACTGCAACCCGCGCGGCGGCGACGGGCGGGGAAGCGCTTTTCAGGACATCCGGGGCCGCTACGGAGATCTCGATTACCACGATCTGATGATCTTCACGGACTGGTGCGTCGAAAATCTGCCGTTCGTCGACGGCTCGCGCCTAGGGGTCACGGGCGGCTCTTACGGCGGCTACATGACCAACTGGATCATCACTCAAACCGACCGTTTTAAAGCCGCTGTCGCCCAGCGCGGCATCAGCAACTGGGTCTCGAAATTCGGGGGGTGCGACATCGGATATTATTACGTCGAAGACCAACACCTCGGAACGCCATGGAACAACCCGGAGAATCCGTGGCGGGAGTCTCCGCTGAAATACGTGGATAAAGCGAAGACCCCTATTCTCTTCATTCACTCCACAGAGGACTTTCGCTGCGAATTGAACCAAGGGTTTCAAATGTTCACGGCTCTGAAGGTCTTGGGGGTGGAGAGCCGCATGTGCGTGTTCAAGGGAGAAAATCACGAACTCAGCCGGTCTGGAAAACCCCGCAATCGCTTGGCCCGCCTGCGCGAAATTTCCGACTGGTTCGACAGTCATCTTTAAAGTCATCGAAATCATTTTAAAATTAGTCATCTCTTAATCACTGAAAGGAGAAATTCGTATGCTCGAAGAAATAGGAACAGAAAAAGAAATCCGCGCGAAGAAGGAGAACGCCGGGCGCATTTTTATGCGCGCCACATATTACGAAAATATGCCGGAACCCTCGGATCAAGAACAAAACTTGCCGCAGCCGCCGCTGGAACGCCCCGCCGACGCGGGGAAGAAAATCGTGCCTCTCCCAAAGGCGGATGTGCTGGAAATCCCGCCGATGGATCTGCGAAAAGCCATCGAGGAACGTATTTCAGTAAGAGCTTACGCGGACAAGCCCTTGACGATAACCGAGCTTTCCTGGTTGCTATGGGCGACGCAGGGCGTGCGCAAAATCGGATTCGCCGTGGGATCGCGCCGCACCTACCGCAACGTGCCTTCCGCAGGCGGGCGTCACCCGTTGGAGACCTATCTCGCGATTCGGGCGACGGAAAACCTTCCGCCGGGGCTCTATCGCTTTCTTGCCGTCGATCACTCTCTGCAGGAAGTGGACGTGCCGCGAGACGTATCGTCCGACATCGCCGCCCTTTGCAAAGGACAAACGTTCATCGCTCAAGCCGCCGCGACTTTCATCTGGGCGGCCGACGAATATCGATCCGCCTGGCGCTACAAAGCCCGTGGCTACAGAGGAATTTTTCAGGACGCGGGACACGTGGGACAGAATCTCTACCTGGCGGCGTCAAACATCGGCTGCGGCGCTTGTGGGATCGGCGCTTTCGACGACCTGGCGTTATCGCGCTATCTCAACGTGAACGGAACGGATTTCTTCCCCGTGTACGCCGCTAGCGTGGGCAAGTTGAAATCGGAATGAAACTTTCTCGCGAAAGGCCGGAGGATGGCCTACGGCCTTTCGCGAGCTTTATTCAGTGCGAAATTCAGCGATCTAGTCCTTCATTCGCTCCAAGACAATCTTATAACCGTTAGCCCCATAATCCAGGAACTTTTTAACCCGACTGATGGTTGCGGTACTGGCTCCTGTTTGATGCGCGATTTGAGGATAGGTTTTATTCTCGCTCAAAAGCCTGGCGACCTCCAACCGTTGAGCCAAAGCCTTTACTTCCCCAATCGTAGCGACGTCTTCCAAAAAATTGTACATTTCGTCGGTCGTTTCCAACACCAAAAACGCTTCGCATAACTTGTCCGTCAACGCGTCTTTCCATTTTTCCGCCATAATCGATTCACCTCTTTTCTGTTATTGCATTGAATCCGTCGATATTCGTTTCTTCATTTTCAACTTACGACTCTTGCGAAACGAATCTATACGAATAAGGGATTGCAACAAAAGTCGTTTTGATTTAAAGTGTCTCCACGAAGGCCTACTTGCTTGTGTAAAATCGCCATTTATCACCAAACTTCGTTAAAATAAACTATTAACAGTATACATGATTCGACGTTCAGGATAACAAATATTTAAACGACTTTGCTTTTGTTGGCATAATCTTATACGAGACTTTATTGCAGTGTAAGAGAGAAGAGTACCTATTTTGTGCTAAGTTGTATGATGGGAGATATAGATGAAAAAAAGAGTTTGGAACGTCGCTTTAGGAGAATTGTTGAACGTGGAAGGGATCGTCGCCGAGGACGTCGTTTCGAGAAACCAGGCTGTGATCCTGCCTGGGGGCGTCAGCCTGCCCGCGTTGAGAGAAACCCGGCCGGAGATCGTCTCGCTGCTTTTGAAACACGGCATAACGCACGTCAAGGTGAAAAGCGTTCCCACAATAACCGCTTCGGAGTTCCGAACGGCGTTGAGTTCTATCGTGCCATCAGTTGCCGAGCTGAACCCTCTTCTGACGCAGATCGCCATCCATCAATTCGGCGCGATCTACCGCAATATCGAAGACCGGACTATGCGCGAGCGGGGCATTCGCACGATGATGATGATCGCCTCCCGCCTGCCGCGAGAAATTCGCCGAACGTCGCAGATCACGCTCTCCCTGGTGGGCGCGGAAGAACGGGAAAGAGAGCGGGCGCACATCCATTCCATCAACGTGGCCTTGTTGACGGGCTACATCGCGCAAAAAGTTTTTCCCGTCTGGCCCGCCTTCGTGGAGGCATGTATCAGGGGAGGTCTTTTCCACGACGTCGGCAAAGCTTTTTTTCCGCAGTTCGTTTGGGAAGACGCGAGCGGAATGAAAAGGGGAGGAAAGATCTTCCCCGGCGAAGCCAAAATTTTCAACTGCCATCCTCTCTTGGGGGAGACTCTCCTGAAAGATACGGACGTTCGAGATCTTCATGTTTTAGGCGCCGTCAGATCCCATCACGAGAAATGGAGCGGGAATGGCGTCCCCGATCGTTTGAAAGGGGAGGACATTCCAATGTCGGGCCGTATCGTTGCCGTGGCCGATGCCTTTGAAAACCTGACGAGCCGATTTTTGGAAGGGGACGTCTACCGCAGCGACCAAGCCATATCGACGATGATCGGCCTCACGAACTCCGACTTCGACAGTCGCATCGTCCGCGCCCTGCTCTCCGCCATCGGCCTCTATCCGCCGGGCACTGTCGTGTTGCTGTCCGATCAGCGAGTGGGCATCGTTTTGGAAACGAAGGAACGCGATTTGCTGTGCCCGCGTGTTTTGATATGTGTCGACGCGCTTGGACGACGCGTTTCTCCTTTTGAAACTTTGAAGATTCGCAAAGAAGGAAACATCTACATTAAAGAAGCTTTGGACGATTTCAGCAAACGTAAACTTGAGCCCTATGTTCCGGTCTCTATGAGTTCACGCTTGGGGTAAGCCAACCGAATCTTTATGATCGTTTTCTGAAAACCGGGGGAAAATAGTGTGGGAGAGACGTTAGAAACGGGATCGAGCGAAGGCAGGTTCAGATTTTTATCCGATTTCAATCTTGGGGCGGACGACGTTGCGAGAGCGGCCATCCTTTTGGCGATCACAAAGGATGCCCTGATGGAAGCCGCGTGCAAGCAGCGCATCGAAGAGCAAGGTTGGCGCGTGGTGGCGACGGAGGTCGGAGGTCTCTTGAGCGACCTGCCCCAGAAAATCGTTCGCGCTCTGGTGGGGGCTTCTTTGAACGCGGGGATCATCGAAAAAAACAGTCGGGAGATGCATGCCTTGATCCATGCCGCGATCGAAGCGGGAGACAGTTTTGTCAACAGAGGTATTGTGGAACTCAGCGTCGGAGCCAAAATCGCCATCGTTCGCAACAACAATTGGCTGGCTGTCGCTATTTTTGGAGATTGCGCCGCGCACATCGTCGCCCATCATGATCGTTGCGGGCTCGGGGTGATGCATTTGTAAAAGCGTTTTCCGTAAACGTTTGAGCTTGTGGGTAAAGGAGACGATGCCATGAAAGCGAACGTCCGACGTTTCGCGGGGATTGCTTTGGGGATGGCGACAGCGCTGATCTGGTTGGGAATATGGAGTGGTCTGTTGCCTTCCTGGCCTCTGGATTTTCTCGTTTTATCCGGAGCGATACTCATGATCGCATTCATCATAGCCGTTGCGCTGATCTTTCTTACAAGCATAGCCTTTCTTCTTTACCGCCGCCGCTCCAGAAAAACAACGCCCCCCCTCTGGAAATTTTTCCGGTGGTATTTTTTGACGTCATTTCTGCTGCTCATATTATGTGTAATGCTCAACATAACGAATACTAGTACACAACCAGACGCGCGCCCCAGCAATATTGTCAGCGAATTGAGGAACATGAAAGCCGCGGCGCGGATGTATCAAGCCGATTATGGCTACGACCTGGCACCCGGCGCAAACCATATTGAACTGCTTCGTCCTTACTTTGACAATCCACAAAGATACGACTCCGGTCTCTATGCTCTTTACGCCGCCCCCCAGGTATGGTGGGTGGGATTCGATTTTAACGCTCACTACCCCGATAGAGCCGTGAGAGAAAAACTTGAACATCGAGCCTCAAACAGAGGGATTTACGGTTCGGCGCGGTTGGACGCCCCGCCCCTGTCTTGGGATGAGGGCAGCCGCTACACGGAAAAAGACAGCGTCGCCTGGATGACGGTGGAGCTACCGCCCACGTCGAGGGATAAAGCGCCGTGAAAGTCACATTCATCATAGATTTTTCGTAACCGTTCAAACCTTATTGGGGCAAAGCAAGCGGAAGTGGAGTGAAAACGCTTGGGCTTCGAGCGGGATTGCATTCACGGTATAAAGTTTTAAATCCATAGATATGTTTGCCCAATCTAACATGCATAGAGGATTGAGTTCTGGTTTTATCGATTTTCCCCCGACGCTTCTTTACAAAATACGAGACTGCCTTTAAGATAACGATATCTTGGTTCTGTGAAGCTCTCCTCTTGCAAAGGAAAGGTTTTGTAAAGGGCTCCTGTTTGCCCTAGCAAACAGAACAGACCAAGACAATTTGCATCATCTGTCGATCAGGAGGGTATGGAATTGAATTACGAAAGAGCGCTTTTCTTTACGGCCGGCGTTGTGGTTGGTGTGGGGGTTGTTTGTTTCGTCAAAAGCAAAGCGGGGAAAAAAGTCGCTGTTGCCATCGCCAGCAAGGGGCTGGAGCTCAAAGACCGCGTCGTTTCCATGACCGAGCGGGCCAAGGAAGCGGTGGACGACGTTATGGCGGAGGCAAAATACGTCAATGAGCAAAAGGCTCAAGCGAACTAAAAGCACGAAAGGGCAAGGCTATGCAAAAGCGCCGCGGTAAGGGTGAATGGAATTTTCGATAGCGCACGAGCTCCCGGGGCGTTTGCGTCTTCGCTGCCCCAGGGGCTCGTTCACACAAGCGGAGAGCTGCGTCATTGGCGCTCTCCTGAAAACGCAGCCCGGCGTTACGGACGCTGTCGCATCTCACAGGACCGGCAGCTTGTTGATCCATTACAGCGGAAACGTCCGCGAGTCGATTTTGACGGCGGTCAAACTCCTGAACGAAACATTCTACGGAGAAATCGACGGTTCGCCCTTGATTCCCGAGGGGCCCAGTTTGGGCGAGTCTCTGACGTCTCTATTCGGAGGAGTGATAGGAAGGGCGCTTTTACCTCGCACTCTACGTTACGGACTCACTTTTCTTCGTTCTCTCCCCCTTTTGGGACGAGGGCTGTATAGTTTATGGCGCAAAAGGCGTCTCAACGTCTCCGTTTTGGACGCCTCCGCCGTGGGGGTGTCGATGCTGCGCCGCGACTTCCGTACGGCCGCGGTCATTACGACCCTGCTTGCGCTGGGCGACCTTCTCGAAAGCTGGACTCACAAAAAATCGAGGGAAAGCCTGGCCGACAGTCTAGCCCTCAATATAGACAAGCTGTGGGTGCGCAGAGATGGACAAGAAATGCAGATTCCTATGCTCGACCTTCGGATCGGGGATCTTGCCGTGATTCGGACAGGCAGCGTCATTCCGGTTGACGGCGTGGTTTTCGAGGGAAGCGCGATGGTAAATCAGTCCGCCATGACGGGGGAATCCGAGCCCGTCCATCGGACGCCGGAGTTGTCCGTTTACGCCGGAACCATCGTCGAGGAGGGCGAGTTGGTCGTTCGCGTCACCGCGTTCGACAGCGAAACGCGCATTCACAAGATCGCCGAGATGATCAACGAGTCGGAGGAGTTGAAAGCCGACATTCAGAACCGAGCGGAAAAGATGGCGGACGCCATCGTCCCCTATAGTTTTTTGCTGGCCGGGGGCATCTACCTTTGGACGCGCGACGCAACACGAGCTACCGCGGCTCTTTTGGTAGATTATTCCTGCGCGATCAAGCTTTCTACGCCTCTTGCCATTCTTTCCGCCATGAGAGAGGGCACGAAACGGGGACTGCTGGTGAAAGGCGGCAAATTTCTGGAAGCTCTCGCCACCGCGGATACTGTCGTTTTCGACAAAACGGGAACGCTCACCGTCTCCGCCCCTAGCGTGGCCAAGGTCGTCCCCTTCGAGGGCTACACGCGCGAGACGGTCTTGCGCACCGCCGCCTGCCTTGAGGAACACTTTCCCCATTCTATTGCCCGCGCTGTGGTGAAACAGGCCGAAAAAGAAGGGCTTTCCCATCGCGAGGAGCATTCGACGGTGGAGTACGCCGTGGCGCACGGGATCGCGTCCCGGCTTCGAGGCGAAAAGGTTTTGATCGGCAGCGCGCATTTCGTTTTCGAGGACGAGGGCGTAACCTGTACCGTGGAACAGCGGGAGGTCATCGACCGCGAAGCCGAAAAACACTCCGTGCTGTTTTTAGCGGTAGGAGGCGGGCTTGCCGGAATCCTGTGCATCGAGGATCCTTTGCGGGAGGACGCCCTCGATATTGTGAGCCGCTTGCACGAGGTGGGGATAACCCGTGTTGTCATGCTGACGGGCGACAACTTTCGCGTCGCGAAAAACGTCGCGGAAGCTATCGGCATCGACGAGGTGCGAGCGCAGCTTCTCCCCGCGGACAAAACGGAGGTCGTCAAACTCTTGAAACGTACGGGCAAGGTCGTTATGGTCGGAGACGGCGTCAACGACTCGCCGGCATTGGCCGCGGCGGACGTAGGCGTTGCGATGTGCGGCGGCGCCGACATCGCGCAGGAGGTGGCGGATGTGATTTTGTCGGAAAACCGTCTCCATGCCCTGATCGACGCGCGCAAGCTGGGGACCGGGGTGATGGAAAAGATCTATCGAAACTATGCTTTCATCGTCGGCGCGAACTCCTTATTGCTGGCGTTGGGACTCAGCGGAGCGATCACGCCGACCCTATCCGCTCTCCTGCACAACCTGGCGACGATCGGGGCCAGCGTCTACAGCCTAGCTCCGATTTTCGACAAGCCGAGCGCAAAACCATGATCGAGAGTTTTATCGAGGGACGGGTGCGCCTGCGTTCGCCGTTATTGGCCGACGAGGCGTTCGTGGAGCGCTTGAGATCGGAACTTCTGAAAATCGACGGCATATACAAAGCGGAGGCGAATCCGCGAACGAATAGCCTGTTGCTGGAGTACGACAAAAAACGTCTGCCCCTCTCTCTCCTCAAGCAGGCCGCGCCTCTTTTCACCCACATGGACAACCTGACGAAATTGCCCGCCGAAAACCGCCTCTCCGCTTTGGAAGATTTTATAGGGAGATTGCGTGAGACTCTGTTCCCAACGCGCCAAGTCACAGTTCGTGGATATGGAGAGTGAGACTTATTGTTCAGCTTTTTCCTCTGATACGAATTTATGTGGTTCAGCATCCGTTGAATATCCTTCTCCTGCTTCAGATGGTCAAAACTCGTTCCTTTTGGCACTATCCGGCGAAGAAATTCATGATTGTTCTCTATCGCTCCCTTCTCAAACGGTGAAGACGGATGGCAGTAAAATAAATTTGTCCGCCTCTTGTTTTCTTCGTCGAATTCTATTGCGGCGGGGTTGCTGAATTCGCTGCCATTGTCCGTCAGGATTACGGGGAAAAGCTCCATGAAGTATTCCTTCCCCAATACCTCCCACAGCATTTGAAAAATATCAGTCACTGACTTGGACGTATTAGCATCCCTCAGATAAGCCAGCATAAACGAGCTGTTTACGAAACTCAAAGTTAAAATTACTTTTCCGCCTTTGCGCCCTTCCACTGTATCCATTTGAACGACAGCAGCATGTTCCATATTTTCCATAAAAGTAAGAAAATCATTGTAACTTCTGCCGAGAACACAAGTTTTATCTACCCTGAAACGTGTCTTTGCTTTCTTTCTCGGTTTGTAACGTACTTTACGGGGCAAGTCAATATTCTTTGCGGTAAGGACACGATCATTCACGTAGTTGTATATTGTCCGTTCGCTGCTCATAATGGAATCTTTATTCGAGCAGCAAATATGATGAATAGATTGCCCCTGCAGGACGAGCGGAGTCACTATACCGTCGAGTCTTTGTATCTCATCTTCGTCAAGTGAGATTCCCGATCGTGATTCACAGAGCAGGAACTTCGCTTCTTCCTCTGCTGTTACGGCTTTGTAAAGGGACTTCTCTAAAGTACATTTGAGGCGTTTTTCACAACCATTACAGACATAGGGTGTTTGGGTCAGTCTCTGGCAAGTTTCCTTACGGTAGGTGGAACAAAAGTCTTTACATTTCTTACAGTTGTGGCATAACTTACGTGAGCACGGGAAAGCCCCCTGGCAGACGTTTTCAAGAGTACAGGAAGAGCGGTTGATGCAGTCGTTGAACTGTCTGCCATAGCTGCCGCTTTCCTTTCGCTCAATGTGCCTCCTGACTTCCCGGCTTATTGATGAGGGGGCTTTGCCGAGTTGCGCGGCAATAGCTTTGAACGATTTACCTGAACTGAGTTCGTTTTGGATGGTGATTCTTTCTTCCAATGAAAAATGTTTGAAAGTTTCCATATCATATTCCCCCATAACCTGGTCTCTTTTCTGCTGAGGAAATGAGATCTTATGGAAGGATATTTTTTCATACGGAAGAATTTTTGCACTACTTATTGCGGCAAACTTTTATCGATGCTTTTGCAAGATTTATCGCAATCCACGCTCCCCACCCACGTTGCATTTACTTTTTCAATCGAGGA
>JAISQE010000017.1 GCA_031274425.1 Synergistaceae bacterium | reverse complement strand
GCTACTACCTGAGCAGTCTTGAGGCAGATGCGGAAAAAATTGCTTCTGGCATACGTTTTCACTGGGGTATAGAAAATAGCTTGCATTGGGTGTTGGATATGAATTTTCGAGAGGATCAGGCCCGTAATCGTAAAAATCACAGTGCGGAAAACATGGCTATTGTCCGGCATATGGCGCTTAATCTATTGAGAAAAAAACAAACAGCGAACGCAAAGAAGATCAGCATAAGAATCGAACGCTTGTTGGCCGGATGGGATAATCAGTTCATGCTTGAGTTACTCGCTTGCGCTTGATCTACTCCCCATGCAGGGCAAACGCATCGGGAAGGGCTAAAGCATTGTAAATACTCAATTGATTATTTTGCGCATGAAATTTATCAATTAAGTAATAACAATGGTTTACGATTTTCATGCGTTTGCCCTGACTCCCCATGCCTTTTCCCGATGCGTTTGCCCTGGTTTTTTGTGGTTTCAATATTGATTTTGAAGATGTTTTCTGTCATAATAAATTCGCACTTCGCAGGTGAAAGTTGTTTGTTCCAATGACAATAGCTTAACACTGTTTTCCCAACAGTCTACTGCGAGGTATTGTTTTTTTGCCTGTGGATTGGGGCACTTCTTCGCCACCCTGTGCTTCATCTCAACCCTGGCCGTCGCCTGGACCAATAAAAAAGGACGCGCCACGGATCCGGTGCCCAGACGCCTTTCGGCCTCTTTAATCAATCGTGACGATCGTCCATCATTGGCTCACGGCGAAGTGCCAATCACTATAGCCAATCGCTGAGTTACGGACTGAAACTGGGCGCGCTGGGTGCGAAGTTTTGTCCGTCGCTCAGCTTTTAGCTTATGGTTCGAGCCTGTTTTGTTATTTCCCTTCCGCAGTTACGGGGAAGAAGATGGTTCCCCGATAGCGCACGCCCTTGCTGGGGGCGTAGGCCGGGTTTTGGGGATCGTGCGATTCGTCGACGTACTCCACGCCGATAACCCAATTCGCCGTCCGGTCCACCACGAAGGCCACTTTGCCCTCGGCGTTCGTGTCGGCATGGAGGTATTCGTTGTTGTCGGGTTCCTCGCTGTCCGCGTGCCGGGGAGCGCCGTCATAGGTGGCGGAAACCTCCGCGTTCGCCAGGGGCTTTCCTCTCAAAAACACCTGCGCGTTCACGGTGTCGCCGGGCTTCACGGCCACGGAGGCGTCGTCGTCCGTAAAGACGACCTCCAGCACGTCGTCGCCGCCCAAACGCCGATTGGCGACCCCGTCCGCCGCCCGATTGACGAAGGTCTTGCCGAAGGCGACGGTGGGGCGGGTGCCGCTGTTGAAATCCAGGCGCATGGCAACGGCCACCGTTCCGGGCTTTTCGACCTTGAACACGGCGACGTCGGCGTCCGCGCTGGCGGGGTTGACGTTTGCGGGATCCGTCAGGTTGACGGGCGTAAAGACCGCCTGGTCGAGAAGGGCTTTCTCCCCGTCCGCGTAAAAAACCGCGCCGCTCAGGTTCGCCACACCGGGATCGCCCGCGTATCCCCGCGCCAAAAGCAGCTCACGCGAATAAACCATCGTCACCAAGGGTTCCGCGAGCCCCGCGGTCAAACGCACCGAACTCCCCACCGGAAACGAAAACCCTCCGAGATCGACCACCGGCAGATGCGCGTGGGCATACCCGGCCGCCATCACGAGAAACACAAGGACACCTAAGAAAAGCCCGCTTTTTTTTGTACGACACATAGTGAATCCCTCCTAAAGTTTGTTAAAACAAACTTCATTTTAAACATAAAACGTTATAATTTCAACAAAAAAACATAGAAAATCATGGTAAAGTATGTATCTCAAAACACAGGCGGCCCCTTGGCGGGGGCCGTCGTCGTTTTGTTCGGGGGTCAGGATCGCTTGAAGTCGTCATCCAGGCGGACGATATCGTCCTCCCCCAGATATTCTCCTCCTTGGACCTCGACGATCTCCAATTCGACTTTGCCGGGGTTCTCCAGGCGGTGCCGGGCGTTTTTGGGAATGAAGACGCTTTCGCCCTCATGGACGAACTGTTCTTTGCCGTCGATGACGACGAACGCGGTCCCTCGAACGACGACCCAGTGCTCGCTGCGGTGATGATGGTATTGCAGGCTCAAACGCTTGCCGGGGGTGATGACGATACGCTTGATCTTGAAGCGCTCCTCCTCGCAGAGAATCGTGTAAATTCCCCAAGGGCGAGCGTTTTCCATGGCCTGAACGGCTTCTTTGCGAACGTCCGTTCTCAGTTTTTCGACGACCTCCCGCACTTTTGAGGACGAGCCCCGTTTCGAGATGAAGAGGGCGTCGGGGGAGTCGATGATGACCATGTCTTCCACGTCTACGAGGGTCGTCAGGCGATTGCGGGAGTCCACCAAACATCGTTTGGTGCCCTGCATGAGGACGTCGCCGATCGTCGCGTTGTAGAAGCCGTCCTTGTCCAGCACCTCGTAAAGCGCGTCCCATGAACCCACGTCGGACCAGCCCGCATCCAACTCCACCATGGCGACGCGTTGGGCCCGCTCCATGACGGCATAGTCGAAGGATATCGACGGCAATGTCTGGAAGTCCTCCAAAAAGGCGTCATATCCTTTTTGCGCGACCTCGTAGAGATCGGGCGACGTATGTTCGAGTTCCCGATAAAGCGTCCCCAGGGTAAAAATAAAAATTCCGCCGTTCCAGAAATACTCCCCGCTTTTCATATAGTGTTTGGCCGCTTCCAGGTCGGGTTTTTCGATGAATTGCTCGACTTCGAACCAATCGCCCCGCTCCGTTTTTTCCTCTTCTTCCCCCCCTTCCTCTTCCTCCTTCTCGGGCATAGGGCAGCGGATGTACCCGAACCCCGTGTCCGGCCGGGTGGGGGTTATCCCCAGCGTGACCATAAAACCGGACTTCGCCGCCTCGACCGCCTTGTGCAGCGCCTGTTCGAAGGCGGCGACGTTGTTCACCAGGTGGTCGCTGGGGGCCACGACGACGACGGCGTCGTCCGATGCGCCTTTTGCCTTCAAAGCGCAGCAACCCAGCAAAATCGCCGGCGCCGTGTTGCGCGCCACCGGTTCCTCGATGAGAAAATCCTCTGGAACGAACGCGACCTCCCTCGCCTGGTACGAGACCAGCGCCCTCCACTTGCCGCCGGCGACGGCGTAAAGGCGCTGAGGCGGCAGCACATGCAACATGCGCGTCACCGTATCCTGCAACATGGTGTAGCCTTTGCGCAGGGATAAAAACTGCTTGGGCAGTTCTTCCCTGGAGCGCGGCCAAAGACGCACGCCGCTGCCGCCCGCGAGAATGAGACCGTAAATGTCGGACATGCTTTTTATCCTCCGTCGTATATTTTAGGAATTCAACTTCGGCAGGGTGTTCGCCCCCTGTGGCATCAACCAGGTCTTCAGTTCCTGGCCGTGAACGGCGTAGATCTTTTTCAACGCCTCGTCCAGGGTTCTGGAGATCGTGATCCCGGTCCCCTCCAGAAGACGGGGATCCATGTCGGTCACGAAATGCAGGTCGAATTGTTCCGCGGCCTGTCCCGCGCAGTAGCCGACGTGTTTGGCGATGGTGAACTCGCGCCTCAGCTCCGCTTCTCTCTCGTCGGAGTTTTTGAATTTTTGCAGCATCGTCTGCACCTCCTGATTGCCGTACCCCTCCACGCAGGAGGCGAGAATGACGATGGCCCCGCCGGGCCTAGCGGCGTCCTGGGCGTTGAAAAGGGCTTTCGTGGACTGATAGAAGTTGATGTCCTTCGGATAGCCGCAGGCCGAGGCCACGACCAGGTCCGCGAGCTGCGGTATCGCGATCGCGTCCACGCTGTCGACCAGGTTCCTTCCCGCTTCGTGGGCCTTCCGCCAATCGCCGGCGACGGCCCAGCCGATTTTGCCCTCCGCGTTCATGATGACGTTCAGGAGAAACGAGGGCTTCAACTTCTCGGCGGCCTCCACCATATCCAAATGGATGAGGTTTCCCTCCACGTTGCCTCCGCGGCAAACCCAGTTGCGGCCCTTGCCGGGCGGCGGGTTGAGGGCGAGGGCGTGGTTCGCCATGACGGTCTCGTAGGAGGATATCCCCGGCAACACCGCTTTTCTGCCGCCTCCCCACCCGGACATGAAATGGTACACGATGCCGCCTGTGAGAATCACGTGATCGGCGTCCGCCGCCATCTTGTTGATCCTGACCGGCGTTCCGTAGCTGGTCTCGCCAAAGTCCGTCATCTCGGCCGTCTTGCTCTCGTGGTCGAAAACCCTGTAACGCCCGTACAGTTGATCCCCCAGAAGAAACTTGTGCTCTTCCGGCGTGTGGGAGCGGTGCGTTCCCGTGCCCACCAGAAAAAAGATATCCTCGTCCCTCACTCCGCCTTTTTTGACCTCGTCGACCAGGAGGGGAAGGTAAAGAGACGGATGCTGCCACGCTCGAGTCAGGTCGCAGACCACAATGCAGACCTTTTCGCCCGCCTTCGCCTTCTGGTCGATACACGGGCTTCCGATAGGGTCGGCCAGAGCCTTTCGGACGGCCTCCTCCTCCGTGGCGGCGCAGGGCACCTCCCGACTTCTCAAAACGCCCAAAAGATTTTTGTCGGGAACGTCGATCGCCATTTTTTCTTTGCCGAACTTCAAGTTGTATACGCCCAAAGTCAACCCCTCCTTATGAACGTTATTGTACTCCAAGTTTGCCGACCTCACGTGTTGTTGTAGCAGCCGATAACCTCGAAATACTCGCAGGCGGCCGCGGCCTGCTTCAAAGTGGAGCGGATGTCCGCGTCCAGGATGTTTCCCGCCAGCTCGGCGAAGAAACGATAGCTGTCGGGGCTGCTGGAGGGGCGCGATTCGATGCGCAGCAGATTGATGTTCTGCGCCATGAAGGGCATCAGGGTTTCGCACAGGGCTCCGGCTCGGTGCGCCGTGGAGAACGTGATGGAGATCAGGTCGCTCTTCTCGTCGTACTCCGGCTCGGTGGCGATCACCACGAAGGAGGTGCGGTTGTTCTCGGCGTCCATGATGTCCGGCGACAGAACCACGAGCCCGTTCACCTCGGCCGCCCTTCTCGACCCTATGGCCGCCGTCCTGCCGTCGCCGCTTCTCGCGGCGGTCTCCGCCGCCACCGCCGTGTTGCGGCAGGCCGTAAGATCCCAGCCCCGCCCGCGCAAAAAACGGCCGCACTGCCGGAAGCCCTCCGGGTGCGACAACACCTCCCGGACGTCGGAAAGCGCCGTCCCGGCTGGGGCCAGCAGGCATTGCCGGATGTGGATCCACGTTCGGCCGACGATGAAACAGCCGTATTTTCTGAGGAGGTCGTAGGTCTCGCCGATTGCCCCGGTCTGGGAGTTCTCGATCGCCACGACTCCGTAACGCGCCCGTTTCTCCCTCACGGCGAGGAAAACGTCCTCGAAATAATCCACGTGCGCGCGCGACGCGTCCGGGAAAAGCTTGATCAGCGCCTGCTCGCTCCACGCGCCGGGCAGCCCCTGAAAAACGCAGGCCACATCCCCTTTTGCGGGGCTGCGCGCCGGGGCCAGAAGCGGCGTCTCCCGGCGGAACATTTTGCTGCGCTGGTATTCCCGCGAAAGCGCTATCATCGTGCGCATCAGCAAAGATGCCTCGCTGCGCAGATCCTCCCCGGCCAGGGACGCGGCGCGGTCCACAACGGCCTGTTCCCGGGAGGCGTTTTGGATGGGCATGTTCTCCCGAACCTTCACCTCGGCCACCCGAAGCGAAACGTCCATCCTCTCGCCGAAAAGGGGGATCAACTGCCCGTCGATCTCGTCGATGCGTTTACGCAGCGTCGTCAGTTGTTCTTTTGCGTCCATATCGTTCTCCATCCTCTCTCATGACGTCATGAATCGTCTTTATTTTCTGCATCATCCGATCGAAGAGCAGGGGGGTGATGGATTGCTGCCCATCGCACAGCGCCTGCTCGGGGCGATCATGCACCTCGATCATCAGCCCGTCGGCCCCCGCCGCTACCGCCGCCATCGCCATGGGCCACACGAGATCCCAATGTCCCGTCCCGTGAGAGGGATCCACGACGACGGGAAGGTGGGACCTCTTCTTCAGCACCGGGACCGCCGACAGGTCCAGAGTGTTGCGGGTGGCGGTCTCGAAGGTTCGAATGCCCCGCTCGCACAAGATCACCGAATTTTTCCCCCGCCCGAGAACGTAGTCGGCCGCCTGCAGCATTTCGTCGATGGTGCAAGAAGCGCCGCGCTTCAGGAGGACGGGCTTGCCGAGGCCGCCGACCTCGCGCAGCAGTGGAAAATTCTGCATGTTCCTGGCCCCGATCTGGATGATATCCACGTCGCGCGCGAAGACGTCGCAGTATTCCTGAGACATGATCTCCGTCACCACGGGCAGCCCCGTTTTTTCCCTGGCTATTTTCAGGAGGTTCAGCCCGTCCAGCCCAAGCCCCTGAAAAGCGTAGGGCGAGCTGCGGGGCTTGAAAGCACCTCCGCGCAGGAAGTTCGCCCCGGCAAGTTTGACGTCGCGCGCGATGGACAGGATCTGTTCTTCGCTCTCCACCGAGCAAGGACCGGCGATCACGGCGAGTTCCCCTCCCCCGATTTTATGTCCGCTCGGCAGCTCCACCACGGTGTCCGCGGGGTGAAAACGCCTGCCCGCCAGCTTGTACGGCTCCGACACCTTCACGACGCGCTCCACAAACGTATGACGCAGAACCGACTCCGCGAGGATTCCGGAGGTGTTCCCGGCCAGGCCGAACATGCGGGTGCCGTCGCCCCGGATCTCCTGGACGATCACCCCTTCCCGCGTTATCTCTTTTCTGAGGACGTCGGTTTGCGCTTCCGTCGCCTCCGGCTTCAATATGACGATCATTTTCTCAGCCTCTTTCTCATAATATTAATGCAATGTCAACAACTTAAGCAAAACCACGGGGCTCCGCCCCACGCCCCGCAGGGGATTTTTCTCAGTCCCCTGACCCCGTCAATTTTCTTCTTCCAATTTTCCCCCTGATTCCAATGAAAAGCCGGCCTTAGGAGTCAACAACGCGACCAGAGCGTCGAGGGTCTCGGCGAGGCCGGCCTCGTTCCGCAACACCCGGTGGGCGGCGTCCAGATAGAGGGGCCGCCGCGTCCGCTCCATCTCGTACAGCTTTTCGGCCCCGGTCACGAGCGGGCGGCTGAGGTCGTCGACCAGATCTTTCACGATGGCCTCGACCGGGCGATCCAGGAAGACGAGAAAACCGTTTTCGCGCAAAAGTCGCACGTTTTCCGGCCGCAGAACGACGCCTCCTCCCGTGGCGATCACGCTCCGCCCCGGACTGAGGACGGCGTCCCGCGCGGCCTCCGCCTCGGCGTCGCGGAAAAATTTTTCGCCCTTCCGCTCGAAAATCTGCCGGATGGACATCCCCAGCTTTTCCTCCGCCACGCGATCCAAATCGACAAAAGGCAGTCTCAGTTTCTGCGCGACGAGCCGCCCCAAAGTGGATTTGCCGCTTCCAGAGAGCCCGATCAGCACGATATGCCCGTCAAGAGGCCGCGCGGGCATGGGGTTCACAGCAGGCCGTCCAGCGCGCAAAGCGCGAGACACGCCTCGATCACGGGAACGGCCCGGGGCACGATGCAGGGGTCGTGACGCCCAGAGACGCGGACGATGGTCTCCGTCATCGTGGCGGAGTCCACCGACTCCTGAGGGCGCGCGATGGACGGCGTCGGTTTGATCGCCGCCCGCACGAGGAGCGGCATACCGGTGGTGATCCCCCCCAAGATGCCCCCGTTGTGGTTCGTCCTGGCCTTGATCTTCCCATCCTCGACATAGAGGGCGTCGTTGGCCTCGCTGCCCCGCATGGAGGCCAGGCGGAAACCGTCGCCGAACTCGACCCCCTTTACGGCCGGAACCGCGAAAAGCAGCGACGCGACCGCGCTTTCCATTGAGCCGAAAAAGGGTTCGCCCAGCCCTCCGGGCAAACCGAACGCGGCGGCCTCGACCACGCCTCCCACGGAGTCGCCCGCCTCCTTTGCGGCGTCGACGACCCGCTTCATGGCCTCCTCGGCCGACGGGGACGCCGGAAAATCCCTGAGGGACACGGCGCGGTAGCCTTGCCTATCCCTCATTTCCCTATCCTCCATTTCGTCCTCTACCCCGCCGATCGCCGCGATCCTCGCGTATACCTCGACGCCTCGCCTGCGCAAAATCTGCTTCGCCAAACTTCCGGCAAAGGCGAGCGGCGCGGTCAGCCTGCCGGAAAAATGGCCTCCGCCCCTCATGTCGGCGTGCCCGCCGAACTTCAACAGCGCCGTCCAATCCGCGTGGCCGGGGCGCAGTTTCGCGTCGTAGTCCCGCGAGCGCGCGTCCTCGTTACGGATGACGCCGCAGATCGGAGCGCCGGTCGTCCGGCCTTCCAGCAGCCCGCTCAGCACCTCGACGGAATCGGATTCCCGCCGCGCCGTCGAGAAGCGATCCCGGCCGGGAGAGCGCCGCAGCATCTCGCCGGCGACTTCGTCGGCGTCGATGGCCTCTCCGGGCGGCAGCCCGTCGATCACGACGCCCACCGCCTTTCCATGGGACTCGCCGAAGATGGAGAGTTTGATGTTGTTTCCCCAAACGTTCATGCGCCGCCTTCTTTCCAGATATTGTTCCAGACGCCGTGCCCTTGACCCTCGAAATGATTCCAGAATTCGGGGTAGGACTTGTTCACGCTCCGCCACCCGGTAAGCGATACCGGCGCGTCGCATCGAATGGCGGCCGTCGCCAGGGACATCGCGACGCGGTGATCGTTCCACGCGTCCACCCGGCCGCCCCTCAGCCGCGGGGCCCCGGTGACGGAGAGGGAGTCCTCCGCCTCCTCCACCTGAGCGCCCAGTTTTCTCAGCTCCGTCGCCAGGGCGCGCAGCCGGTCGCTCTCCTTCAGCTTCAGCCGAGCCGCGTTGACGATGCGGCTCGTGCCCTCGCAGAAGCAGCATAGAGCCGCAATCGGCGGGACCAGGTCCGGTATTTCGCTCGCGTCCACGGTGACGGCCGACAACCCCGCGGCGCGGACCGAAACGACTTTGCCCCGGACGCCCGTTTCCCGCCAGGTCGTTTCCGCGCCCATCTCCCGCAGCACGCGGAGGATGGCTCTGTCCCCTTGCAGGCTTGCGGGGTCGAGCCCCGCCACCTCCACATCCCGCCCCAGCGCCGACGAGGCCAGGAAAAAAGCGGCCTGGGAGTAATCCGCCTCCACCCGATAACGGGCCGGGAGGTAGCGCTGGCCGCCGCGAACGCGGAAAAGCGAGTCTCCCGCCTCGACCTCCACGCCGAAACGCCGCATCACGTCCAGGGTGAGATCCACGTAACTCCGCGATTGAAGGCGCGTCGAGAGGCGTATTTCACTGTTCCCCTCCAGGAGCGGCAAAGCGAGCAGCAACCCCGAGACGAACTGGGAGCTGACGTCTCCGGGCAGGGCGTACGAGCCGCTGCGAAGCGGCCCCCGCACCAGCGCCCGACCGGGCTCCCTGGCGAAGAACGCGCCCGCGTCCGCGAAAACTTTCGCGTAGACCTCCAACGGCCGGTCGAGCAACCTGCCCCGCCCGGTGAAGACCGTCGATCGCCCGTCCAGCGCGGCGAGGGGCAGCAAGAAGCGCAGAGTCGATCCGGACTCGTTGCAGTCGACGATCCTGGTTTCGCGGGACGCGGTCGCGCTTCCTCGAAGACCGCCCCGCCTCTTCGCGATCAAGACATCGCCCTCCGTATGGGTTTCCGCCAACCCGAGAGCCCCCACGCCCGCCAGCGTGGCGTCCACGTCCTCCGAACGGCCGAAGTTTTCGACCACGCTCTCCCCCGCCAGGGCTGCGCAGATCGCCGCGCGATGGCAGAGGCTTTTGGAGGGCGGAGGCACGACAAGCCCCCTCGGAAAGCGCCCGATAGTCTTCACGTCATCGTGTAAACGTTCGAGCTTGCTTTGGGCACGCGGGTCGGGCGAGGTTGGGAAGACTTGGAAGGCTTGAGAGGTTTGAAAGATTTGAGAGGTTTGAACGGATGCGCGTTCGTCCGCGTGGCCTTCCCGTCGTTTTTGCATCGATTCCAGGGCCGCGCCGATTTCGGAGAGGGACGACCGGCGCGCGGTCGCCTCGCCCACGCGCCGCAGCAGGATCAATTGGACTCCGTCGCCAAGGCTCTTTTTGTCCATCGAAAGCGTCGGCGTCAGCTCCGCGACGCTCTCCGGATATTCCGTCTCGATCCCATGCCGCGCCATAAGACGCCGTAAGGCATCGGCGACGCCCGGCTCCGTGAACCTCATCTCCTCGCCCAGAGACGCCGCCAGAACCATGCCGAACGCCACCGCCTCGCCGTGACGGTAGCGTTCGAAGCCCGATTGCTTCTCGATCGCGTGTCCCAGAGTGTGCCCGAAGTTGAGCAGCATGCGCTCGCCGAAGTCGCGTTCGTCGCGGGCCACAATCTCGCTTTTGATGCGGCAGCACTCGTAGATGACGTCCGACAAGTCGAAATGGGGATCGGCAAGGGCCTGGAACAAAGAGGCCGAGCGAATGGCCCCGTACTTGATCACCTCGGCCATGCCGCTTCGCGTCTCGCGCTCGGGTAAGGTGCGTAGCGTCAGAGGGTCGATCAGAACCAGTTTCGGTTGATAAAACACCCCGACGAGGTTTTTCCCCTGAGGGAGGTTGACGGCCGTCTTGCCGCCCACGCTGGAGTCCACCTGCGCCAAGAGAGTCGTGGGGATCTGGACGAGGCGGACGCCCCGCATCCAGGTGGCCGCGGCAAACCCGCCCAGGTCGCCGACGACCCCGCCGCCGAGGGCGACGACCAGGCCGTTCCTCGTTGTTTTCATCCCCGCTAAAGCCTCGTACAGATCGGTCAGGCCCTTCAAAGACTTGTTTCCCTCGCCGGCGGGCATGACGACAGGCCGAAAGGCGAGCCCCGCGTCGGACAGCGAAGAAGCGAAGCTCTCCCCCCATGCCCTCCACGCGTTTTCGTCCGTCACGACGACGGCGGGCTCGCTTTGCGGGCAAAAGGGTCTCAACAGCTTCCCAGCGTCCTTCAGCAGGCCCTCTCCGATCATGATGTCGTATCCATTTTCCGCAAGCCCTACCGAAAGCTTTTTCACGACTTGTGGCCTCCTTTTTTCATAATTTCATAAAATCACATTTCATAAAATCAAGCTCAGGGAGGACGGAGCCCCTCCAAGCGACTCGCTCGGCTGTTCGGTCCGCTGTTTAGCGCTAATTCCCCCGAGCGTACGAAAAAGCCGGGACCCACTGGAGGATCCCGGCTTCACATGCTGAATTGCGCTTTGTCGTACTGCTTCTCTACTCTTGGCCCCACAAACCACGACAAGCACAAATCCCACGCAAAGCGGGATTCGTGCGGGTAAAGGAGAACACAAAACGCGTATCAGGCGACTTCTTGTCGCTGACTCGATTCCATTCCATAGTTCTCTGCCCCCTTTCAGTCGTAAGCGTGTGAGCGTAAGCCCCACGCGACGCAGTAGATTCTAGCACGAATTGCCGAGGATGCAAGACGCAAACTCGAAGCGGCGCTTCAGGGGGGCTCGGGGTGCGCTTGGATGGCCTTCGCCCCGAACGTGGACGCCTACAGGGCCTTTTGTCCTAGGAACCATATACCGAGATGAAGCAATAAATAATCCCATAGAACTATATTCATAGTGTTCGCTTTTGAGTAGACTAATCTAGAAAATGTATGGATGCTTGAATTGACTCATTTTAAAAATTTTTAGAAATATTTTCAGGTAATCCAAAATAAAAAGGAGAAACTTGACGCCGTGAAAGATTGCGAAATACAAAAAAAATTAAATTCGCGCGAGGGAATCGGTCTGGCGGAGGCTTTGATCCTGATGATTATCCTGGGGGTCGCTTTGATCGCCATTTTTTCCACTCTGGAGTGGGGCTCCAAAAGTTATACCTTTGCCAGGCAGGAAATGCAGGGACGGGAGTTGCTTTTCAACTGGGTTCAGACCTTCGAGTCTCTATGGCCGACCTCGTCTTTCCCGAACCCGGATGATGCGTTCAACGCCACCGCCGCGTCGATGGGGGGAAGCTGGAACAACGCCAACAAGCAAGCTCGCGTGGAGGGCTTCACCATCGAAACCCTCACGAAACCGGTGAACGCGGGCAAGCTGCCGATCAGCGTGCGGATTTACGTGGGGAACTCCAACAAGGGGAAGCTCGTGGTGAGCATGGACAAGAGCTACAACATATTCTCCAACGAGACGGTATCGGACGACAGCTTGTAATCATGCGGAAGAGGAGCGGAGAATAAAATTGAGGCGAAAGACGAAACTTGAGAAATTTGAGAAGTTTGAGAGAAAAAAAGCGTTCTCTTTCGTGGAACTGTTGATCGCCTTGGTGATCACCTTTATTTTGGGAGGATGCGCGATCGGCGCGCTGTGGTTTTCTTTCGGCACCTCCAACCAGATCAAGGACTACGCGGCGGCCAACGGCGAAATAGAGATGGTCGTCCAGCGGCTGGGCCGCGAGTTCGTCCACATCGGTCTCGGCATGCCCAACAACAGGAAAGGACTGGGTTCCTTCGCGTCCGCTTTCGCGTACCCGAGCAGCCCTCCGATCATGGCTCTGATGGGGGCCTCCGGCGATCAATGGGGAGGCCCCGCCACCATCGGGAAGGACAACCCCACCCATACGTACGACAGAACGTTTATGGAAACCGACCTTACCACCATCTTCGGTACGGTGTCCGCTTATAGCGGCCCGGAGCTCTATTACACCTGGGGCGTGCCCACGGGGGTGAAGGCCAAGGTCGACAGCGGCATATTGCCCGGTTCCAAACTGGAGCGCGGGAGTACGGTCACGCTGGTGCAGTTGTATCCTTCCTCCGGGAAAAGTTTGCTGGAGAATTTCATCTACGACCTGCGGCCTATCGGTTTGAAGGCGAACGCGTCTCAGGGCAAAAACCCCGCGTCGTGGTTTTTGTTTCCGACGCTCCGAGTTCCGCTGCTGATAGACGCGTGGGTTACCGGACCCGACGGGGACGGGATCGAGGCGACGCTGGCGGCCGACGCCGACCGAGAACTGGCGGGGTTCGTCATGGGCTTGGACGAGGTGCATTTGCTTCAGGTGGCGCGCCTCTATCTCGAGGACGAGGAGCTGAAGCAGGTGATCTTCGGGGCGGATTACGAGAACCCTGACGACAATACAATTCAGGTTCTGGGAAGACGGATCGTGGGGCTGCATTTCACCTACCGCCCCGATACGCGCCTTTTGACGATGTACATCGCGGCCCGGGGCGAAGAAAGACTGGGCCCGGAAAGAGAACTTCCGTCGGGGTGGCCGTCCTGGCTGCCGCCGCTCTCCTCGGAGGCTAGGCGTTACCGCCTGGCCGCAAAGTCCATAACATGGAGGATAAGAAATTGACATCGATGATGAAGGGAAAAAAAGAAAAGAACGCGGTTTTCCTGAGGAACTCGGTGAGAGCGCCGCGGCGGCGAAAGGGGGTCGCCTTGGTGTTGGCGTTGGCGATTATACTGGTGAGCGGGGTGGTCGTCTCTTTCCTCTTCGACATGGCGTTTTCTTTTGCCTGGACCAGTTCGCTCCAACAGGAAAGCTACGTGAACCACGCCACGATGCTCGACGCCATAGAGACCGCCAAGGGCTTCATTCTTCAGCAAAACAACGACGACAATACGCTCATGCACGTTCCGGCCGTTCGAAGCGCCGACGAAATCGCGGCCGTCAGCGCCCTGCGTTTCGTCGCCCCGAATTTGAGCTACGACGTCCCCGTGCGCCACGGGGCGGGAGAGCAACGTTTGGAGATGTCCGTCTACGATATGTGCTACGAGATCGACAAGCTGCAACCCTCGCTCACCGACGACCGCGAGCAGATGCGGGAACTGCCCCCTCCCATCGCCATGCTGAGCGACCCGACGGCGATGGTGTCCATTGCCGAAGCGAACGTGCGGGACTGGGGCCAAAAGAACACGACGGCAACGGGGGGTTCGGGGAGCGGCGGAAGACTCCCTCTGGAAAATTACGGGGCGTACTTGGTGAGGGCCAAACTTTACGACGTCGACCCCAACGGCGGCCGCAAGTTGGTCCGGACGACGGAGTCGGCGTTTGTGCAGGTCTTGGATTGATTATTAATTAAAAAATTTAATTAATAAATTTTAACTTATGAATGCGAGAGGTGAACCATGAGACGGAAACGACGCGTATCTATGATCATCGTGCTTTTTTTGTGTTTTTGGGGGATTTTATGGGACACGGCCGCCCATGCGGCCGTGCCCTTCCGGGCGTTCTGGAGGGAGACCACCTATCCTCTGGGGGATACGGTCTTCACGGGGGCGACGCCCAACGTGCTCTTTTTGTTGGACGATTCGCCCAATATGACGGTATCCTTGAAGGGGCAGATGCCTGTGTTCCTCAGCACCTACGACATGAATACGCGCGTGCTGCACGAGATGCACGAGATGCAAACGAAATGGCCGATAATGCGCGACGCCAGCTTTCGGGCGGGCCTCCTGAAGGATCTGACCTACGGAATAGGAGCGCGGACCGTCAGCATGGGAACTCAGGCCGACCAGGCGGCGAGACGGAACAACAACGGCCTGATCCTTCCCTTCGTGTCTCCCCACCTGGGCACGGAACGGACCGGTTACATCACCGGCAACAAATATGAATCCGACGACATCGGCTACACGCGCTGGGGCCGGGACGTGGAGGAAGACAACAACATCATCGGGGATATCGAGTGTTATTATTCCCCGGACCCCAACAAGCCCTACGTGCTGACGTTCCGCGATCGGGTCTTCGCGGAGTGGAACGGCGCGGGGTCGCCCCCTTCCGGTTTTCCCAACGCTCTGACGCCTTATCTGCCGGGCGGGGGAAAAGAGGGGTTGCCCGTGCCCCTGGACTTGGCGAACCAGTATCTGGTACCCAACGACAGCAAAATGTACAAGATGAAGCTGGTGCTGTGGCGCATCCTCAGCCCGGACAACGCCGATATGCTTTCCAGAATGAAGCTCGGCGTCGCTTCCAGCTTCGCCGATCTGCTATCCCCTGGGTCGCTAGGGAGCAGTCCGCCTCACGCCGCGCCGACCGTCCGGAGAGCCCCCTTCAAACGAACGGATCCCCCGTTGCACTCCACGATACCTTATTACAACCCTCAAACGGATCAATATTGGGCCTTCCACAACGGGACTCCCCAGTGGACCTCCTTCTCTCACGGCACGGCTCCCCTCGCTTACTCCGGAATTTACGGGGGAAATCAGTTATCCGACCCTGACCTGGGGATCCAAATCGAGGCGGGATTGTTGGACGCGGACCGCAGCAAATCCGAAGTTGCCTATAGCGGGCTTTCGGGCTACTACTTCACTTACCCTTTCCTCCCCCAGCCCGAGACCGAGATCCATTCGTTGCGGGCGATGCTTCGCGTTCCCTTCGACTTCATGTACTCGATTCAGTCCGACGGGGCTTACCGGCCGTCGTCGAGCCTCATTTCCTTCCGCGAGTTGATCGACGGCATCGAGCAGATAGATTTCAACACCTCCGACGAAATCGGCAGATTCGTCAACGAAGAGCTGTTTCCGGCGTCGGCGTTCTCGCTAGCGCTCCCGAAAATACTCTACGGCCACGACTATCACGTGAAGAACGGCGCCAATCAAAAGGTGCTCAACGATCAGTGGGCGGTCACCTACACCAGAGGCAATGACGGCACGTTTTCGATACATCATGGCGTCAACCAGGCGATGCCGGTCGAGTCGGGCATGAACCTCTATCCCACCTACGCCCTGCTGCGGCGGTTTCGCAACCAGGAGGGGCTCATGACGGGCACCGTGCTGGGAAGCGTCCAGGATTTCTTCGCGCCGTTGAACGCCACCATCCTTCCCTTCAAGGACTCCCCCGAAGCGGAGGACACCCGCGGGTACTTCCCCATCACCGGCGCGTGCCAAAACAACTGGGTGGTCCTGTTCACGGGAGGCGAGAACTGGAACGACGGGGAACACAATCCTCAAGCCGTGGAGGCTCTGTCGAAACTTTACCTGAGCTCTAATACCATGAGAGGCCGCAAATGGACGGGCGAAAAGTGGGACGAGGAGGAGTACTCCATGGACCAGCCGATACGGACGATGGTGGTGGGCATGGTGTCGACGGAGGGCGCGGCCCAGGACGGGAACCCCAACGATCCGGACTCCCCCAACGACACCAGCGCCAAGCGCCTTCGCAAGGCCATCCGCCTCTTGGCCCAAGCCGGTCAGCCGTTTTCCAACGGCACTCCGAACCCCGACGTGGAGCCCTACTTCGCGGACAACGTGCCCGACTTGATCAAGGCGCTGCAGTCCATTCTGCTGACCATTCAGACCGAGAGCTACGCCGCCAGCGCTCCGGTGGTCCTGCCCCTCTACGAGAACATAGCCAGCGGCGAAAGGTCGATTTTTGCCTCGTCCTACGAGCTTCGCACGAAGAGACAGTGGAAGAGTTCCTTCGTCCGGTACGACGTCCCCTCGGCCATTTCGGCGGACGAGACGCTGAAGTGGGAAGCCCACACGAAGATGAACAACGACCCGGACCGTCCGCTTTACACCACGACGGAGGTTATGGGCACGCCGGGCGGCGGCGTCACGAGCGTGAGCGCAATGTCCGACTCCGACTTCGCGGCCCTGGCCGGCGTCCCCAACCACGCGAACGAATTCAAGAATTGGCTTATCGCGTACTCGGGGGAAGACGGGGTTTTCGGTGAAATGGAGCACTCCGGCATCACCGTTGTGGGCGAACCCATACTGAAAAACATTTCGGATAGGGAAATGCGGATTTACCTCCAGACCAACCGGGGCGTCCTGCATTCCCTGACTTACGAGGAGGGCGACGAGGCCTGGGCTTTTATTCCCCCAAACGTCTTCCAGCATCGGCTTCGGGCTCAGAAGTTCAAGGATGACTCCACTTGGCTCGACGGCGACGGGGAGGACACCATAGCATCCCGCCCCCTGGTGTTGTTGGACGGAATGCTGAGCCCCTCCGACATAACGGTCAACGGCGTCCCCCAAACCTACATGATCGGGGCGATGGGTTGGGGCGGCAACGGCATTTACGCTATGGACATCACAGAGGCGGGAAGCGTGCCGACGTTTCTCTGGGCCGTCGACAACGTCCGCTACGCCGATGTCGAGCCCACCCCCCTCGACGGCGTCAAGCTCTGGGGCGCGGCGGCGACGGGCAACAAAACGGAGTACGACTACAGCGATCTAGGGCTGACCATCGTGGCGGCCGATCTCCGGCGCACGGAAAGCGCGGACGTGGGGATCCTTCCCGGAGGACTGGGCTACAAGCTGGGCGAGGACAATCAAGGGAAGGCGTTTTACGTCTTCGATCCCCAAAATGGAAAGATCATCAAAAAAATAAGCACCGGCAACGGCTACGTGGGCCTCGGGAGCATGGGCATGGGGATAACGCCGGTGTCGTACATCGCTCGGGGAGAGAAAACGGAAAAATTTTACACCGGCGACAGCGAGGGCAATGTCCTGACCTGCGACACCACGCTGCCTCCCAAAGACTGGACCCTCACCTCCATTTTCCGCCTGCGCGGCCCCAACGACGCGAAGGTGGCGCTGACGAAGGCTATGGAGATCGGGCAGAGCGGCGCGAGCCGATGGCTGTTCAGCGGAACGTCGGATCTGATGGTGCCGGATTTCTCGCTCACGAGGAAGCTGGAGAATCCGAAGCAGTACATTTTCGGCCTGAACCTGAACAAGGTGGATCCCTCTACGGGCCCGAAGCCTCCCCTTGTGGGCCCGCAGGACCTGGCGCAGCTCAAGTATTTGAAGACCGATCCGGAGATTTTGCCGTCCTACGGGGTGGACGAGGCTCAGACGAATGTTACGCCCGATGCTTACGGCTGGCTTCTGGAGCTGCGCCCCGCGATAACCAGCGACACCAATCCGACGGACGCGGAGTACGTCACGACTTCTCCGTTCCTCCACAGGGGGGTGCTCTACGTCGCCACCTTCATCCCCCGCACCAGACAGCCGAGCGGGGGGTTCTGTTCCGAAATGGGGGACGGCAAGCTTTACGCGCTGGACCCGACGACGGGGCTCTCCATGTGGAAAGACGCCGACGACCGACGGCAGCAGGCCCGCGTTCTTCCCAACATCAAGATCGTGGGGATCTCCGCCTCGCAGAGCGATCTGTTCTTGGGCATCAAGGTGCTTCAGAATGGGGCCCTGGCCTCGCGGCAACAGTACCCGGATTTGAAGAATTCCAAGCCCTTGGCCGGCGATACGATTTTGCGGCTCGCCGACTTGCCCGAGGGCAGCGGCGGCGGCGGCGCGAGTAGACCCCTCGAGCACTTGGTTCCTCACCTGCAATATTGGCGGGAGTTTTTCTAGGAAGAGAGGTTTTTTAGATGAAAAACAGACATGGGATATGGGTGTGTTGCCTTTTGACGGCGTTGGTTCTTTTCGCTCCGCCTGCCACGGCCGCGACAAAGTCGACAGTCGTCGTGCCGCCGTTGGCGTCCGTGGTGTTGCCGCCCGAAACCTTCACCATCGCGGGGCGTTTGGCGGGAGCAAGCGCGCTCGCGGGCGACGGTAGATTCCTTTGGGCCATAACGCTTGAGGTGGAGGGACAGATGTACGACCTCTATACGAGAGGCCTGTGCAGTTTCCTCGACGAAAGGGGAAAAGAGATCCCCGCGCCGGATTTTTTCAGGATTTTCAGAGAGAAAGTAATCGCGCTCGACTTTTATGAGATAGGCGGCGACGTGCCCAAAAACGTGGTCGTGGAGTGCCGAGGAAGCGGCCGGTAACCGCGAAGCGCAAACCGAGTAGGAGGCCGCTCGTTATTGGGCGGCCGTCCTCCCATACACCGTACGTACGGTTTATACGGCGGTTCAGTAGCTTGAGTGCAGTATCTCGTATCTCTGGGGAATATCCATTAGGCCCAAGGCAGATCCTATAACCTAACTAGCCATGATCTGCGATCACAGCGAGCAATGGAAATAGGAGACGAATCTATATGGAGGCAACATGTCAAGAAAGGCTCACGTTGTAGACAGGGCAAACGCATCGAGAAGGACTAAAGTATTGTAAATACTCAATTGACTATTTTGCGCATAAAATTTATCAATCACATACCCCCGGCAGAGCCGGGGGTATGTGATTGATTGCCGTATTGCCCTGCCCGTGATTTTCTTACTCTTTTTCTCTCACTCCGCCTTGATCGGTTCCGCGCCCAGCTCCGCAAGCGCCTTGTAGGCGTTGTAACGCTGACGCGCTTCTTTTTCGGCCTGATCGAACAGAACGTCCGCCACGTCCGGGAAGCTCTGCTTCAAGGACGCGTAACGAACCTCGCTCTCCAGGAATTCCTTGAAGCCGGTCTTCGGTTCCTTGGAATCCAAGCTGAAGGGGTTCTTGCCCTGATCAGTCAGAGCGGGATTGTAGCGGTACAGGTGCCAGTAGCCCGCATCGACGGCCTTTTTGGTCTGCTCCTGGGTCTTGCCCATGCCGGCCTTGATGCCATGGTTGATGCAGGGCGCGTAAGCGATGACCAGGGACGGACCGTTGTGGGCTTCCGCCTCGGCCAGAGCCTTGAGGAGCTGGTTCTTGTCCGCTCCCATAGCGACCTGAGCCACATAGACGTGGCCGTAGGTCATCGCCATGCGCCCCAAGTCCTTTTTGCGCACGCGTTTACCGCTGGCCGCGAACTTCGCGATAGCCGCGGTGGGCGTGGACTTGGAGGACTGACCGCCGGTGTTGGAGTAAACCTCGGTGTCCACCACCAACACGTTGATGTCCTCTCCGCTGCCGAGCACGTGATCCAACCCGCCGTATCCGATATCGTAGGCCCAACCGTCTCCGCCGAAGATCCAAACGGATTTTTTCACCAAATAGTCGCGATAGCTGCAGATCTGAGCGTAATGGGAAAGGATTTCGTCGTCGTTCTCGCCGTGGCCGTCGCAGCCGCACTCGCAGCCGCACGTGCAGGAGAACACCTTCTCCAGAAGCGCCTCGACCTTGGCCGCGGAGGCCTTGGATTTCTCCCCGTCGTGACGGGTTTCGAGCCACTCGGTGAGAACGGCCTTGTCTTCCTGAGGGACGTCCAGCTTCAAAAGCGCCTCCATCGCGCTCACAATGTACCCTACCAGAACGTTGATGGAGAGTTTCATGCCGTAGCCGTACTCCGCGTTGTCCTCGAATAGGGAGTTCGCCCAAACCGGACCGTGTCCCTTGGCGTCGACGGTGTAAGGCATGCTCGGCGAGGAAGCGCCCCAGATGGAGGAACACCCCGTGGCGTTGGCGATCATCATGCGGTCGCCGAAGAGCTGCGTGACGAGCTTGGCGTAAGGCGTCTCGCCGCAACCGGCGCACGCGCCGCTGAACTCCAGCAGCGGGCGCTGGAACTGGCTGCCCTGGACGGTGAATTTGTTGCCCGCGTTCTCTTTGTCGGCGATATTCTCGATGGCGTGCGTCCAGTGGGCGATTTCGGCGCTCTGGGTCGCGATGGGCTTCATTTCCAGGGCGCTGACCGGGCAGATGTCCGCGCAGTTGCCGCAGCCCATGCAGTCCAAAACATCAACCTGCATCTTGTACTTGTAACCGCATTCCTTCAACGTCTTGGCCTTGGGGTCGGCGGCGTTGAAAGCCGCCGGAGCGGCCTCCTGCTCCTCGGCGTTCAGCAGGAACGGACGAATGGCCGCGTGGGGGCAGACCATCGCGCATTGGTTGCACTGGATGCACTTGTCGCTCTTCCACTCGGGGACGTTGACCGCCACGCCGCGCTTTTCGTAGGCGGAGGTGCCGGAGGGAAAGCGGCCGTCCTCCCGGCCGAGAAAAGCGCTGGAGGGAAGACTGTCGCCATCCTGGGCGTTGATGGGCATACAGACGCTCTCGATGAAGTCGGGGATCTCGGAGGGCAGGCCGACCCTTTCCACGAGCTTGTCCCCGGCGGTCGCCCAAGCGGCGGGAACCGCTATCTCGATCAGGTTCTTGAGCCCCGCGTCCACGGCGTCGTTGTTCATCTTGACGACCTTCTCGCCTCGTTTGCCGTAACTGTACTCGATGGCGTCCTTCATGTACTTCACGGCGTCGTCGATGGGAATGACGTTCGCCAGCTTGAAGAAAGCGGACTGCATGATCGTGTTCGTGCGGTTGCCGAGCCCCAGCTTCTCCGCCTCGTCGACGGCGTTGATGACGTAGAACTTGCACTCCTTGGTAGCCAGCTCCCGTTTGAGCTTCGGGGGAAGCTGCTCCTCCAGCTTGTCGAGCGTAGTCCATTGAGTGTTCAAAAGGAAGGTGCCGCCCTTTTTCATGCCGGCCAGGACGTTGTACTGGTTGACGTATTCCTGTTTGTGGCAGGCGATGAAGTCCGCCGAGTCGATGAGGTACGTGGACTTGATGGGCGATTTGCCGAAGCGCAGGTGCGACACCGTGATGCCGCCCGATTTCTTGGAGTCGTAGGCGAAATAGCCCTGGGCGTACATGTCGGTGTGGTCGCCGATGATCTTGATGGAGTTCTTGTTGGCGCCGACCGTTCCGTCGGAGCCCAATCCCCAGAATTTGCAGCAGACCGTTCCCTCCGGCGCGGCCACAATGTGCTCTTTCACGGGAAGGGAGGTGTCGCTGACGTCGTCCACGATGCCGACGGTGAAGTGGTCGCGGGGCTCGTAGAGTTTCAGGTTGTCGAAAACGGTCTTGATATGAGACGGCGTCGTGTCCTTAGAACCGAGGCCGTAACGCCCGCCGACGATCTTGGGCGCGCGGTCGCCCTTTTCGAAGAACAGCGTACGAATTTCCTCATAGAGGGGCTCCCCGAGGGAACCAGGCTCCTTACAGCGGTCGAGGACGGCGATGGCCTCCACAGTGGAGGGCAGCACGCGGAAAAAGTACTTCGGCGAGAACGGGCGGTACAGGTGGATCTCGACGACGCCGACCCGCTCGCCCCGAGCGCTCAGATAGTCTACCGTCTCCTCGATGGCCTGGCAGGCGGAGCCGATGGCCACGATGACGCGCGTCGCCTCGGGGTGGCCGTAGTAGTTGAACGGATGGTATTCGCGCCCCGTGAGTTTCTTGATCTCCTGCATGTAGGCCTCGACCGTGTCGGGAATTCCGACGTAAAAGGGCGCCGCGGCCTCCTTGGCCTGGAAGAAGATATCGGGGTTCTGGGCCGTGCCTTTATGGAAGGGGTTTTCGGGCCGCATGGAGCGGGCTCGGAAAGCGTCGATGGCGTCGTAGTCCACCAGTTTCGCCAAGTCGTCGTACTCCAAAGCGTCGATTTTCTGAACCTCGTGAGAGGTGCGGAAGCCGTCGAAAAAGTTCAGGAAGGGAACGCTGGACCGGATGGCCGCGAGGTGAGAAACGGCGGAAAGGTCCATGGTCTCCTGCACGCTGCCGGACGCCAGCATCGCGAAGCCGGTCATTCGGGCGGACATCACGTCGCTGTGGTCGCCGAAGATGGAAAGCGCGTGTCCGGCCACGGCCCGAGCCGACACATGGAAAACGCCGGGCATCAGTTCTCCCGAGATTTTGTACATGTTGGGCAGCATCAACAGGAGACCCTGGGATGCGGTGAAGGTGCTCGCCAGAGAACCCGCGGACAAGGCGCCGTGCACCGCCCCGGCGGCTCCCCCCTCGGACTGCAGCTCCGTCACCTTGACGGTCTGACCAAAGATGTTTTTAAGGCCGTGAGCGGCCCACTCGTCGATCATCTCCGGCATGGTCGAGGACGGAGTGATCGGGAAGATCGCGGCGACTTCCGTGAACGCGTAAGCGATATGCGCCGCCGCCGTGTTCCCGTCCATCGTTTTCCAATGCTTTTTTGCCATAAAAAAGTACCCCCTCTATGAAGTGTTCTCTTTGGCGTATTTTACTACAAGCCTACGAAAATTACAGAACTTTATCGCCAATGTGGGGGAACGATCTGGTAACGCCAGCCATTCAACTCCACGTCTTTGAACCGAGGTTCGACGACTTCCACGTCCGACGACTCCAGTTCCAGGGGATCCACGTTCCCGTGGATCATCCCGACGACGCGAAGATCCGGCGAGGAAAGCACCATGCCCATCCCTCTTTTGATCAATAAAAGCTCTTCCCCGGTCTCTTCTTGGTTCTTGAGTTTTTTGAACGAAAAAGCCACGTCCGATCCGCTGCGGACATCGCGAAAAAAGAAAAGGCCGGGCACGTGTCCTTGAGACACCAAGGCGTCCACCACGCTGGGGGCAAGAGCGCGTCCTTTAGGGTAGACTTTGGCGCTCGTCAAGATCTCCCTGAGCCGTTTCTCGGAGAGCGTGCCGTTTTTGAGGCTTGCCCAATGTTCCTTCGGGTCGACGGAAAGCGCGGTCTCCAGGTATTCGCGAATGGGCTTGCCGGCGTCCGTATCCCGCAAACGGGATAGAGCGTAATTGCCGTAACGCCCGAGGTTGAAACGCAGATACAGGAAATCGAAGTTTTCGGGACGGGTCCGGCCTTCGAGCAGGCGCTCCGTCTGGTTGTTGGCGGATAGGCGGTAGGGGTCAAGGATAGGGGAATTCATGGCGACGACGATCACCGCAAAAATCAGCGTCGCGGCGGTATTGATCCGTCCGATCGCGGAAGGCCATTGGCGCAGCAAGACGATTCCCGCGTAACCCAATCCCCAGATGCCGGCGATCACGACGAAAAACGCCGCGTGTATGCGATCGACGCTCCATCCATATTGCTGGATACGGAGTCCTAAAGAGTAAAGGCAAAGCGCCGTATAAATAGGCAGGCAAAGCAGGGACAACTTGGCGACGATCTCGACCGCCCTGTTGGAAAAAGGGGTGCGGGTTCCATCCAGCCACGCCGCGTTGGCGAGCAGAATGGTGGCGAACTGCAGCAAAAGCATCAAGGAGCTGGCCTGTCCCGTATCCCATAGGGTCTTCAAACCCGAAAAAGGAAGGGAGACGACAAAAACGGCGGAAAGGATCGAAAATGGGGGCAAGAGCCACGCCAGAATGGCGAGTATCCAGCGGCCCAGCGAATCGACGCCGGGGTGTTTCAGGGCGAGGGTGATGGACAGGGCGATGGTGAGACTCGTCAACGGAAAGGCCACAAAGGGGTTGAAGACGAGATGCGGAACGAAGTCGAGCCCGATGATGTCGAAAAGCAGCGAGGCGGTGAGTAAAAGGGCCCAAAAAACCACCGTGACGATGACGGCCTGGAAAAGCAGGAAAACGTTGCGGCAAAGCTGAAAAAAGACCTCCGAATAGGGAACGCGCCAGCTCCATGTGGCGATGCGGCACTGAAAAAAAGGCCACAATAGAAAAACGGCGGCACAGATTCTCGTCAGGTTCATGTTCTGGGTTGGCAAATAATAGAGTTCCGATTCCATCGGAAATACGGACCAGAGCCAATAAGCGTAGAAAACGGCGAGAAGCGCGGCAAGAGATCCCAAAAAGCGCTTGAGCCTCATGCCCCAATGTTCCTGCCCCAACCATAGGGAAAACGGAACGACCACCACCAGCGTGAGCGGCAGCGTCAAAAAAGGCCCGGAACTTGTGGCGGCGTATTGGGCCAGTAAAAATCCCTGCAACAGCGCCGAAATCCCGACCCAGAGGTAACGTTTGCGATCGATGCCGTACATGGCTACTCCGCCCGGTAGCGATACGTGATTCCGCCCTCTATGGGGTTAGGCAGAATCCGGGTGGAAAGGGCGGCCTGCCCCTCTTGAAACTCGACTTTATGGAGTTTGAGGGGCAGAGGAAAATTCCCCAGGTCCAGCAGAGGCTGTATTTGAGCGATCGCTTTCCTGGTGATGTAGTCCGGCACGTCTAGGGCGTTGACGCGCACTTTGTAGTCGTCCAGCCATAATTCCCTGTTCTCCAGGATTTTCAGATCGCTGTCGACCTCGATCAGGATGTTCAAGGCGACGAACAAAATCTTCGCCACGTAGGTTCCCCTAGCGGAAAGCCCGTCGGCGGAGATCTTCATGGAGATGTTTTGCCAATGATCGTCTTTGCCGAAGGTTTCCGAGGCCAGCTTCCGGTTGATGTCGTCTTCCTTCAAAAGGCAGCGGGCGTATATCTGCAGCGCATCTCCGCATTCGACATTTCCAGCCGCCCACTCCGAGGGGGGGTTGAACTGCACGTCGTTCATGCGGAAGGTCAGCTTGTCCACCCGAACGCCGTCGATCAGGACGCCCGTCAGATCCATATAGAGGTCGCGGAAACGCCCGGTGTCGTCGGGTTGTTCGTCGATGATCAAAAACAGGTCTTCGGGGGTAAACGCGTCGACATAATGGGCCAGCAGGCGGGATGTGGGATCTTGCGCCTTTATCTCCCCTTTGAACTCGAAATCCGCAGCCCAAGCCGGAACGGCAGGCAAAGCAAATAAAGCGCACAAGACAAACAAAAACATGCACGAACAAATCGACGCGGCAACGCGCAAAATCTTCATCAAAAAAACCTCCTGAAAGGAATCGCAATAGGCTTCGATCTTCTATTTTACCGTATAAAAAAATTCCCCGATAGCTTATTATGCCGCCCGCAGATCGGGATTCATTTGATTCCCTTATATGCTAGAATAAACCGAATTTGCGGCTGAAACAATATGGTAAAGGAAACGAGGGAGAATTTAATGTTGGACTCATTGGTGCCTACTCCCCAACAACAAATGATCTTAGACAATCTCATGAACGGCGTTTATTTCATAAACAAAAATCGGGATATTATTTATGGAAATCCGGCGGCGGAGCATATCTCGGGTTTCAAGTCGGAGGAAATTTTGGGTAAACCTTGCCAGGACGACGTCGCCCATACCGCAAGCAGAGATATTCTGCGTTGCGAACACTGTCCTTTGATCGACACTATGGCAAAGGGCAACATCGTCACCTTGACGGCAAACCTGCGGCACAAAGACGGTTATTGCGTGCCGGTACAGAGACGTTGCGTTCCCCTTTTGGACGCGAACCAAAAAATCATCGGCGCGGTGAAGATTTTCGAGCGCGTCGGCGTTCAAGAAGACCTCAACCTTCAACTCAAAAAATTGAAACAGATCGCGTATTTCGATTCGTTGACGGGAATTCCGAATCGTCGTTACGTAGAAGAGCTTCTGAAAAATTGGCTGCAGACTTACGACAAGAAAAATTGGCCTTTTGCCGTCGCCATGGGAGATATCGATTTTTTCAAAAACGTCAACGACAAATATGGTCACGACGCGGGGGATCTCGTGTTGAAAAAAGTCGCTTCCACGCTGCGGAAGCATTTGAGATCTTTGGATATCGTGGGGCGGTGGGGAGGCGAGGAATTCCTGATTTTGATGCAGAACATACGCTTGAAGCAACTGGAGAAAAAAATCGAGTCTCTGCGCAAAGCCATCGAAGAAAGCTGGGTGGAGGACGACGGCGTCAAAATCAAGGTGACGATGTCGTTCGGCTGCACCGTTCCCCGCAAGGGAGACACGCCGCTCTCGCTTGTGGGTCGCGCCGACGATTTTCTTTACAAGAGCAAAAGAGAGGGCCGCAACCGCTTCAGCATGGACGATAGCGAGTGAGAGCGAGTAAGCGTAAGCGGGTAATGAAGGACAGTTGAGTAATAATACGTGGACGAAGGCGGACTCTGTGATACAATTTTCGCGCGAAGTCTTATGAGGGCAAACAAAAACGTTGGGTAAAAGGATTTTCAGGGGAGGTAGCCGTTTAGATGATGTGGAAAAAGATAGCGTTGTTGGGCTTAATGTTGGCGGTCGTTGCGGCCTTGGGAGAAAAGGCGGCCAGCGCCGCCGATACAATCGGCGTCATCGATTCTCAGGGGATTATTTCCAAACACCCGGCTTTCGAAGAGGCTGCCAAACAGCTTCAACAGATCGCTAAACAAAAGGAAAGCGAAGCCAAGACGGCAGCGGACAAGGAAACGGAGCCGGCGGAAAAAGCCAGGGTCGTTCAGGCAAAACGCGTGGAGCTGACGAGAGAAGAGCAGCGTTTGATGGAGCCTATTTTCAAAGACTGTCAGGAGGCGGTTCGCGTCATCGCCAAGAAAAAGAACGTGACCCTCGTGCTGGAAAAGGCTTCCGTCTACTTCGGAGGACAGGATATTACCGATGATGTCGTTCAGCAGTTGAAAATAACGGCGTCGAGGAAGTAACCTCTCCGAAAAACAATCTCCGAATTTTTATCGTATCGCTTTAGAAATAAAGAGGCTGTGCTTTCGGCGCAGCCTCTTTATTGAAATGGGTGCGCCAGAGGGAGGTAACTATGCTTAAAAAATGCAAATTCGTGAAGTTGCTGTGCGTGTTGTTTTTTTTGTCGTTATGGACGGCGGGGGGCGAGGTGGAAGCTGAGGCGAGGCCCAGAACGGATGTGGACACTTATTTGGAAAAGGGCTACGACTTTTCGAAACTGCACAGCATTTATCTTTGGCCGCACACAATCGAGACGTTGCCGGAAAGCGTCTCTCTGTCCATGCCGCTTAGAATAGAGGACTGGCAGGAGGACGCCTTGAAGTCCAAACAGGTCAGAAACGCCTTTGTTTTGAAGCCGACCAAAAGCGTGTGGCAGAGCGTGCAGTTGATCTATGGTCCTTTTGACTTCGAGGAACCGTTCGAAAGCGAGGAGTCCGAGAAATTTTTTTACGCTCACCTTGACGGAGCCTGCAGCGCCGTGCTGAAGACGACGGTCTCCCTCTCGACCGAGCGACAGTGGCAGCCGCCGCGCACGGAGACCTACACGACCACTGAACGAATCCACTCCAGGGAGCGCAGGAAGAAAAGCAACGGTCAATACGAGACGGTAGACGTCTACACCGAAATTCCGGTCGTTAAAGAACGGGTTATTCCGGGGTATTGGTATACGACCGCGCAGTCGAAGTGTCATTTGGAGCTTTACGACACGAAAAAACTCGACGCCAGATATATCGCGGCGGTGCGCGTCACGGGACGCGACGAGAGCAACGACGGGGAAAAATCCATAGTGGAGAGGCTGATGAAAAAAACGGTCGAAGACGCCGTCGCCGCCATTTTTTACAAGAAAAAATAGAGCCGAGCCGGACACGAGCGACCTTACGTCCAGAACCGTGCGACCCATTCGGCAT
>JAISQE010000011.1 GCA_031274425.1 Synergistaceae bacterium | reverse complement strand
TCAGGAACGACTGGAAGTGGTTTGTCATCATGTTGATCGTCGATCTTTGCACCGCCTGGGTGGGGAATATCGTGTTCGCCTTTATTTACAACAAAATTTACACGAAAAGCCTGATGAGGGACAAGAACTTCTCGCCGGCGGACGAACATTCCAAAAATCAGCTCGCCGCCGCCGGATTTCTCAACTAGGCGACGGCGAAAAAGAAAGAGGGCCAGGCGAATGCCGCGCTGGGAAAAGTTCAAATCGCCGTTGATTGTATTCGCGGCCCTCCTGTTTTTCTCTCCGCCCTTCTCCTGGAGAGCTTCCTGGGCCGCCGCTTCGGGGGCCCCGATAAGCGGTTACGAGGAACGGCGTCGGGCTACGGCGGCTCTCATGGAGGCGGCCACGGTCTGGGTCGTCACGGAAGACGACGACAGTATCGGCAACGGCAGCGGCTTTCTGGTGGCCGATGGAATCGTGATGACGAACGCCCACGTTGTGAAGGACCTGGGGAAGGGCGGAAAAGTTTACGTGCTGAACGAGCGGCTTCCGCTTCGGGAGGCCACAATCGTGAAGATCGTTCACGACAAAACGGAGGACGAGGAGGTCGGGGGCAGAGACTTCGCGCTCCTGCGCTTCACGACGCCGAAGAGCGCGAAGCTGCCGACGCTTTCCTTCAACTTTGACGTAAAGAGAATGGACAGAGTGAGCGCCTGGGGCTATCCCGTAATGGTGACAAAGTTCGACAAAAGCACCAGAGGACTGCGCGAGGGCGACTCCGGCGGGCTCGTGTCCGCGCCGGTGGTCTACACCGAGGGGACGGTCAGCACGATCGTGACCGACAGACTCGGCAGTGCCATCATACACACGGCGGCCATAGCCGGAGGCAACAGCGGCGGTCCCCTCGTCAACGGACGCGGCGAGGTGGTTGGGATCAATACCTGGGGCTATAAAGAAGACGACGAAGGTGCGTTCCTCAACATGTCTATCCCGGCGAACGACATCGTGGCTTTTCTGCGCGAAAATGGCGTCGAACCCCAGTTCGCGCCGGGGCAGATTTACGTCGCCAGAACCAGGCCCGCCGCGCCTCCATCATCATCCGCTTCCGGCGCGAGAAAGCCGGGACGCGAACCCGAAGACCGCATCCGTGACGCCGGCAGCTTCACGGTGAAGGTTCCGACCGGCTGGAGCGTTTTGGACGAAGAGGAGAACATGGTTCTTTTGGGCGCGGACGACGACAGCGCGGCTGTCGGGGTTCTTGTCGCCGAAAACGGGGACATGAGCCTCGATGAAGTAGCCGCGGCCTACGCGGAGGAGTTCGACGCGTCGGAACCCGTATTCGAGGATGACGTTTATACGTTCCGTTTCGAGGACGACGGCGTGGAAAATTTTGTCGTTCTGGGCGGCGGCGAAGATGAGGGCACGCACGTCATGATTTTCATCTCGGGCGATGGCGGCAGCCCCGGTGTCGAGGAGGTGCTGAACAGCGTAGAGGACAAGTGAGACGGGTATTTTGAACCGACAGCCGACATTTTGCGAAAGGGGCGCGCGGTCGTCCGAACCGCGTTCAATATTTAGAAAAGGGCGTCACTATACGGCGGCCCAAAACGAAACTGTGGAGGTTATGAACATGGGAAAAAAGCTTTTGGCATGTTTCGCGGTGGTTTTGTTTTCGATGGTTTTTGCAGCGGCGGGTGCGGAGGCGGCAAAAAAGGATTTTGGCGCTATTACGGCTGACGTTCCCGATGGCTGGACGGTGGAGGATTCGGACAATCAGATCGCGTTCATGGCCCCGGGCAACGAGGCGGCCTTGACGATCATTGCGGGAGCGACCGAGGGTGCCGCGCTCAAGGACCTCGCTCAGGAAATGTCCAAAGAACTGGGCGGAAGCGCGCCTAAGGAGAGCGACGGGGGATACGAGTTCTCCTTCAAAAACCCCAATGGGGTCGAGTGCCCCACCTTCATTACAGCGGATGAGGATCTGGGAATGTTCATGTGCATAATGATCGCGGGCGAACATCCTCAGATGGCAGCCCTTGTCAATTCCCTCGAATTCAAGGAATAACCGCGCCGAACAGCAAGCAAAAAGGAATCGTCATTGACCCTGAAGGCAATTTCGAAGAACAATAGTTGAGGATCGGTCGCGATTGACGCGCGGCAGCACTGAGCGGCGAGTCCAAAACATTACGGACCACCGGGACGGCGGAAGACCGCGCGGAGCTGAAGGTCACGCAGGAAAGCAGGATTTAAGGGGGGACAGCGCGCGATTCGGACAACGCGCGCCCCTTTTACAAAATGTCGGTAAAAGCCGTGAATTGGAAATGATTGTCGGAGAATATTTCTGACTCCCTGGCTGGGAGGCGCCTATCATGCGTGACGGAGCGAAGACCTGTAAAAACCACAAAAAACCCAAAAAGCGTTGGACGGAACGTTTCAGACGGCTGGTTCAGCTTCGTCTGATTGTGCCCATCAAACGCTCGCGCCGCCCGCCGGAGTATTCCGCCCGCGGCGCCCTGGTCGGGTTGGCCTGGGCCTTCACTCCCCTGATCGGATTTCAGATATACCTGTGTCTGGCGACCTGGATCGTCGCCCGGAA
>JAISQE010000128.1 GCA_031274425.1 Synergistaceae bacterium | reverse complement strand
CTGCTTCCGCTCTTCCGCAGGATACCAGTACAACTGCCATACACAGGGACACCAGAATCATCAACGCTCTTTTCATGTTCTGCCTTCCTCCACGGTTTGAGTTTATAAACAAAACCTGTTTAAACATCTTCACATATTTCGCTGGCGGCTCCAACGTGTTGACGAATAAGCCTCAGCCTTTAATTGTGTCTTAAAAAAAGCGAGAGCGTTGAGCAGATAATGATATTACGCAAAAAAGTCCTCCTGCCGCAAGGATTTCCTGTAGCAGGATCAGTTAGAAAGACAACATTCTCAAAAAAGCATATCACCGCGCCAGATTGTGATTCATATTCCCATATGAAGCGATTTTTGTCAAGCGGCGCACAAGCTCCCTGTCGCTAACCAGTGAATATTTCTCTTTTGGTGACTTCTGTAAAATGGGGCATCTGCGAAGAGAAGATTATGCACCTCCTGTTTTGCCCTTAAGTTGACGGCAGTGGATTTACGATAGCAGCGTTGACGCGAATGTAAACGTAAATTGTGCGCACGGGGCCTGAACGGATACCGAAGTCGGATGCTATAAAACGCAAGGAGATTTATAATGTCGAAATTGGTTCATTCGGGTTTGTCCTTCGGCAGATCGAGCTGCATCCTGACCAGTTCGAGCATAGAGGCGTAAGCGCCTGTTTGCGGGTAATCCGCCGCCAGCGGCGTCAGGATCTCCAAAGCCTCGTTCAGGAGGCTTTTTGCCTCGACCTCGTTCTCCATCTTCGCCCGCAGTATCCCCCCATAAGCGAGCGACGTTGCCAGTTGAAAATATGAGTTTATGTTTTCCGGGTCCCGGTCGAGCAGAATTCTTTTAATCCGAAATGCCTCACGGCTGTGAAGGTCTGCCGATGTCAGGCGGTTCAGCCTCATTTCGAGCATCGTGATATTGTCCAGTTCGCCGCCATAGAGGAAAAGCGTGTTCAGGTTGTCCGGGTCCGCTTTATATAACGCCCTGTATGAGGAAATGGCCTTTTCGGACCAGTCGATGGCGCCCTTCGCCTTCCCCTGAAGCCTGAAAAAATGACTGAAGGAGACGGACAGGTTCGCTATTTTCTCGATGTAATAAGGCTCCTCGTTCATTTGGGGGAATTGTTGAAATAAGCTCTCCCAGGTACCGGCGCTTTCCATAAAAAGGGGAAGGGCCGCCTCGAGATCTCCGTCAACGACCGCTTTTGAGGCAAGCGTTGACAGCGCATCGGCAAGCTGAGCCCTGGCCGCGCCTGCATCCGGGTTGCGCCCGACAAAATCGCGCGCGGTTTGAAGGCTTTTTAAATAGTAATCTTTCACTTTTTCCGGATCGTCATGGCTCCAAAGGGTGCCGACCTGCCGCAACACCTGATCGTAAAGCTCGAAATACGCCTCGTTATCGGGTTCGGCAGCGTGAAGCCGTTCCAGAACGTCGAGCGCTTCCGTGCGCACCCGTCTGTTCTCCTCTTCGTCTCCGGCCATACGGGCGGTGGTGGCTCTGTCCATCAGGTGCTTTGCCCTGGAATAATCGGCATCCCGGTCACGCGCGCCCCACCTGTCGTAGTAGCCCTGCACCCGTTCGTTGATCACAAGTCGCGCCCGTATGGGAATGTAGTCGAATGCCTCGTCAGCCATATCGAAGGTGAGGAAACGTATCAGCCCCTCGGCCTCTATCCTTTGTGCTGTGGCTCTTATTTCGGCGGAGATCGCCCACAGAGCCAGCCCCGACATCAGGGCAAGAACGACGAGAGTCCCCGCCAGCGCCTGCATCATGAAGCGTCTGGCGGCTCTGAGGTGCCTGCGGTAGAGATCCGCGTAATCGACCTGCAAAAGACGGGCGAGGATTTTGATGAACGCCTCTTCTTTTGTGCCGTCCGAGAGCGTTACGCCGAGGATCGAGCGAGGCAGACAGGAAGGATAGCACTGCTTTTCTGCCTCGTTCCGCGGTTCCGGCGTTCCGTCGATGATAAAGGGAACAATGCCTTCCGTGCTTCTGTTCTCCAGAAAATAATGAACCTCGTCCGCCACGTACGGGGATTCGGCGCTCCGCGGCGAACAAATTACGACAAGGAAACGGGATATTTCCAGATTGCGGGAGAGCCCTTCATCGAGAGAGGCATAAGAGCCGAGGTCCGTCTTATCCCGAAAGACCTTCAGGCGCTTGGGCAACTCCTGAATGCCGGTTATTGCCGGGATTCTATATCTCTCCAGGCGACGCTGCAGCCAGGAGGCGTACTTTTCATCAGCCCCGCCTCGCTTGTAGCTTATGAAAGCGTAGTATTTATACGACAATTATCTTAACGCCTCCTCCAGTACAATAATTGCGTGTACTTCTCGAAACATTGATTTTACTTTGACTTCAAAATTGCCTCGTTGCGGGCTTTCAGGGCATGATCAGCGGCCAATGCCGTGCGGATCACCTCTTTGCACCCGGTCGCGGCGTCCTGCGCCGGAACGGAGAGGAGTCTGTCGCCTTTAAACGGAGGCTCTGCAGTATTCGCACACCGTCGCGCCGGCTTGAAGCGCCGCACCTCGGGCAATTTTGCTATCAGTTCTATTCGATTTTTGCTCTCCGTTTTTTTGAGCATGGAACCCACGAAAGTCGGGAGTGGGCTTCAAGGGGTGCAAACGGAGGAGACCCCTTTTTCTCAGGGCCGGAGAAGCGATCATTATTGAAAATAATGCCCAATGCTGATGATCACTGCATTGGACATTGATTCTATAGCGTCAGGCCACGTTTGCCGCGCGCGTTCCGGGAAAACGAACCTCCCCGGATTCGTCCACCGTAACCTTAATTTCCTGGTACATTTTCCCGTCCATGCAGAGCCCCAGTCTCAATGCCTCTTCATTGACGTCGTTTTTAATCTCTTCCGGGAGAAAATCCGCTATCACGTCTTGAATATTCTCTGTGGCTTCTTCGATGGTCTCCCCCTCAGTTATGCAACCGCGTAATTCTGGACAAACGACTGTGTATCCTCCGTTGCGCTGAGGATAAAATATCAAACTCAAGTTATAGTTATGTCCCATCAGCTTATCCTCCACGTCTTTACTATTTTTTTAGCTCCCGGTAATTTTCCATTTGATAAATCCTCACTATCATACTCGCGGCCTTACCTGTCAATTTGGGTTATATTATACTTCCTGCAGCGCCGGGGAAGCAAAAAATTGACAGACGTCTCCTGCCATACGCTATAATAGGGGCTGAAGGTGATGAGCCAGATGAAAGGAGCTGACCTGAATGACAGACAGTGATGCCGGGACTGTGAAGCCGGTGCGGGAACAACGAGGAGAAGAAGTTTGGATACCTTCGTGCTATTACGAATCTGTGGGCTGAGCGGG
>JAISQE010000164.1 GCA_031274425.1 Synergistaceae bacterium | reverse complement strand
GTTCACCTCTGCTGCATGACCGTTCGTAGTGGGATGTGGTAAGATGATACAAGTCAAGGTTTACTAAGAAATCGGTTGGGCATGCCGAAACTTTTCGGCCTCTTCACATAGTCATATTTTGAATTGAAATACGCAACTAAGAAATAAGGATTTACTTCCTTTGCTCTTATCACGGTGCTTTTGCAACTGAATATCGCAGGAATATCTTTTTCTCGGACAATACAAGCGTTTCCAAGTGTTCCGACTACGGAAATTAGTACGTCGCTAGTTTTGAGAGCGTATTTATTTAGGCTAAAGTAATCATTTTCCGCCATATATCGAGGTTCGGAGTCCATTAATAAAAACGGCTTTACATCTTGTCCGCGAATGTACCTGTATTCGGATTGCTCGACATATCTATCAGTATCATAGGCTGACCCAAAAGGCCCAATCAAGAAAGAAGCGAGCTCTTTTAGGCTTGTATTTGGATTTTTATCAACTTCAGATTCATATTGCAAAAATATCTTTTTGTAGTATTCAGAATCTATTCGCATTGAAAACTCCAATTCGGATTTCAACACCTCGCTAATTTCCAGCCCGCTCATCAGCGCGGCGTAATAATCCGCGTCAAATGGGCGGGCATCAACGAAAAAACTTAATTTCTCCCGTTTGGCGAACTCGATGAACGCCTCCGCTATGCCGTCCCGCGTCATTCCGTCGTGGTTAAATAGGTCGTGATCGACGATGAGGTGTCCGTGGCTGTCGAGCAGATAATTTCCGCCAGCGTCCTTCAGATAAATTTTTTCGCCGCTGTTGTCCTTGCTCGGTTTTTGCATGGTCGCGAAGAATATAGGATAATCATCGCGCCGGGGACATTTTTCATCGTCCCATTTCTGAATGAAAAGGACGCTCGTTTTCGTGCCCGTGTGCGGTTTGAACACGTTGCCGTGCAATCCGACGACGGCGAGTATACGGCACCGTTCCGCTATGTATTCGCGGATTCGCTTGTCCGACGAGTTGTTGAACCTTCCCTGCGGCAGGACGATCGCCATGCGGCCGCCCGGTTTTAGGAAGTTGAGGTTGCGCTCGATGAACAGGACATCGCGCCCGACTTTGTTCTGCCATTTGCCCTTGTCGTTTTTTGCCAGTTCGTAGCGTGTGAGTATCGCGCTCTCTTTGATATCGCCCGCGAACGGAGGATTCGCCATCAGAAGATCGAACGAGAACTCGCTGTAATCGTCATTCTGGAGCGGACGGATTTTCTTCAATTTTTTGAAGCCCTCATTGTAGGTGTCGTTCCATTCCTCGCCGCCAATAACCTCTTTCCAGCGCGGATAATCGAGCGTATTCAGGTGCATGACGTTGCTCTGCCCGTCGCCCGAGATAAGGTTCAGCGTCCGCGCGACGCGCACGGTCTTTTCGTCGAAATCAATCGCGAAGACATGGTCGCGGACAAAATCAATCTCCTCCGTTGTTCTTTGCTCCGCTGTGAAAAGTTCGCCCGCTGGCAGACCTTTCCGTTCACGAATGTCGCGCCAAACGTGGAAAATCGCGTGTACAGGGAAACCGCTCGAACCCGCCGACGTGTCGATTATATTCTCGTTCTCCTGTGGATTCATCATCTTGACGCACATGTCGATAACGTAGCGCGGTGTGAAATACTGCCCTTTTTCGCCCTTTTGCGTCTTGCTCATCAGGTATTCAAACGCGTCGTCCACCACGTCAAGATTGTTGTTGAACAGCTTCACGTTTTGCAGATGAGAGACGCAGACCGCCAAGTGCGACGGCGAGAGTTGAATCTTCGCATCGACGGAGAAAATCCCCTCCCATTTACCCTTTGCACTGTCAAACAAACTCTGTATCTTCGTTTTCAGTTCCGCGTCCGTATCGCCGCTGTTGCGGAATTTCAGATACTCGCCGCTGTCTCGGATGCAGACCAATTCATCGTATAATTTGGCAAACAGCAGCTTGAATATTTCCTCGAACGAATCCACTCCGGCGTTTGCGAGAACTTCGTCCTCCATCTCCTCGATGATGGAGCGGAGCGAGCGTTTTTCGTTTGCGATTTTATCGACGCGCCTTAAATCATCGATGGTGAAACGCTCGTTTATGATATCGGAGAGTTTTTGTGACGCCTTTGGAATATCGGTGATTTCCTCGAAATAATTCGGGTCTTTGCGGTTGTAATGAGAGATATTCTGTCCATTCGTCCATACACCTATTGGAGCGCCCGTAGCGTTGCAATACGAGCGCAATTGCTCTTTGCCTTCCAACAGTTTGGGTTTTTTCAATTCCACTACGATATAAGGAACGGTAGGGCGATCCTTGTCAAAAATCACGATGTCGGCGCGTTTGACCTCGCGCCCGAAATGAACGTGATATTCAAGCTCTAAGCGAGAAACGGGATACCCGTAGCCCTTCAGCAAGCGCCGGACGTATAACTGACGCACCAATTCCTCCGGCGTAAGGCGTATTTCCTTGTGGCGAACGGCGCAGACAACATGAGGCGTATCTTTTCCCTTTATCTGTTTGATGGTCACACCGCGTTCCAAAGCCGCGATTTCGGTATCGGTGAATACTGAATCACCGTAGGCAGTGTTTTTTAAAAGTTCTTTTACATCCATAATTGTCCCCCACATCCAGCAAAGGGTTTGCCGTATTTCAAAACCAATTGTGTCGCCAGCTCCGACACAATCTTCTGGAGTTTCCTGCTTCCGTACAGACGCCATTATACGCCATCGCACATCTGCGTTTATCGTGTTTTTAAAAGGGTCATTTCCGATATGGCCCCTTGGTAAAGTTTTCTACCGGCTCCAGCCCCTACTACGTTCTAACCGTTGAGATTCTCCGCGAATTTCCCCAATTTCGCCGTTCTCGCACGAGATTTCGACTTTTTTACCTTTTATGGCCTCAACTGCCGGAACATCGTCTTTCGTTATGTCGTGCAGTATCACGTGTCCATCGTAGCTGAGGTGGACGGCGTAATAATGGCCGCCGCGCTCCAAAGCGTCCAGCATAATGCCGCTGTAGCTCCTTCATTCTCTCAATTCCGCGCTCCTCCGGTGCCCGTACAGGCCCTCGATCTCCGCGAGGCGGGCGCAGCGGGGAGAGAGAAATCGCGCCCCCTCGACGGTGATTTCCTGAAAAGTGCTGACCTTGATAAAGGTATTGACGTTGAGCCCATTGGAAAAGCGGGCGCAGCCGGAGGTGGGCAGAATATGGTTGGGGCCGGACACGTAGTCGCCGAAGGGAACCGGCGCGTAACGCCCGACGAAAAGCGAGCCGAAATTGCGCAATCTGGCGGCGAGGCCGGCGCTGTCCGCCGTCATGACCTGAAGGTGCTCCGGGGCGATGGCGTCGCTCAAGTCCGCCGCCTCCTCCAGAGAATCGACCACCAGGATTTTGCCGTTGTTTTTCCAGGTCTGTCCCGCGAGTTCGACTGTTTTTAGGTTTTGCAGCTCGTTATCGATCTCCGCCGCCACGGTTTTGGCCAACTCCATGCTGGTGAGCAGCAGGATGGACCAGGAATTGGGATCGTGCTCGCAGCGGGACAGGGCGTCCGCGGCGATCCATCGGGGCTCGACGGACTCGTCCGCTATAATGACCGCCTCGCTGGGCCCGGCGAGCATATCGATGCCCACCGCTCCGCTCACTTGCCGTTTCGCCTCCGTCACGTATTTGTTGCCGGGCCCCACCACGATGTCCACGCCGGCAACGGAGCGGGTACCGTAGGCAAACGCCCCTATCGCCTGGGCCCCCCCCATGCGATAGACCTCGTCGACCCCAGCCAGGTCCATCGCCACGAGGACCGCGGGGTGAATGCCGTCGCGGCCGCCGTCAACCCCCGCGCTCGCCGGAGAGGCCGCGGCGATCCTTCCGACGCCGGCGACCCGGGCGGGTATGATGGACATGAGGGCCGACGAGGGCAACGGATAACGTCCCGCGGGCACGTAGCACCCGCAGGACGCGACGGGAATCAGACGATGCCCCAGCACAACCCCTGGGGAGATCTCGTAGCGCAGTTCCCTCAGGCTTTCCCGCTGGCGTCGCGCGAAGCCTTCTATCCTGCCGGCCGCGAACTCCAGGCTTTCCACCGTCTCGGCGTCGACTTTGGAGTAGGCCTCTTTGATCGTTTTCGTCTCCACTCTTATCGCGGACGGCCTGTAACCGTCGAATTTTTCCGTGTAACCGAGAACGGCCTCGTCCCCGGACCTTTTCACGGCGTCGAGTATCTCCCTCACCGCGGACTCCACCGACTCGCCGGAGTCTCGCCTCTTTTCCGCATCCTTAAACACAATCATTTTCGTGTCGTTCCTTTCGATTGAAAGCTCAGGGGAGCGGAGCTCGCTCGGCGCTTCGCGTCCTCGCTGGCCCCCCTGAAACCCCTGATTGAAAGCTCAGGGGAGTAGGGCTCGCCGCGCTTTGCGTCAGCTGGCGAGCCAACCGCCGTCGACGTAGAGGATTTGCCCGGTGAGATAGTCGGACGCGTCGCCGCACAGGAAGATCACAGCCCCCAACAGGTCCTCCACCGTACCCACGCGCCCTGCCGGGATGCGCTCCTCGATCCATTTCCTGTGCGCCGGGTCCTGGAAGAAGGGCTCGGTCATGGGCGTGCGGAAGTAGCCCGGCCCCAGCGCGTTGACCTGAATGTTGCTCGGGGCCAGTTCGATGGCCATCGTTCGTGTCATCTGAACGATGCCGCCCTTGGTTCCGCAGTAGACCGACGACTGGGCCAGTCCCACAGCGCTTCCGAGGGAGCCGATGTTGAGAATTTTTCCCTTTTTTTGCGCCGCCATGATCCGGGCGGCGGCCTGGGCCGCGAAGAACGCGCCTTTGAGGTTGACGTCCATGATTCTGTCGTATTGGGACGGGGTCACGTCGACGAAATCGGCCGTCTCCTCCGCGCCCGCGTTGTTGACGAGAATATCCAGGCTGCCGTGTTTATTCTTGATGGTTTCGAAAATTTTCCCCGTCTCCTCGTATCGCGTCACATCCAGGGCGATGGGCTCCGCCCCGCCTCCCTTCGCGACGATCTCTTCCGCAACCGACCGAAGCCCCTCCATGTTCCGGGCGCAACACATCACATGGGCTCCCGCTTCAGCGAGCCCCGCCGCGTATCCCCTGCCGAGCCCCTGAGACGCCCCGGTGACGACGGCCACCTTCCCCGCCAGACTGTACTTATCGAGAATGTTCATTCCTTTGCACTCCTATTTATCTAATATACTAACATGTTATAGCATACAAGCCTAGCGGTCAAGAATCGCTCCGGTATAATATCCATAACGCAACACTAAAGGCGAATGCCGGGGAGGCGAAAGCAAATGGCGAAGGTGGAAAATTTATCGGGCGGCCTGTCGGGGCGCGAGGCGCTTTTGGATCGGCTGAAAAAGGGAACGTCCCTGCTGTTGCTCGACGGGGGAATGGGCACCATGTTGGCCGAGCGAGGATGGGCCCCTCCCATGCTCCCCGAGGAGATGAACCTGGAGCGGCCGGAGGTGGTGCGAGCCATTCACAAAGCCTATATCGACGTGGGCGCGAACATCGTCGAGACCAATTCCTTCGGGGGCAGCTCCCTGAAACTGGCGCACCGAGGGCTCGGAGCCCGCGCGGCGGAGATCTCCGTAGCGGCGGCGCGTCTCGCCCGGGAAGCAGCCGGGGAAACGAACCTGGTCGCGGGGTGCGCGGGACCTCTGGGAGAGCTGCTGGATCCCTTCGGACAGCTTTCCTTCGAGGAGGCGATGGAGGCGTTTCGGCCTCAGTTTCAGGGGCTGATCGAGGGCGGCGCGGACTTCATCCTGATCGAGACGGCGATCGACCTTCGCGAGGTCAAGGCCGCGGTCGTGGCCCTGAAGGAACTGGACGACCGATTCCCCTTCGTGGTCAGCTTCACCTTCGAGCAGCAGGGACGCATGGTGACGGGCACGCCCCCCGAGGTCGCCGCCCATTGGGCGCGGGCGGTGGGGGCTCTGGCGGTGGGGGCCAACTGCGGCATGGGGCCAGGCGCTTACGTGGACGTGATCTCCGCCCTGCACCGGCACTCGGGGCTCCCGGTCTTCGTCTACGCTAACGCGGGACTGCCCGGCGACCCCGAGCAGTGGGGCCCGGAGGACTACGCGGAGGCGGGCGGGCGTCTGGTGGAGGCCGGGGCCACGGTGGTGGGCGGATGCTGCCGCACGACGCCCGAGCACATCGCCGCGCTTCGGGAGCGATTGAAAGGACTTGCGGTCCTGCCCAGAACGATCGGCGATTACCTGCCCTTCGCCAGCCGCGGCCGTCTGGCGCCGGGAGGGCGGGATTATCCCCTGACCCTTGTGGGAGAGGGGATCAACGCCTCGCGTCCCGGAATCAAGCCCCACATCGCCTCCGGTTCCTGGGGAGCGGTGCGGGACCTGGCCCGGGCGCAGCAGGAGGCGGGCGCTCGTCTTTTGGACATCAACATCGGGCTTCCCCAGATCGACCAGAACGAAGCGATGAAAAAGGCCGTGGCCGTCGTGGAAAGCTCGTCCGACCTTCCTTTGTCCATCGACAGCGACCGGGCCGACGTCATGGAGACGGGGCTGCGGGCCTGCACGGGAATCCCCTTGATCAACTCCGTCACGGCAAAGGGGCCGGAGGTCGAAAGAGGCATCCGCCTGGCGCAGCGCTACGGAGCCGTTCTGGCCGTGTTGCCGCTGGACGAAAAGGGCATTCCCGAGGGCGCGGACGGGCGTATGGCCCTGGTGGAGCGTGTGGCGGAGACGGCGGACCGAATGGGCTACCCGCGCTCCATGCTGGTGGTGGACGGTCTTTGCATGGCGGTCGGGGCGGACTCCGAAGCGCCGCGCGTGGGGCTCGAAACCCTTGCCCGCATCAAAGAGCTGGGGTGCTGCACAATGTTGGGACTCAGCAACATCTCCCACGGAATGCCCGCGCGGAGCGCCATCAACAGGGCCTGGCTGGCCATGGCGATGGCCGCCGGGCTGGACGTGGCGATCGCGAACCCCCTGGACCGCGGCATCATGGAGACCGTGGCCGCAAGCGATCTTTTGTGCGGCCACGACAAAAACGCCAAAAAGTACCTCTCCTTGGCCGAGTCCTTCGTGCCGGTCTCAAACGCGCCCAACCCAAACGCGCCGTCGACCGCCGGGGCGAAAAAAACCGAAGCAAAAAAAGACGAGCCGAAACCGGAGCCCCATGACGCCGAAGAGGGCCAGTGGACGGCGCTGCGGCGCGCCATCGTCCAGGGGGATCCCGACAAGGCGGGGGAACTGGGCAGGGCGATGGACGAGGCGGGCACGGACCCGACGGCCGTCATCAACAACGGCGTCGTCCCGGCTCTGACGGAGGTGGGCAAGCTCTACGACTCGGGGCGTTATTTTCTGCCTCAGCTTCTGTCGTCCGCGGGCGCGGCCCAGAAGGTCTGCGACGCCGAGCTGGGGCGCATCGCCGCCTCGGGCGAGAGCATGGAGAAGGGAACGGTGGTTCTGGCGACGGTGGAGGGCGACCTGCACGACCTGGGCAAAAACGTGGTCGCGACGATGCTCCGAAGCCACGGCTACAAGGTCGTCGACCTGGGGAAGAACGTGCCCTGCGTAGAGATCGAAAAGGCCGCGCGCGAGCACAACGCGCAGATCGTCGGCCTGTCGGCCCTGATGACCAGCACGATGTTCCGCATGGAGGAGGACGTCTCGGCGCTCAAAAGCGGACTCCCCGACGTCCGGGTGATCGTGGGCGGGGCGTCGGTCAGCGACGACTACAGCCAACGCATCGGCGCGGACGGATACTCCGCCGACGCGGTAGGCGCGGTGAAGCTGGTGGCGGAGATACTGGGGAAACGCTGATTATTGATCATTAATTTATTGAATTGAAAGGAGAAGGATCATGGCGACAACGGCGTTGTTTTTGATCGATGGGTTCGAGGAGACGGAAGCACTGACGACGGTGGATATTTTGCGGCGGGGCTCGGTACAGGTGACGACGGTCTCCCTGACCGGCCGGGAGGTCGTGACGGGCAAGCACGGCATCGCCGTACACGCGGACGCGCTGTTCGAGGAGGCGTGCGACAAGCCGTTCGACATGCTGACAATTCCCGGCGGGACCACCGACTACACGGAGCACGAGGGGCTTTTGGACTGGGTGCGGCGTTACGACAAAGAGGGGAAAAAACTGGCCGCCATCTGCGCGGCTCCCGCGGTGTTCGGCAAGGCGGGCATATTGCGGGGGCGAAAAGCCGTTTGTTATCCCGGCATGGAGTCTTGGCTGACGGGGGCCGTCATCGGCGAGAACATCGTGGAGACGGACGGAAACGTCACGACCTCGAAGGGTCCCGCGACGGCCGTGTTCTTTGCCCTAAAACTTCTGGAGATCCTGCAGAGCAAGAAGACCGCCCAAGACGTCGGAGAGGCGTTTCTCGTCCCTCTGATCCAATCCAAGGCAGTCCAAGGCTAGGCCGAAGCTCAAGTACTCAACTCGCACTCCAGCCGTTCTCTGATCTGGTCGTATTCGAGGGCCTCCAGGCGCTCTCGGAGCCAGGCGACCAATTCCGCCTTGCTTTCGTAGGCGTACTGCTCCATCTCCGAGATAGCCTGTTCCATCGCGTTGACGTCGTAGCTTCTACAGGCCTGAAAGACGACGGAGAGAAGGGTTTCGTCGGGGGCGGACGCCAGTTTCTTTTCTCTGCCCTCGAGGGCGCTGTCCAGTAGAACCGTCAGGTTTGCGAGCACCTTTTCGACGGCGCGGATGAAGGCGTCGTTTTTCGCCCATATCGTGTCGGAGTCCCCGGCCCGCGCCGCGGACTCCAGTTCCTCCGCCATGTCGCCGATGACGTTGGCGCAAATGCTGCGGCTGCTGCCTTTGATGCCGTGCACGGCGATCTCGTATTCGCGCGGAGAATCCGGGCGAAGCTGGTCCAGAACGGCGGGGGTGTGGGTCACGTACGAGCGGACCACTTGCAGATACGCCTCGGCGTTGCCCCCGAGACGTTTGATGGCCGTCGCCACATCCACGTCCTCCACGTGAGGCAGGGTCGGGGCGTTCGCCGTCAAAAGCGTCACTTGCTCTTTTGGGGGCTCCGTCTGTTTGTTCTTCGGGATCCACTGAGACAATACACGGTCCAGCATCGCGGGGTCCACGGGCTTGGGGAGAAAGTCGTTCATGCCCTTCGCCAGAAACATCTCGCGCATTCCGGGCATGGCGTTTGCGGTAAGGGCCACGATCGGCACGTTACGGCACTCCTTCATGGCGCGCAGACGGATCGTCGTCTCCACCCCGTCCATGTCAGGCATCATGTGGTCCATGAAGATGAGGTCGTATCGGTTCGCCTTCGCCAACGCCAGCGCTTCGGCCCCGCTCTCGCAGAGTTCGACCCGCATTCGGTACGGCATAAGGAACCCTTCGGCAATCTTGAGGTTGATGAGATTGTCGTCCACCACCAACACCCTGGCCTCTGGTGCGATAAAACGGCGGGCCGCGCCCGTTTTTTTGTCGGCAGCCGCCGCGCCGTTCAACGCGTTCGCGATCGGGACGGCGTAGGTCGGCATCGTCAGGGTCGATATGTCTTGGAAAGAGGAAATCTCGCCCAGGTCAGCCAACAACACGAGCCGCGCCTCCAGGTTGAGGCTCTTCGCAAGTTCCGCCACCTGCGCCATAATACGAGGAGAGGCAAAAACAAACTGAAACTCGTCGCTTTTCAGCTTTGTGAAAAACTCTTCGGGTTCGAGCGCCTGCTCTACCCGCACCCCCAACTGCCGCAGCGTCGCGAGGACGGACGAAGCGTAAAACGGACGCGCGTCATAAAGCAAAACCCGTTTCTCCCCAGGATTCTCCACGACCGCGAGGGGTTCGTCGTCGGCGAATTTCTGCACCAACTCGACGGTGAAGACGGAGCCCTTGCCGTAGACGCTCTCGACGGTCACGTCTCCCCCCATGGCCTGGCACAGGCGTCGGGCGATCGTCAACCCCAGACCGGTTCCCTCCACGCTCCGGCTGCGCTCGGCGTCGAGCTTCACGAACTCGCCGAAGAGGTTCTCGAGGTTTTCCTCTTTGATCCCTATTCCGCTGTCCGCGATTTTGAACGTCATGAGCATTTCACCGTCGCCGAGGTCCTCGCCGTCGACGGCGAGCTCAATGTAACCCTCATGCGTATACTTCACGGCGTTGGAGAGAACGTTGAGCAGAGCCTGGCGAATGCGGACCTCGTCGCCGATCAAGTTGCCGCGGATGCCTCCGTCGACGCGGACGGAGAACAAGATCGGCTTTTCGAGGAGGCGCACCCGCACCACGTTCACCACGTCGTTCAACAGGGACGCGAGCCGGTAGGGAGTGGGGGTGATCGGCAGGTTCCCGGACTCGATCTTGGAGAAGTCCAGGATATCGTTGATGATGGAAAGCAGGTTGTGTCCGGCCTGTCTGATGCTCGCCACGTACTCCGCCATGGCGGACGCGCCGTCTTCGCGCAGCGCCAGCTCGCTCATGCCGATTATGGCGTTCATGGGGGTTCGAAGCTCATGGCTCATTCGGGCCAGGAAGGTGGATTTGCTCTTGTTGTCCTCGTCCAAACGCATCTTGGCCGCGCTCAGGCGAAGCAGAATGAAGCTCAGAATGGACATCATGACGACGCTCCAAACGGACAATATGAGCGCGGTGCGGCGCACGTCGCGGTAGAAACCCCTCAGCGGGGCGACCATGCCGATGTGCCAACCGTTGTATATTTGCCGAAAAAACACAATCGCTTTCTCGCCGTCGGCGTCCACAATGTACTTCTCGAACACGTCTTCGCCCGAGGCCAGCTTCTCCGCCACGTCCAGATAATCCCGGGAGAGCCCTCGCAAGGACATGCCCAACAGGCTCGCGTCCTCGTGGGCTATTATCTCGAAGTTCTCGTTCAATATCATGCCGTAGCCGCCCTCCGTGCCGCGAAGGGAGCTCACGTACTCGAAGAGCCTGGTGAGGTACGCGTCGAGCGCAAGCACTCCGAGGAAGTTCCTGTTCGCGTCGTAGAGCGCCCGAGAGAAGGAGGTCACCACGTTGCGCGTCGCGGGCTCGACCCGAGGCGCGATCGTGGCGACCCGTCCGTCCATGTTTTTTGCCGCGACAAACCACGGTTGACGCTCCGCTTGATCGTTAGAAAGCAAATCCACTCTCGCCCCGTCGAGAAAATCCCCGCGAATCACGCCGTAAAGTCCGCTCAAGTCCACTTTTCGTTCTTTGTCCTCAAAGAACCAACGCGTCGCGTCCAACATATATCCATGAACCCTCTCCTGAGGCTCTCCGTCATTGATCATACGCTCGATGACGAACGACGCGTTGAACAGCGTCACGTTCGGTTCGCGCAGACTCTCTTTGATGTTTGTCTCCGCGACGAAAAACGCGTCTTGTACGTTGGCCAGAAGGTTGTCGCGCACGATGTCCCTGACGGAAAAATAACCCACCAGCACCATCAAAAAAAACGACATGAACACGAGGCACAACTGCGGAGAGTAGGCTTTAAGCGTCCGTTTCCATTGCATCGAATGACTCCTTATGTGCGTACGAGCGTCGTATTTTGCCTGCGTGACCCTGCTTTTACGCCGCCCGCAAAATGAGCGAAAACGCTCTATCGAAATCGATACTTTTACATTATCGGGAGTTCGCCGCAAACATGAAGAGAATTTTTTTGCAAACGAAATCTTTCTCAATTCAATCATATTTGAGGATTTCAACCTGTAGCTCCCACCGTGTTGGGCGTACCATATTTAAAGCAGAGGCAGCCGGAAGAGGCTGCCCCTGTAAGGGTTATAGCGCGATAGTTTGTCCAGCCTCGCTTGCGGGCTTTCAACATGCCTAGACCAGCGCCAGCAGGGCGAATGCGATTGTTTGTGGCGTACCTATCGGAACTATGTTTATGGCCGGTATACTTCCCGGCATAGCACTGAGTCTGGCTTTCATTGTAGTTTCTATTATCCTTTACAGAAAGGTAGAGAAGGCGAGCAAAGAAAAAATCGGTTTTAAGGAAGGGGGAGTCATTTTTAAGGATGCCTTAGCCGCTCTGTTGATGCCCGTCATTATCTTGGGCGGTATTTACAGCGGCTTATTTACAGCAACAGAGGCGGCCGCGGTATCCGTGATTTATGCGCTGATAGTAGGTTGCTTCGTTTACAAAACCTTGGAGCTCAAGACAGTAACGTAAATCCCCCAAAATTTAAAGGTGTATCACTGATAGTAAACTTGTAATTTGAGTAAAGAGAGCCAAGTATAGATTTTCCTAAGAGGGGGAAAGGTGAAAATATACA
>JAISQE010000092.1 GCA_031274425.1 Synergistaceae bacterium | reverse complement strand
ATAAGTCTGCGAGTGATTGGGGCGCAAAATGTCGCGAGGATAAAAAAATCGATTTTTTGGACTGATATACCCCACTTTTGAGACTGATATACCCCATTTTCGAGACTGATATACCCCACCCTAGACTGATATGCCCCACCCTTTGGACTGATATGCCCCACCCTTGAGACTGATATACCCCACTCAAAATTGGTGATTTTTAACGCCTTCCACGGCAAAGACCGAGCGAATCGCGTCGTCGAAAATGCCTGCCGCGTCGGCATTGAAAATTTGTGTGGTTTTGTATAGTCAATTTGTTTTCCTCGATTCGTTTTTTAAGCGATGAATGTAGTCAACGTAGTGAGCTATGAAATTGATTCTCTAAAAGTTTCGACATGAAGGGAAAAAGAAAGCAAAGAGCTGAGATGCCGCCCTTTGCTTTCTACGAAAAACGATGTTTTGCGCTTAAAATACTATGCGATATCGGGTCTTATCGATATCGATTCGCCGTTCTTGCCTGTTTTTAACGAATGAGGCTGCTTTTGGGCCTGATCATACGGAGCACGCCCTCTTTTATGCTCCATTTTTCGAGGTCGCCCGATTTTTTAAGCAACCCAAGGGCGCGCGCCAGACTTTTTCGAAAGCTGGCCGGCGTTCCTCCCGCTCCTAGAAGCGGTTGCAAGGTCTCCAGCTTCATCGGGTATGGGGCATCGTGAGTATAGACGAACGTCTGTATCCGTTTTGCCATCTGGCTCCCCTCGCCGGCCAGCGACAAGCGTCTTTTCATGGGGATCTTCGTGTAGTCTTTCATGAAAAAGTGGATGAAATCCGGTGGGACGCTGAAAGACAATATCCCTTCCCGGTTTTCCTCGCCCTCCAGCGCCAAGATGTTGAAAATGCTCCCGGCGTAAAAACCCCTGACCGCCGGCAGATTGAATTGAATTTCCAGCCTGAGGTTGGCGAGCCGCTTCAAGGACTGAAAAAGCCACTCCCGGTTCGACTTGCCGTAGCTGCGGCCTATGCCGTTCAAAAACGACCGGATGCTCGCGCGGCAGGGGGTTCCAGGCGTAATAGCGCTGTACAGGCGGATCGCGTTCAGGTAAACGTCCCTATCCGCCTCGTCGGTCTCCTCACCCGTCAGAACGATTTCGTATCCGTTCAGGGCATGGATTTTCTCCCGAAAAAGACTGGACCGGCAGCCTCTTTTGATGGGCGAAAACGCGGCGCTCCTTGCCAGCGCGTTCATGATCGCGCTCATACCCTCTCCCCAGGAGGGCATGGGAGGCGGCGGCAGCGTCATAGAGTTCTTTTCCGCCTCCGCGAATTCGTTTTTCAGCCGTTCCAGCCGCGCAAAGATATTTTCTCGATTCCGGCTCACGAGACGGTCCCTCACCCTCGCCCTCACCCTCACCAAATCTTCCCGCGCTCGATGTACTCGCTGATGTAAAGGCAGGCCAAAGAAGTCGCGATAGAGCTCGGCGACGAATCCCAGAATTTAGCGAATCCACGAAATTCGAGTTCGGTCTCCTGATTCAGCGTTACGCGTAAAAATGGCTTGCCGTCGGCCTTGCGCGGGGCTATACGCCCTTCGCGCCTCACGAGTTCGTTGAACGCGCGCATCATCGCGTCAAATCCAATTTTCTCGTCGAGAATGTAGCGCACGAGCCGCCGCATGAGGAGGGTTTTCTTGATCGTCATGCTTGCTGCCTTCAGGTCCAACGAGTTTTCTTCGCCCTCCGTCAAATACACGGTGAAAGAATAAGGGGACTTAGGTGTTTTGGGTGTTTCCAAGTTGCTATATGTGTCCATTGCGTGTTCTCCCTTCCTTTACGGAATTTCAAAGGCGATAGGCGCTACAGCGACGGAATTTTCGGTGGTTGTTTTCCCTAAAGACTTGTAATGACGGCAAAAAAGACAGCGCAATGAGGAATATGCCGAACGACATGCTAAAATATCGGCGACAAGGGCGACTCGATAAGGGAGCTGTTGTCTTGCCTCAGAATAACCTGTCCCTTGGAAGATCGATTATTCTGAGGCGCTTGTATTCTCTCTGTCACGCCTAATATCGTGTTTTCCCCGAATCGATAGTTCGCAAGACAAACAAAAGCGCAAGAAACGCGCTTTTGTGGGAACTCAGCCAAATAACGAAAATTTTTGATGTCCGCCTACCGCGACATCGGTACAATACAGAGCGCCAACACTGTTTCCGAACTTTTGACACCCCTTTCATTTTTTTCCTCACTGCTTCGCGACAGCTTTGGGATGTCCAGTTTTTCCAAGAACCCATCGCATGGGCGAAGAAAAATACGCTGTCCGGGGAGTTTATAAAGAAGTATCGACAAAATCAATAGAATATACATTTTTTTGTCATTAAAAAAATTTTTTATACATCGATAACATTATTCGCGTCAAATATAAAAAATGTCGCTAAAACATGTCCTATACAGAAATTATTGTGTTTCCAGAAAAGTATATTTATCATCCCTAAAACAAGCGATTAAGCGATTTGTCTGGAATGGGGGGATGGGAAATGATTTCGCGGGAAAAAGCGACGGCCGACGAGGAAACGCAAAGGCGCAACAAAGAAAAGCTCCGCCACGAGCTGGGGCCTGTCGTCTGTTCCGCGTTGGACAATCCCGATATCGTCGAGATCATGGTGAACCCGGACGGCAGCATTTGGCTGGACTGCATCAAATCCGGCATGGAAGGGACCGGGGAACACGTCGCGTTCGGCAGACGTATGGCCGCGCTCGGCACCATCGCCGCCATCCTGGGGGCCGAAGTCAATTCGAAGTCCTCCATCCTCAAAGGCGAACTCCCCTTCGACGGCTCGCGGGTCAGGGGAACCGTTCCGCCAACTTCGTCGGGGCCGGGGTTCTGCATCCGAAAACACTCCTCCGCCGTGTTCCCGATAAGCCGCTATCTTGCCGAGAAAAGAATTTCCGACGCGCACTGGACATATCTCCAAAACGCCATAGAGGAAAAGAAAAATATCCTGGTCGCGGGCGGAACGGGCTCCGGAAAGACGACATTCACCAACGCTTTGCTCGACACCCTGAACAAACTGAATCCCATGGACCGCCTCGTGGTCATGGAAGACACGCTGGAGCTTCAATACAGCTCGAAAAACGTCTACTCGCTGCGCACGGACGGGGAAAACGAAATCACCCTGCAGTATCTCCTCAAAACAGCGCTGCAGCTGCGCCCGGACCGGATCATCGTGGGAGAGGTCCTGGGCGGAGAAGCGCTGGACCTTTTGAAGAGCTGGAACACCGGGCACCCCGGCGGAATCTCCACTCTGCACGCCAACAGCGCCGAGAGCGCCCTGACCCGCCTGGAACTCCTCGTCTCCGAGGTCAGCGTCAGTCCCATGAAAGAGCTCATCGGCGAGGTCGTCGACGTCGTCGTTTTCCTGAAACGAGAAGCGAGAAAAGGCCCGGTCGTCACGGAAGTTTTGGAAGTAAAGGGGGTGGACGTCAAAAGCGGAGTCTATAACTGTGTTTCCCGTTAGTCGCGTGGAAAACGGAAAAGAACGAGCCGCGCAAGCGCAACGAAGATCAACCCTTGAGAGCGGAGAGAAAGAGAGAAAACAGGGAGGAAAAAAATGAGAAGTATAGGAATAGCTGAAAAGGAAATGAAGCGGAAAAAGACGGCCGCGGCGCTGCTTCTGGCGTGCGGTCTCCTGATCCTCGGGGCGAACGTCGCCGCGGCGACGGGCGCGGGCACGGGCATCGGCGCGCTGCCCTGGGAAAAGACCCTCGCGGGGATCGCCTACTCCCTCACCGGCCCCGTGGCGCTGGCCTTGTCGCTCACCATGGTGGTGGTCGGGATCGGGGTGCTGATGTTCGGCGGAGACATGGCGGGTTAGGCTCGCTGGGTGGCGTTTACGGTGCTGGCCGCGGGAACCCTCGGGGGCGCGGCGAACCTCGTCGCCCTTCTGGGCGTCACGGGCGCGCTCGTCTGACGAATGGCCGCCTTGACGCGGGTCCCCGTCCATCGCAGCCTGACCCGGCAGCAGCTGATGGCCGGATGCGACCGGGAGCTGTTTCTTCTGCTGGCGATGTTCTGCGGGCTGCTTCTCATGTCGGGAATCACCCGCATGTACTGGCGCAATATCATCCTCGGCATCGGGCTCTGGCTTATCGGCACTCCCATCCTGGCGAAGCTCGCGGTCTACGATCCCCACTTCAGGGGCGTCGTCGTCCGCAGCATCCGGTACACGCAGGTTTTCCTGCCGGCGGTGGGGAAACCGGGCGCCCGCGTCAGGCCCGTACAGCACCAGGGTCGTGGACCCTGGACCCATTATTGATTCCGGTTACTCGGCTTGATTCAAAGGCCGAGGAGAACCGGCCGCGAAAAGGTTTCGAGAGACGAAGAGATCGAGAAGGGGCGGGAGAAGGGAAAGTTTTCCCCGCCCCCGAATAAGAACGAACGGGGAGGCGAATTGTTTGCCTAAAGGCGAGCGGGGATTTTCGGATTATCTTGTGTACTCTCACATGACGGCGCCCGGCGTCGTTACGATGAAAAACGGCTCTTTCCTGATCGGATATTTCTACGAAGGCCCGGATCTCGAAAGCGCCGCGGCGGAGGATATCGAGCACCTGCACGCGATGACGAACACCGCGATGCGGCGGCTCGGCAACGGGTGGATGGTCCATTTCGAGAGCGTCAGGAAACCCGCGGACGGCTATCCGACAAACCATTTCACGGAGCCCGTCAACCGGATCATCGACCTGGAACGCGGCGCCCAGCACAGAGCGGAGGGCGCGCACTTCGAGACCCTGCATTTCATGTTCTTCACCTACGCGCCTCCCGTGCTGGAAAAAAATAGCCTGTACAAGAAGATCGCGGAGTTCGTCTCGGAAGGGCACGGCAATACCGCCGCGGACGACGACAGGACCGTCGAGACCATGGAAAACGCCGTCGCCGACATTTTAGACGTGTTGGGGCAGGGCGTGAAGATGAAGCGTCTCGGGTTCGTGCCGGAGAAGGACGCAAACGGAAATTACAACAAATATTGCGGCTACGACGAGCTTCTGACGGTACTGAACTACCTCGTCAACGGACGCTGGCACCCGATAAAAACGACGCCCGGCAACACCGCCTACATCGACGTGATGTTGGCCCGCGACGTGGAGTTGAGCATCCCGATGACGCTGGATCGGAAGTATCTCGGCCTGGTCTCCGTCATCGAGTATCCCATGGAGACGTATCCGGGGATACTGCGGCAGCTGGCGATGCTGCCTCATGAAATTCGCTGGTCGAACCGCTACATTTTCTCCGATTTTCGGAAAGCTCAGACGATGCTCGACTCGCGGCGGAAAAAATGGGCTCAGAAAGTACGGAGCTTTATTTCTCAGATCATGCAAAACGACCGGGCTCCGGTGAACCAGGACGCGATGCACATGGTGAACGACATCGACAACGCCGTCGAGGAGCTTACGGCGGGCTGGGTCGGTTACGGGAAACACACCAGCGTCGTCGTCGCCCGCGCGGACACTCCCGAGGCGGCGGATCACGTCGCGCGCGAGGTCGTGAAGGTATTCGAGCGCAACGGGTTCCCGGCGCGGATCGAGGGCATCAACGCGGCGGAGGCGTTTCTGGGCAGTCTGCCGGGTCACGGTCACGAGAATGTGAGAAAGGCGCTCATCAACACCCTCAACCTCTCCCACATCGTGCCTTTGACGAACGAATGGGCGGGAGAGCCGTACAACCCCTCGCCGGAGATCGCGAAACACTACCTGGCGGAGGGGATCGAGACCTCGCCCCCGGCTCTTTTACAGGCGACGAGCGCGGGAAGCACGCCGTTCCGGCTGAACATTCACGTATCGGACCTGGGGCACACTCTGGTGCTGGGCCCCTCCGGTTCGGGCAAGTCCACGCTTCTGTCCCTGATCGTCTCCCAGTTCGAGCGGTACAAAAACGCGCGGATTTTCTGCTTCGATAAGGGTTACAGCATGTATCCGCTCTGCATGGCGCTGGAAGACAGCGTTCACTACGACCTGGGGAACGAGGAAAGCAGCCTGTCGTTTTGCCCGCTGGCGGAAATCGACACGGTGACGGAGCAGGGGACCGCGGCGGAGTGGCTGGAGTCCATGCTGATCCTCCAGGGCGGGGAGATGACGCCCGCGCGCCGGGCGGCCATAAGCGACGCCCTGAGAATTCTCGCGTCTTCCACGGCGGAAAGAGAAGACAGCACACAGGAAGAAAAAACAATTCGAGGCCGAACGGTCACGGATCTTCTGGCGACGCTGCAGGACGAGGAACTGCGGCAGATATTCAGCTACTACTCTTTGGGACACGCGGGCGAGATGCTGGACGGAACGGACAACAGCGTCAAATACGCGAAGACGACGGTATTCGAGCTGGAGCATCTGTTCAACATGGATAAAAAGATTGTCGTGCCCGTGTTCGTCCATATCTTCCAGCAAATCGAGAAGCGGATACTCAGCGCCTATGAAAACACGGAAAACGGTCATGGACCGAACGGCCACGGACCGGACGGTCGTGGATCGAATGGTTGTCCTTCCCTGATCGTGATCGACGAGGCGTGGCTGGCTCTGAGCAATCCGATTTTCGCCACGAAGATCAAGGAATGGCTGAAGGTGCTGAGGAAAAACAACTGCGCGGTGATCCTGGCCACCCAGAGCCTGAACGACATCGTGAACTCCCCGATCATGGACGCAGTGCTGGACTCCTGCGAGACGCGGATTCTGCTGCCCAACCCCAACGCGCTTTCCGACAGCATGAAGGACCTGTATATGCGGCACCTGGCGCTCTCGGAACACCAGGTGAATCTCATCGCGCACGCGGAGAAGAAGCGGGAGTATTACTACGCTTGCGAGACGACGTACAGCCACAGGCTTTTCAGCCTAGCGCTGGGGCCCGTGGCGCTGGCTTTCACCGGCGCGAGCGGGAAAGAGGATTTATCGGAGATCCGAAAGCTCGTCGCGGAAGACCGGGCGCTGTGGCCAGGAAAGTGGCTGGAACGACGCGGACTGCGGGATTGGGCGGCAACATGGCAGAGGCTTCACGAGAAAAATAAACGGGATTCTCAATAAGCAGAGAGCCAACGAACGCAGTGAGTTGAGCGAATCGCTTAGTTTCCCCATCAGGGTCTGCGACCCTTGAGCGGGGTCTGGGGCAGAGCCCCATAGTCTTTCAAGAAACGGAGGAATGAACACATGAAGAAATCCAAGTATTTAGCGCCCCTGGTGCTTTTGACCTGCCTCGTTTCGGGCCTGCTGGTCGTTAATGTCAACGCCGGAGGCGGGTTGAGCGGCGGCGCGACGGAGTTTACCCAACTGGCCAACAATGCGGAGTTGATAACACAAGTCGGCCAGCTTGCGGAGTCGCTCCAGCACGAGATTCAGATGATCATGGACATGATTCAGAACACCCTGGGCCTGCCCCAGCGCCTCATCGGGCAGGTGACGGGCGCGATACAGAACGTCATGAACGTCTACAACAAGGTTCAGGGCATACTCGGGAAGCTCTCAAATATTGACGAGGACTTCTACAACACATTTTACTCGGCGATCAAGTCCGGCAACGTCGGCGGCGCGAGCGCGTGGGTCAAAAA
>JAISQE010000084.1 GCA_031274425.1 Synergistaceae bacterium | reverse complement strand
TTTACGTTGGTCTTTTTTGCTTTCTGGGTTTGTACACCTTTCCGCAAGCGGATGATTATACTATGGCCAACATGGTCAATCGTTACGGCTTCTGGCAAGCGCAGGTGCAATGGTACTTGCGCTGGCCGGTTTCTTCCTTTTATCAGGTGCTCGTTTCCGCCGTCACTCTCTCAAACTTCAAGGCGTATCACTCTTTGCAGATTGTCACGTGCTTGCTGAACATCTGCGCGCTTTATGGGGTCTTGCACGTTACGGCAAACAACATGGGGCACGCGCGAAAATTGTTGATCGCCCTTCTGTTGCAGGCCGCTTGGCTGGCAACGATTACCGGGCTGAACGAAAATTTCTACTGGATGGACGCCATGGGTTACACATGGGGAGGCACCTTGCTGCTTTTCACAAGCGCATTTCTTATCGCGCTGCTCAAGAAGGGCGCCCCTGACGCGAAGTTGATCATTGCCTGTTGCATCCTGTTGTTTGTCGCCGGAAATTTCGGCCCTCAAATGGGGTTGTTTTCATGTGCCGCGCTTTTTTGCCTTTTTTGTGTTTGCGTTTTCGAGAAAAGGAAATTCGCGTCGATATGCCTCCTGAGCGCGACATGCGTCGCGTTCGCGGGCTTTCTCGTCCTCTACCTTTCCCCGGGGACGGCCGTTCGGATGGGGGGAGGGGGCAGAAATATCTCGCAGACCCTGGGCGTGGCGGCTATTTTCGGCGGGATCACGGTTCTCAAGTTTTTCATGAAACCGGTCGTCTACCTTGCGATCCTCTACATGCCCGTGTTGGCGGACCATCTGGAGCCGTTCGACAAAAACATCACGGCTCGGTTGAAGGCGCGGCACATTTTTCTGTCGATCGCCGCGATCTCGGCCTTCCAGCAGGCGATTGCGGGCTGGGCCACCGGCGTGGGGCTGCCCGCGCGGGCGGAGGGGCTCGCGATTTGGATCATGGGGGCGGCCTGGTTGTTTTTGTGGGGCTTCGGCTACAGAAACGAGGCGACGTTCGAGAAAATCCGATCGCTGCGCATATATCCGTGGCGCGGCGTGCTTTTGGCTCTGTGTTTGGCGCTGAACTCCAACTTCATCTCGCTGATTCAGGACTTGCGAATCGCGCCGCTCTACGCGGCGGAGCAGCGAAACCGAGAGGCCTCGATCCTACGGCAAAAAAACGAAGGCAAGACGGACATCATCGTTTCCGCGCTCACGGTCAAGCCCAGCCTGCTTTTTTTCTCGGACGTCCGCCCTTCCCCCAACGACTGGAAAAACCAAAGTTTTGCCGCGTACTGGGGCGTGCGGTCCATCAGCGCGCTGCCGGTGCCGTTGTTGAACGACGAGCGGGCGCGGCGCAACTTCCAAGAGGGAAAACTGGAGGGCATGGAGGCGCTGGCCGATGCGGGCGACCCCGAGGTGCAGTTCATGCTGGGCGAAATATACGACGCCACATTCGCGCCATCCAACGAAGTCCCCAAGGACAACGCAACGGCCGCGAAATGGTACCGGATGGCGGCGGACCAGGGATACGCCCCGGCTCAGCGTCGTTTGAGCCGATTTTACGCGTTGGGAATGGGTATTCCTAAAAATTATTTTTACGCCGTAACGTGGCTTTTGAGATCTCAATTTTAGGCGCGGCGGCGCAAAAAAACCGGCCGCTCCACGCATGAGCGGCCGCCGGTCGATAACGCGTCGAATTATACCTTCTCTTTTACCTCAATGACTTGACGGCCTTTGTAGAAGCCGCAGGACGAGCACGCACGATGACTCACAACGACCTCGCCGCAATGAGGGCACTTTGTCGTGCTGGGCGCGCTCAGCGCTCCCAGCCATTGAGCCTTTCTCTGCGCCGTACGCGCATGGGAGGTCTTTCTCTTGGGAGTTGCCATTTCTTTTCCCTCCTTTACTCACTTCACGAATCTACGGAAAAACCCCGCAAGGCCTCGAATCTAGGATCCCCTTCCTGTGGAGCGCAAGAACACGGTCCATCGTTCAAATCGGCTCCACAATAAGGGCACAGCCCGGCGCAGTTTTCCCGGCACAATAACTTTAAGGGAAGCAACATCAAAAGACTCTCCCAGACTTGGGCCGAAAGGTTCAACGTCCGCCCCCAGTAATCGACCTCCACAGGCATATACCCATCGTCGGATTGAAGCCCGGTGTCTTTTCCCAATTCTAAACCACGCAAGCAGTAAAGATACATCAAATCGTCCGAGATTGCAAGTGACGCCTCCGCCAAACAGCGAGCGCATTTTCCCTCCAGCGACGCCCCAAGAGACAGCCGAACGGATAAAAGCGACTCCTCCAGCCACCGGGCCGCCGCTTCCGCCATAAGACCGTCGGGCAACTCGAAATGCTGTCCCTCGAAATCCACGCCCTCAGGAAGGTCGATCCTCCAGCTCTTCTCGACGACGACCTGGTTCTCCCGCCGAGGGGGCAATTCGATGACGCAGTTCCAACCTTTGGGCATGACCGGCGCGCTGGGAATCTCCAAGGAACTCGCCTCGCTTTCGGCCGGGTTACCCTATAAGCCGCTTGGTATCCCGGGCGATGACGAGTTCTTCATCGGTGGGAACGACCAGGACTTTGACTTTCGCGGAGTCCGTGCTGATGAGGCCCTCTTTGGAGCGGATGGCGTTGCGGGAGTCGTCCAGTTCGATGCCCATGAATCCCAGTCCTTCGCAGGCCATAGCGCGGATCGTGGCGCTGTTTTCCCCCACTCCGGCGGTAAAGACGACGGCGTCGATCCCACCCATCGCGGCGGCATAAGCCCCGATGTATTTTTTGATGCCGTAGGCCAGGACCTGCAACGCAAGTTTGGAACGGGATTCGCCTCGTTCCGCGGCCTCCTCGATATCGCGCAAATCGCTGCTGACGCCCGAAAGCCCCAACATGCCGCTCTTTTTGTTGAGAAGGAAATCGATGTCCTTGAAAGAAAGTTGTTCCGTTTCGGCGATAAACGCCACCAGGGCCGGATCGATGTCGCCGCACCTGGTTCCCATGGGGACGCCGGCAAGGGGCGTAAAACCCATGGAAGTGTCCACCGACCTGCCTCCGTCGACGGCGGTGATCGAACTGCCGTTGCCCAGGTGGCAGGTGACGATTTTCAGTTTTTCGATCGGTTGGCCCAATATGGCGGCCGCCCGGTGCGCGACGTAGTAGTGGCTGGTGCCGTGGAACCCGTAGCGGCGCACGCCGTATTTTTCGTAATAACCATAGGGCACGGCGTAAAGAAACGCGGTGTTGGGCATCGTCTGGTGAAACGCGGTATCGAACACGCCCACCTGTGGAACTCGCGGCAGCGCGTCGGAGACGGCTTCGATTCCCATGATATTGGCGGGGTTGTGGAGCGGCGCCAGCGGGACGCACTCCTTCAAGGCGTCCATGACCTTGCCGTCGAGCCTGACGGAGGCGGCGAACTTCTCGCCCGCGTGGACCACCCGGTGCCCCACCGCGCTCAACTCGTCAAGAGAGGAGAGAGCGCCGTGTTTTTTGTCGAGCAACGCGTCGAGAACGAGTTTGATCCCCGCCTTGTGGTCGGGAATCGGCGTCTCGACAACGACCGACTCCATTCCCGTCTTCGTGTGTTTGATTCGGGCTCCCTCGATGCCGATACGTTCCACCAGCCCTTTGGCCAGCACTTTTTCCCCATCCATGTCGAAAAGCTGATATTTCAAAGACGAGCTCCCGCAGTTGATAACCAACACCTTCATGTTCTCAAAACCTGCCCTTCAAGCAAGAAGGAGGATAGCCCCTTCGATCGATTTCTCTCTTCCGATTTGTTTCGCGTCCGCCGCATCGTTTATACTTACGTTATGAAAAAAATTTCCCAAAGCCCCGTTATCGGAATCGTTGCCGAGTACAACCCGTTTCACAACGGACACGCGCTCCACATCGCCCGCGCCCGCGAGTTCTTGAAAAACCGAGGAGCGGACAACGTGCCGGTGGTTGTCGTTCTGTCGTCCAACTTTACGCAAAGAGGGCTTCCCGCGCTGGCGGATAAATGGACGCGCGCGCGCATGGCCCTTTCCAATGGCGTCGACCTCGTGCTGGAACTGCCCTTCGCTTACGCCTGCAACGCGGCCCCGGAGTTCGCGCGAGGCGCCGTCGACATCTTGGCCGCAACGAGGTTTGTGACGCATCTCTCCTTCGGCATGGAAAACGTCGCGACCTCATTAAAGCCAACTTCGTTAAAGCCGATCTCATCAAAGCCTGGCTTCGCCATCGACGCGATCACGAACATTCTAATCCATGAATCCTGCGCTTTCAAGCGCGACCTCAAAAAAAAACTCTCCGAGGGGAAGTCGTACCCAAAGGCCCTTGCCGAGACCCTGGACGGGATAATTCCCGGAAGCGGCGCGTTCGTGTCGATGCCCAACAACTCTCTGGCCCTCTCTTATCTTTTGCGCGTCTTGGAGAAAAACCACGACTTGGAGCTTCTGCCGGTGCAACGTCAGGGCGCTGGCCATCACGACAAGGCGGGCGGCCCTCTCTCCAGCGCCGCGGCGATTCGATCGGCCCTGGCCGAGATTGGGGACGCATCCTGGAATGGATTGTGGATTCAAAAGGCCATGCCCGCGTCCTCCCTCGCTCTTTTGGAAGAAGAACGAAAATCCGGGCGGCTCTGGATGAGGACGGAAAAACTGTGGGCGCTGCTCCAAGGGCTTTTGGCGCGCTCGTCGCCGGAAGAACTGCGCGGATGCGCGGGAATGAACGAGGGGCTGGAAAATCTTTTCCTGAAGCGCTACGTCGAGGCCACGTCTTACGAGGATTTCATCGGCCGTTGCGTGTGCGCGCGCTACACCCGAAGCCGCCTTCAACGCCAGGCGACGCGCTGCTTGGTGGGAGTCGACCGCTGGACGGCCCTCGCCCTCTCGCGGAACGGCCCCCCCTACATCCGAGTGCTCGGATACACCTCGAGAGGACGCGACCTCCTGCGCGCGCGAAGGCAAATTTCTCACGCCGCGCTCAACGCGATCCCCGTCGTCACCCGTTTGGCCGCGGCCCAAAGCCCGGCCGCGCGCGCGTCGGCGGCCCTGGAATTTCGCGCGTCGCGCTTTCGAGAGCTTCTTCTGCCCCGTCCGGACCTGAGGCACGAAGAAAAACAGCGCCCCGTGGCCTTGTAAAGCGTAACCGTCCGCCGAGCCACAGGGAAAAATAGCGCCCCACGGTGCTGAGTTCCCTGTTCCGTTTCTTATCTGGGTCATACACTGTCCGGCGTTCAAGAACGTAGGTATCGCCGTTCTTTTGGGTGTTGTGGACGATGCGCGTTTTGATCTCTCCGGACGGTTTTGCAGGCATACCGATCACTTCCTCCTGACTGACGGAGCCGGATCGAGCGGCGAGCCTCGCGGTCTTCCCCCAATAGGCGTCTTCAATGGCTTCTAGTCGAGCGTACTCTTGAGAGGACAGCAAGGTAGCCATAGCTCTCTTATCACGGGTCACCTGTACGGGCGCGAGTAAAGCCTGGTCGATAATCATGCCGGTTTTGCCCTGTAAGTCCGTTACTGTTGCCTCGATCATCGTTTCGCCTCCAGAGATTGCGTATCCGGCCGGTTACGCGGCAACCACGGGGAGGGTGGAGCCCGCCAGCGGCATGACCAGCACCGACGCGTCCTTGCCGATCTTTTTGAAAGCCGCGTCGAAGGCGGTTTGCACGGTTGCGAAGGGCCGCATGAAAATCTTCTCGACGGACTCCGCGGGCATTGCCGAGACGAGAAATATCTCGGCTCTTTCCAGAACCAACGCGAAAGACGCCGCCTTATGCCCGCCCAGTTGAAAATCTCGCTGAATTCTCTCGACCAGCGAACGGGGAGAGTCCGCCTCCAGCATCCATCGCTCGAAGGTCGGCTCCCCAAAACCCTCCTGGCACGCGCCCGCCAGAACGATGATCCCTCCGTCCCTGACCGCGTGCTTCGCGTTGTCGAGGGCCTTTTGAGTCTGATACAGATTGATGTCCTTAGGAGCGCCGCCCTGGGACGCGATAACGATGTCCGCCCGGCTCTTTATGTCCTTGCGGTAAATGCCGTCCAGAAAACGGCACCCCGCCCGGTGCGCTTTTATGTAGTCCCCGGCGACCGCGTGGACGATCTCTTTTTTGTCGTCCAGCACCACGTTGACGATGAAGTCGATGGGGCAGAACCGGATGGCCTCCTCCATGTCCTCCCTGACGGGGTTTCCTTCCAGCAGCCCTGTTCTGGCCTGAGGATGGACCATGCGGCTGTGGTTGGATTGAATGGCCGATCGGCTCGACGTCCCCGGCATGAGGGCCTTCGCGCCGCCGCTGTAACCGGCGAAATAATGGTACTCGATATTCCCCGTGCAGATGCGTCTGTCGGCTTCCGCCACCTCTCGGGTGATGTCGACCGGCGTCCCCAATCGGGTATATCCCATCGTCACGCAGTCGTTGGGGTCGCTGTCGACGCATCGGACGCGGTTGTGAACGGACTCGCCCACCAAGCGGACCCTCTCGGCCCGAGTGTGCCCCCTGTGGCTTCCGAGAGCGAAAACGACCGTGACGTCCGACATTTTTACCCCGTTCTTTTCAAGCTCGTCGAGCACCGCCGGCAGAATTTTGTAGCTGGGCGCTGGGCGCGTCATATCGCTGGCGACGATGACCACCCGCTCTCCAGGGCGCGCCAACTCGGCCAGCGTGCCGCTGCCTATGGGATTTTGCAGGGCGTGCTTCACGGCGTCGACTCCGGTGCGGCTCGACAAGACCTTATCGGGCCGAAGAACGCCCGCTATGTTTTCATCCGGGACCTCCAAGGTTTGCGGCTGAGTCCCGAAACCAATATCGAATTTCATGTCCGTCACCTCATTTGGTAGGGTACGCCTCCAGGGCTCGCGTGTCAACGAAATGCGATATAATCGGCGAGGAAGGGCCTCCGGGCGGAAGAGCGCGCGGGGCTTGGGCGGATGTGAAAATGTCGTGCGCGAGAGGGAGTCTTTACGATGAACGAGGTTTTGCGCGCTATTTTAGAGCGGCGGAGCATAGAAACTTTACGAAATATAGAGGAGGTCTTTAAATGAGGTTTGGGACGCGTCGAGGTGTTTTTTTCCGGGGATGCCGCGTTTTTTTGACGTTTTTGTTTAGTTTGGCTGCTTTGACCGCTTTTGCCGCGGCGGAGGGCGAGGTGGTCGCGGAGGTGCGCACGGTGGATTTTTACCCTATGGGGGCGCGGTTCGTTTTTCAGGTCAAGGCGGCTCCGGGCAAAAATTTCGCGCTGACGCTCCCGGGGGCCTTTTCACCGGAGGACGTGCGTTTTGTGACGCGAAGCGACGTGGCTTCCCTGAGGGTGGAAAGCCTGCTTCGCGAGGAGTGGACGCCGCCCGCGCTCGCCTTGCTGAAGTCGCGGGTCGAGGTGAAAGACCGTGAATTGAAGTTGCTTCAGGGGCACAAGACCGCCCTGGAGCAGACGAAGGCGATGATCGACTCCCCCCTGCCCAAGGGCTTCGACGGCAAGAGCCTGCTTCTCTACATCGAGGACGCCCAGGCGATGCGGGTGCGTATCGAGAACGATCTGGTGGACCTGGATTTGGAGATCGAAAAGGCCGCGAAAGAGCTGAACGTCCTGCAGGGCGAGTACGTTCGCAGGAGCCCCAGCGGCGCGGGAAACATCGTTCGTATCGAGGGGATCTCCACGACGGAAAACCCCCTGATCTTCGAGGCTTTTACGTATGCCGCCGGTTGGCGCGTCCAATACGATATGAACCTCGACAGCGCCACGGGCGACATCGACGCCGCCATGCGCGCCCGCGCGTGGCAAAAAACGGGCATCGACGTCGCGGGGGAGTTCTCCTTCCACACCCGCCAGCCGTCCTTCGCGATCAACCCGCCGGACCTCCGCCCTCTGGCGGTGAACCTGCGGTCTCAGGCGGCTCCTCGGGCGAAAACGGAGCAACTGTTCTCGAAGAGCTTGCCGGTAAATATGATGATGGCGCAAGCGGGGTCGGTTCCTCCCCCGCCCAGCCCGGAGCCCATGATGACGGCGACGCTGGCGGACGTCTCCGTAAAGGGAAAAGGGGACTTGAAGGGCGACGGAACGCCCGAGGACGTGGCCCTCGGGGAGTTCACGCTGAAAAGCGTCCCCGTCCTGGTCTCCATCCCGGAGCAGAGCCGGGAGGCGTGGATCATCGCCAGCATGGACTCGATTCCCGCGCCGCTTCTGGCGGGCGGGGCGGAGCTGGCCGTCGACGGGGCGGCCACGGGGAAATCGGCGATCCCGGAGTACGGTATGGGGCAGACCTACCTTCCCTTCGGCATGGCGTCGCGCCTGACCTCCAAGAAAAACCGCCTGGTCGGCAAGGAGGGAAGCTCTTGGCTGGGCAAGGGGATCACGGAGGACGGCTACACGCTGGAGATCACCAGCGGCATGGAGGCGGAGCGGGAGGTCACGATCAAAGACCGCATCCCCCTTTCCGTCAATGACAAGATCTCGGTCGAGGTCACGAAGATCGACCCAGCCCCCGCCGAGCGGGACAAAGAAAACAAGCTCACATGGAAGATCAGCGTGAAGCCCGGCGAAACGAAAAAAATCGTCGTGGAGTACACGCTCAAATATCCGGGCGACGAGGCTCTAGAGTACCGCTAGGGCAAGGGGTGAAAGAGGTCATCGTGAGTGAGCTGGAGGTCTAACTTGCCGTATTGGTCCGGGGGGCATATCTCCCGGACAATTTCGCTTGGTATTTTCTGCGGCCTTTTTTAAAGAACCATTGCCGGACCTTTTCCGTGAGCTGCTGCTCTAAAGTCGAGAATTTTGGGATTATGTACACAACCCCCTATTTTGTCTTTAAGTCGACAGCAGTGGTTTGCAGCCTACAAAACGACGGCCCCCATAGGGGGCCGTCGTTTTGACGTGTTGCCGCGGTTATTTCAGGTTAGTCCTTCTTGCGAAGAAACAAAGGAGCCGTCAAGAGCAGGGCCAATCCGGCGAAGCCCGCGTCGCAACCGCTGCTGCTGGATTTCTTGCCGGGATCGACAGGATCGACGGGGGTCGACGTCGTGGCGACGGAGTAGCTGGCGGACTTGAATTCTTCGCCATCCAGCGTCTTCGCCGTGAAGTAGTAGGTTACGGAGCTTGC
>JAISQE010000079.1 GCA_031274425.1 Synergistaceae bacterium | reverse complement strand
GCGAAGGCGTCGATCTGGAGTTCAAGACTTGTCGTAATCAACTCAATCGGGACGTCTACGAGACGGTTTGCGCGTTTCTCAATCGGTACGGCGGGACGATTCTGCTCGGAGTCCGGGATGACGGGGCTGTTCAGGGAATCGAACCGATTGCGGCGGAGGCTATTCGCAAGGATTTCGTTACGGCCGTCAACAACCCGCAGAAGATCAGCCCGCCCACTTATCTTTCCGTCGACGAAGTGATGATGGAGGGCAAGTGTTTGTTGCGCGTTTACGTTCCCGAAAGTTCGCAGGTTCACAGGTGCAACGGACGCATCTACGACCGCAACGAGGACGGCGACCTCGACATTACCGATCATACCGTCCAGGTGGCGCGTTTGTATCAACGAAAACAGGCTGTCTACACGGAAAACAGGGTTCACCCGCATATTCAGCTCAAAGACTTGCGTAAGGACTTGATCGAGAAATGCCGCAGGTACGTCCGCATCAACAAAAAAGACCATCCTTGGTCGGAAATGGACGATATGGAACTGATCACGAGCGCGCAGCTTTATCAACTGGACGCCGAAACGGGCCGGAAAGGCGTCACTCTGGCCGGAATACTGCTGTTGGGATCCGACCAGTTGATCCTATCCACATGCCCCGCGCACCGCACGGATTTGATTTTACGCAAAGTCAATGTGGATCGCTACGACGACCGGGACCTTGTTCGCACGAATTTGATCGATAGTTACGAGCGCATCATCGCCTTTGTCCAAAAACACCTGCCGGACCCGTTTTATCTGGAGGGCATCGAGCGAAAAAGCATTCGGGACGCCATCTTTCGTGAGGTGGCTTCCAATTTGATCATCCATCGCGAGTTTACCAGCGGCGTTCCGGCTCGGTTGATTATAGAATACGGCAGGGTCATCACCTACAACGCGAATCGTCCTCATGGTTTCGGCCTGTTGAACCCCACGACCTTTTCACCCTGCCCGAAAAACCCGGTCGTCGGGGCATTTTTTAGGGAGATCGACAGAGCGGACGAGTTGGGTTCCGGTATGCGCAACCTGATGAAATACGGCAAACGCTATGGAGGCGCGGATCCTCAGCTTATAGAAGGGGATATTTTTCGCATGATCGTCGGCGTGCCGGAATTTGGCGAGCGGCTTTCAGAGCAGCTTTCAAATAACGGGTCCGAGTCAGGACCAAGTCAGGCCCAGGTCAGGCCCAAGTTAAACCATGATCCGAACCAATCTAATGCCCAATTAGGCCCAGGTCAGTCCCAAGTCAAACCTGGGCCTGGCCCGAGTCAAGTTAGGCCCGAGTCGGAGGAGGCATCGAAGGGCGAGCTGAGTCGAGTTCATTTGCTTACGGCGTTGAGGACGGGGCCATTGTCGAAGGCCGAGCTTGCGGCGGCGCTTGGACACAAGTCCGTCTCCGGGATGCTCAAAACGCATATACGAAAATTGCTCGCGGAGGAGTTAATCGAATACACTATCTCGGATAAACCGAGCAGTCGTCTGCAAAAATATCGCCTGACGGCGAAGGGCGAGGAATGGATATGAGGAGGTCGGATACGATGGCGGCAGTGGATATTCACAAGATAAAAGAAGCGCGGGAGCGGATTGCGGGCAGGGTTCGCCGTACGCCGCTCTTGAGGGCGGATAAACTGGACCCCCTGGTGGACGCGCGGGTGTATCTGAAACCGGAAAACCTTCAAATCACCGGTTCGTTCAAGATCAGGGGCGCGATGAACAAGATTCTGAGCCTGAGCGACGGGGAGCGATCGAAGGGCATCATCGCGGCGTCTTCCGGGAATCACGCTCAGGGCGTCGCCTACGCCGCGAAGATGCTGGGAACGAAGGCGATCTTGGTCCTGCCCGAGAACGCGCCCCAGATCAAAATCGACGGGACGAAAAGCCTGGGGGCGGAGGTGGTCCTGTACGGGCTGAACGCCGTTCAGCGCTATGAGAAGCTCTACGAGCTGAAGGCCCAAAACGGCTACGTCCTCGTGCACTCCTACGACGACCCGGAGCTGATCGCCGGACAGGGCACCGGCGGCCTGGAGATCGTCGAGGACCTCCCCGACGTGGACACGGTGGCGGCGCCTCTCGGAGGGGGAGGTCTTTTGTCCGGGGTCGCCGCGGCCTTGAAGGAGTCGAGGCCCGGGGTGCGGGTGGTGGGGGTGGAGCCCGCGAACATCCCGCGCTACTCGGAAAGCCGCAAGGCCGGGAAGCCCGTTGGGGTTCCGATGGGCCCCACCCTGGCGGACGGCCTGATGATAACCCAAGCGGGGGAACACAACTACCCGTTGATCGAAAAGTACGTGGACGAGATTGCGTCGGCGTCGGACCCCTTCATCCGCAAGGCGTTGGGGGAAATTCTCTTCAAGAGCAAGGTGTTGGTGGAGCCCTCCGCCGCCATCGGCCTCGCCGCCGCGCTGGAGGGGACGTTCAAGGTCAGAAAAGGGGAACGAATCTGCTTTTTCCTGTCCGGGGGCAACATCGACCCCGAAAAGTTAAGGACTTTCCTGACTTCTCCCGACGCGGAGGGGAAAATGCTATAATGAAAAATATTCACTATATTTTGGTCGAACGGCAGTGCCGTTGAGGTGATGTCGTGTTTAAAAATTTGAGTTTGCGGACGAAAATCTTTTCTTTGGTGTCGTTGGTCGTCATCGTGTCTTTCGCGATACTGACGGTGGTGGTTTCCAACAAAGCCTACGAAATGGCGAAAAAAGACGCTTTCAGCCTGGCCCATGAGACCGCCGACAAGTACAACAATGAGATCAAAGCGGAGCTGCAGGGAGCCAGAATAACGTCGGAGACGCTTTCGACGGTGTTCGAGACGTTGAAGGACCACGACCTCACCGACCGCAAGATGATGAACGACATCTTGAGAAATACCCTGGCGAAAAAGGAATACATCACCGCGTTCTGCATCGCGTACGATCCCGACGCCCTGGACGGGAAGGACCGGGAGTTCGCCGGGGTGACGCCGGAGTACGACGAAACGGGAAGGTATTCCCCTTATTGGAACAAACTGGGCGGCAACATCGCCGTCGAGCCTTTGTACGACATCGATATCGCGGATTGGTACGTGGTTCCCAAAACTACGGGGCACGAGTACATTACGGATCCCTACCCCTACGAGGTGCAGGGGCATCCCGTCATGCTGGCCAGCATCGTCTTTCCGATCATCCATAAGGGCAAGTTTATCGGGATCATCGCTTCCGACTTCGTTCTCGACAAGCTGCAGGAGATGATTTCGAAGGTAAACCCCCACGATCAGGGAGGCTATACGGAGATTTTGTCCAACGCGGGCGCCATCGTGGCCCATCCCGACAAGCCCCACCTTGGAAAAAACCTGATGGAGGCTTCGTTGTACGAAATGCTGACCTCCGATCGCTCCAAGATCGACGAGTCCATAAAATACGCGAACGCGTATTTGGCCGAAAACGCCGTTACGCCGACCGGCGAAGAAAAGGCGGAAAACGAGAAGATCGCGCGGTTTGTCGCTCAATTGGAGGCATACGCGAAAAACGCGGGAACCGAACCGGATTTGTCGTTGCTGACCCCGGCGGCGGCCAGGGCGATGCTTCAAGCGGACCCGATCCGCCTGCGGAGCGCGGAGGAGGCGAAGGACGCCGTCAAAAACGGCGAAACGTATATTTCCGCCAACAGAGACTTTTACACCGTATACATTCCGATTCAGTTCAGCAGCGTCACGACTCCCTGGTCGGTGGCGGTGAGCGTTCCCATGACGAAGATTCTGGATAACGCCGCCGGAGTCCGAAATTACGTCGTCATGGTGTCCGTCGCCGCGATCGGCATCATCGCCTTTATCCTGTACATTATCGCGAAAAACGTTACAAGGCCGATCCTCATACTGTCGAATACGGCTAAAATTTTGGGCGAGGGAAATTTCGACGTAGAGGTGCCGTTGATTCAAAGCAACGACGAAATCGGCGCTTTGTCGAAAGCGTTCAAGTTTATGGCCGAGAAAATCAACAATCTGATCAAGGAAATGCAGAAGTACGCGAAGACCCTCGAGGAAAAGAACGTCTATTTGAACCGGCTGAACGAGCTGAAAGACGAATTCCTGGCCAACACGTCCCATGAGCTGAAAACGCCGATCAACGGCATCATCGGCATCGTGGAGTCCATGATCGACGGGGCCGCCGGCTCCCTCACCGACGAGCAGAAGTACAACCTGGCGATCGTTTCCAACAGCGGCAAGCGGCTTTCCAACATGATCAACGATATCTTGGATTTTACGAAATTGAAAAATAAGGAAATCGTATTGCAGATCAAGCCCCTCGACCTGAAAACGATCGTGGACACGGTCATCGTTTTGTCGAAGCCTTTGGTCAAGGGAAAAGACGTGGCGCTGGTCAACGAGATCGACGACTCTCTGACGGCGATCGGCGCGGATGAAAACAGGCTCCAGCAAATATTGTACAATCTGATCGGCAACGCGATCAAGTTTACCGAAAAAGGCAGGGTGGCGGTGTCCGCCAAAGTTGTGGGCGACAAGGTCGCTATTTCGGTGGAGGACACGGGCATCGGCATCGCGGAGGACAAATTCGACCGAATTTTCGAGTCCTTCGAGCAGGCCGACGGCTCCACGGCGAGAGAGTACGGCGGAACGGGCCTGGGCTTGTCCATCAGCAAAAAGATCGTGGAGCTGCACGGCGGGACCATCGGCGTGGAGTCGAAGCCGGGGGAGGGGTCCAAGTTTACCTTCACGGTGCCGGTGTCCGACGTGAAAAGCGAAAACCTGCCCCAGAGCGTGCGATCGATCATCGATATAGAGGACTTCGCCGCCATCGGCGGAACGGCGGAACGCGCGGCGGCGGCCGAGGGAGGTCACAAGATCCTCGTCGTCGACGACGAGCCCGTCAACATCCAGGTTTTGACGAACCTCCTGTCGATGCGAAACTATTCCGTGTCCAAGGCGTATAACGGCCGGGAGGCCCTCGACCTGATAGGGAACGAGGAGTTCGACCTGGTTCTGTTGGACGTGATGATGCCCAAGATGTCCGGGTATGAGGTCTGCCGGCATTTGAGGGAAAAGTATTCGCTGTTCGATTTGCCCATCGTGATGTTGACGGCGAAAAATCAGGTTCAGGACATCGTTTTGGGGTTCCAGTCCGGCGCCAACGACTACATCCAGAAGCCCTTCGACAAAGAGGAGTTGCTGGCCCGGGTGCGGACCCTTCTCGAATTGAAGGGCGCCATGTCGGCGGCTATGGCGGCGAACAAGGCCAAAAGCCTCTTCCTGGCCAATATGAGCCACGAGATCCGCACGCCCTTGAACGCCATCGTCGGGCTGACCAACCTCCTGCTCCACACCCCCATGGACGAAAAGCAGCGGGATTACACCGAAAAAATGCGCCGGGCCTCCTCGATTCTGCTGGGCATCATCAACGACATCCTCGATTTTTCCAGGATCGACGCCGGCAGGTTGAAGCTGGAGCGCGTATCCTTCGACATAAGGCGGATGTTCGACGACCTGGCGATGTTCTTCCAGGAGCAGAAGAAGGACTCCGCCATAGCCCTCCGGTTCGAGCTGGACCCGTCGCTGCCCGCGGCGCTTTTGGGCGACCCGTTGCGGCTGCAGCAGATCTTCATCAACCTGGTGGACAACGCGTACAAGTTCACCGAAAAAGGCTCCGTAACGGTCCGCGCCTCCGTTTCCCAGGGGAGCGCCGAGGACGTGACCCTGAACTTTGCCGTGGAGGACACGGGCATCGGCATGAACCCGAAGCAGATGGACGAGATCTTCGCCGCCTTCAACCAGGCGGACAACTCCTCCACCCGCAGATACGGCGGTACCGGCATCGGCCTCACCATCACCCGGCAGATGGTGGAGCTGATGGGCGGGAAAATCTCCGTCTCCAGCGAAGAGGGAGTGGGCACGGTCTTCAGTTTTTCCTGCGTGTTTTCTCTGCCCGAGGGAACCGCCCTGCCCACGCCCCCGCAAGAGAAACCGGCCGAGAAACCGGCGGCCGAAGCGGAGAAAGAAATAGAAGAAAAAGAAATAGAAATAGAAGAGGACGAAAACGCCGTGTTGCGGGGTATGCGCGTTTTGCTGGTGGAGGACAACGAGATCAACACCCTGATCGCCATGGAGCTGCTGAACGCCGTCGACATCGAGGTCACCACGGCGCAAAACGGGCAAGAGGCCCTGGAACGGATAGCGGAGGCCGCCCAAACCCACGGCGCTCACCCCTTCGACCTGGTGCTGATGGACCTGCAAATGCCGGTTATGGACGGCTACGAGGCCACCAAAATCATCAAGGAGATGCCGGAATTCCGGGACATGCCGATCTACGCCCTGACGGCTCACGCCTTTCCCGAGGAGAGGGACCGCTGTTTCGCCCTGGGCATGAAGGATCACTTGATCAAGCCCATCGATGTGGACAAGTTCTACGAAGCTCTGCGGGAGGTCGTGCACCCCATACAAAAAGAGCCCGAGGGCTCTGAAGGAGGCAAGTTGGATGTTGGAAGCTGAAGGAAAAAAGATCCTCATTTTTGTAGAGAACACCTTCGAGGACTTGGAGTTGCTCTATCCCAGGCTGCGCCTGATCGAAGCCGGGGCGAAGGTGCTGGTTGCGGGGCCCCAGGCGGGCCACGTGTACGTGGGTAAAAACGGCTACCCCTTCTCCAGCGACATCGCCATCGACGACGTGAAGGTGTCCGATTTCGACGGCCTGGTGATCCCCGGCGGGTTTGCGCCGGACAAGCTGCGCCGCCTCGAAAAGGTAAAAAGCCTGACGCGGGAGTTCATGGAGGCCGGAAAGCTGGTGGCTCATATTTGCCACGCGGGGTGGATCCCCATTTCCGCGGGAATTTGCAGAGGATACAAAATGACGTCGGTTTCCGCCATCAAGGACGACCTGGTCAACGCGGGGGCCGAGTGGGTGGACGAAGAAGCGGTCATCGACCGCAACATGGTCTCCAGCCGCACCCCCGTCGACCTGCCCGCCTTCATGCAAGCCATCTTTAAAGTTTTGGCGAAGTGAGAGGCAGGCATGGCCGCGCATTGATCGAATATGTTCGAAAGGTTCGAACCGACGGCAAGAAGCGTTGAAATAATCCGCGACTCTGTTATAGATGAATAAGAAAATGCGGATGAATAAGAAAATGCGCTTGTATCTTGATAATTGTTGTTTCAACAGACCGTACGACGATCAGAGTAATCTGATAAACCGTATGGAAACCGAGGCGAAACTTTTTATCCAAGGGCTTGTCAAGCAACGAAAAATAGAGTTGGCGTGGTCGTTTGTTCTTGATTTTGAAAACAATGACAATCCCTTTGAGGAAAGGCGCCTCAGAATTGGCGAGTGGCGCAAGCTGGCTATAGTTGACTGCGATTTGAACGACGAAATTGCAGGTTGGGCTGAAACGTTGATGGAACGTGGATTGAGACAAAAAGACGCTTCACATATCGCCTGTGCGATATATTTGAAGTCTGGTTATTTTGTCACAACAGACAAGAGAATACTAAATAAATCGATTGTTGATATTGTTCTCATCAACCCTATAGATTTTGTGCGGAGGTATATATCGGATGCTGACCGACACAATACTGAAAAATGAGGGTATGCGAGTTTTAGCGGAAAATCTCGGTTGGGTGGAAGCGGAACGATTCATAGCCCTGATGCTCAGAGAACCGTTCGATTATACCGAATGGCAAGAAGACCTCTACAAGGATGTCCCATTAAAGGATTTTTTAAGCAGTGCGATGGAATTTCGCAAAAGGCAGACAAAGTGATGGGGAATATGTGTAATATCTACTTTTACCTCACCACGCGCAAAACAGATGACGCGTGGAGCGCTTCGCCCGTCCACCCACGTTAGAGCCGTCTTTTTCCTTGCCGTCGGCGGTATTGGGTTGGGGAAACGCCGTAGCGGTTTTTGAACGCGTTGCAAAAATTTCCGCTGCCGGAATACCCCGCGTCGACGGCAATTTCGAAAACGGGCTTGTCGGTCTCCAACAGCATCGTCGCGGCCCGTTTCAGACACATGTTTCTGTGGTGGGCGTAGATCGGTTCGCCGAAAATATTTTTGAAGCCCCGCTTCATCGTGGTGGAGTTCAGGGACAGCTCATGGGCGAGTTCCGCGATCGACGGCGGCGTGTCGATGCGCTCCATCAAAATTCCCGGAATCGTCTTTATCCGCTCCGCTTCGAAGGCGTCCGCGCCGTAAGCCGTTTCGGGCAACCCGTCGGCCGTTATCCGCGACAGGATTTCCATGAACTTGCTCTCGAAGAATAAGCGCTTGACCCGATGGGGATAGTCGCAGTGCGCAACCTGCAAAAAGGCGCTCGCTATTTCCGGCGGCGTCGGCGTCACAGGGTAACGGCTCCCGTTGGCGCAGTCGCGGGTTTTCAGGGCCTTTGCCCATAATTCGCCGCCGTTTTCCCCAAGGAGATCGTTCAATATCTTGCTCACGCCAAAAAAAGAGACAGTCTTGCTCGGTTTTTTATCGCAAAAGACAATGATTATTTGGACAAGTGTTTTGTCCTGACCGCGGACATCGATTTGTCGTCGTACGACAATTGGAAGCCGATAGGCTCTTTTGTTCCCATCTCCGACGCCCCTGAGGATGAGGAGACTCCGGTCTTGGAGCTGACGTTTACCGGCGTTTTCGACGGAGGGGGGCATAAGATTTCCAATATCAAGATCGACGAACCTGAGCGCGCCGCGGTCGGGCTCTTCGGCTGCATAGCCGGAGACGCTGGCTCGGTGTTAAACCTGACCGTTGAAAACGCGGATGTGCGGGGAGCAATGCTCGTGGCCGGCGTCGTCGGTTACGACAGAGGGCCCATTATCAGGAATGTTCGATTGATAGGCGACAACGACGTCAAGGGCGGATTCCTGGTGGGCGGCATCGTTGGAGGAGGCTTCTGCGATACCGTCGATTGCGAGGCGCAAGCGAACGTAACCCTGTTCGGCGATGGCGCTCAGGGAGTGGGAGTGCTTGCGGGAGGCATGGAAACATGCGATATTATCGATTGTTCCGCGACAGGAAGAGTGACGGTAACCGGGACGGACTGCATGAGCATCGGGGGACTCTCCGGCGCGGCGCACAATAGCGAAAACGTTCTGCGCTGCGTCTCCGACGTGGTTATAACGGTTGGAGAGGGCAACATGATGATCGGGGGCCTTCTCGGTCACGCGGGTATGGAAGAGAGCGCGGGCGACACGCCGACGCTGATCTCCGATTGCTCCGCGACGGCCGTGATAACCGCGCCCGCAAGCGCCGAGCGTATAGGCGGGATTGTGGGAGGCGGTTTTTTCACGCAAGCGTATCGCGAATATCGCCCGGAGCCCGGCGCGAATCGCGTCGTCGACTGCGTCACGGCCGGAGAAATCAGCGGGGGCAAGATCGTGGGCGCGATCATCGGCTACGCCTACGACAACTCGACGCTCGAAGGGTGCGCGTCCACGATGACGGCAAACGGCGCTTCGGACCTGATCGGGGCGACCAGCGACCAGGTTCCCCTCGACGAATTGCGATAATCGACCGCCCTTCATTTTTCCCTTCATTCGAGAAAGCGGAACGGGGCCGAGTCAAGCCCCGCTCCGCTTTAATCGGCTTGTGTTATACTCCAAATATCGATAAAGCGGCAGTTGATTAAGAAGTCGCGTCTGAGAATTCGGAGAAGTGTTGTCGGAGGTGTCGCCGGAATGGAAAGAGCGCTCATAAACGGAATGTGGCAGCTCAAGTTCGACATGCTGCAAGCGGCCGCGCTTGGCGCCGCGATGTATTACTTTGGCGTCTGGCTCAGGTCGAAAATACCGGCGCTCGTAAAATATTCCATCCCCGCGCCAGCGGTGGGGGGTCTCACGGTCGCCGCGATCACGGCGGTCCTGCAGGCCAAGGGCGTCGTCAGTTTCGCCTTCGACGGCACCCTGCAGACCGTGTTCATGATCTGTTTTTTCTGCACCGTCGGCATGAACGCGAGCTACAAATTAGTGTTGAGGGGCGGGCTCATGGTCGTCAGTTTTTGGGCCGTGTCCACGCTCGTGTCGATCCTGCAGAACGCGGTGGGCATTCCCGTCGCTATGGGCTTTGGACTGAACCCTCTCATGGGAATCATCGGCGGCTCCGTTCCGATGATCGGCGGTCTTGGCACCGCGGGCGCTTTCGGCGCGCTGTTTCAGGACGAATACGGCGTCGCCGGGGCTTTGAGCGCGGGCATCGCCTGCGCCACGTTCGGCATGGTGGCGGGCTCCGTAATCGGCGGGCCGCTGGGCGAGTGGATCATAAAAGTTCATAAACTCGCCACGCCCAACAAGAAAAAAACTCCCTTCGTCGACATCGCCCCGAATAAAGAGGCGGTTCTGGAGGAAGTCGGCGAGTTTGCCCAGGGCGACGACCCGGCGGACGACGAGGAGGACGAACACAAGGTGTCCGGCCCGCATCTCATGAAGAACCTCTCATGGATTCTGGTGGCCACCGGGTTGGGTTCGGCCGTGAGTTATTACCTCAAGAAAGCGGGCGTCACGCTGCCGCCTTACCTGGGCGCTATGATCGCCGCCATCGTCATGCGCAATGTGGGCGACAAGACCAATTGGTTCGCGATCGACTCCAAATGCGTCGGGATGATCGGCGACATAACGCTGGGGCTGTACATAACCATGGCCATCAACTCGCTGCAACTGTGGCAGCTGGTAAACTTGGCTCTGCCGCTCGTCATCATGATGGCGGCGCAGATGATCCTCATCGTTCTCATCGCTTATTTCCTGGTATTCAGGCTTTTCGGCGCGAACTACGACTCCACGGTCATGGCGAGCGGACTCGTCGGGTTCGGCCTCGGCGCGACGCCGAACGCCCTGGTCTGTATGCAGGCGATCACGAGCAAATACGGGCTTTCCGAAAGGGCTTTCTTCGTGGTGCCCATAGTGGGCGCTTTTCTGGTGGACATTTCCAACGCCGCCGTCATCGCGATCATGGCGGGTTTTTTCAGGTAGCGGGAGCCGGTGGGCGCAATGCGAAAAAACGTTGGGATTCAGGTTTTTTTGGCCGTCGCGGTGCTCTTGTTTGCGGGCTATCGCTTCTTTGGAAGCGCGGGGCTTGCGCCCGCGAAGCTAAGGATAGCGACGGGGGGAGACTCGGGCGTATACTACGCTTATGGGAACGCGTTCGCGGAGATCCTGGAGAAACGGATGAACATTCCCGTCGCCGCGATTCAGAGCGGCGGCTCGGTGGACAACATCCGTCTTTTGAGAAACGGCCGGGCCGAGATCGCCTTCGCGCAAAACGACATCATGACCTACGCTTACAATGGAACCGATCTTTTTTCGACCGAGGGGGCGTTCAAGGATTTTTCCGCGGTTGCCGGCCTCTATCCTGAAATATGCCAGATCGTGGCCCGGCGCGAGATCGGCGGCATTTCGGATTTGAGGGGCAAACGCGTCTCGGTGGGCGACGAGGGGAGCGGAACGGAGCTGAACGCGATTCAGATACTCGGCGCGTACGGGATCTCGTACACCGACATAAGCGTCGACCACTTGAGCTTCGGCGCTTCCGTCGCGGCGTTCAGGGACGGCAAAATAGACGCCTTTTTTTGCACGGCCGGCGTTCCCACGCCAGCTATAAGCGAACTGGGCGCGGACGCGCGTATTCTGAGCGTCGGAGATGCTCACGCCCAGTCCCTCATCTCCCAATATCCGTTCTACTCCCGGCAAGTTATCCCGAGCGACGCCTACCCGGCCATTGGCGAAGAGGTGGCGACGGTGGCGGTCAAGGCCACTTTGATAGCGAGCGACAAACTCGGCGAAGCGGTCGTGTCCGAGATAATAAAGATACTTTTCGACAGTCGCGACGAAATCGGCAAGGTCCTGCCGCGGAACGACGAACTGACGCGCGGCGCGGCCGTAGAGGGCATCCCCATACCCCTGCACCCCGGAGCGGAGAAGTACTTTTTCGAAAATTAGCGCACCCGCAAA
>JAISQE010000196.1 GCA_031274425.1 Synergistaceae bacterium | reverse complement strand
GTGGGGTGCGCGTGGATGGTCGAGACGAGTTCCTCCAGCGTCGCCTCCAGCCGGAGCGCCAGCCCTCCTTCCCCGATCATGTCCGTGGCGGGCCCGCCCACGATGTGCACGCCCAGCACCTCTCCGTATCGGTCCTCCGACACGATCTTGACCATGCCCTCGGCGTCCCCGGAGAGGACGCTCTTGCCGTTGGCGGCCAAGGGGAAGCGCCCCACGCGGACGTTATACCCCGCCTTCCGGGCGTCCTCCTCGGACAGACCCACGGACGCCACGGCGGGCCACGTGTAGATGGCGCTGGGAACCGTCTTGTAGTCCATTGTCGCTTTGTGTTCAGGCGTCATGATGTTTTCGGCCGCGACCTCGCCCTCCCGCGAAGCCACGTGGGCCAGAAGGATCTTGCTGGCGCAGTCGCCGACGGCGTAGATATTTTTCACGTTCGTCTCCATGCGCTCGTTCACCAGGACGCGCCCGCGCTGGGTTTCAACGCCCAGCGCTTCCAGGCCCAGCCCTTTGGTGCAAGGGCGGCGGCCTGTGGCGACCAAGAGCTTGTCCACCGTCAGCTCCGCCGCTCGCTGGCCCGCGGAGACGTCGAGCGTCACCCCCCGGGCGCCGGGCGTGACGCTGTTCAGGCGCGCCTCTGTGTGGAAGACCACACCCCTGGACTCCAGCGAGCGGCGCAGAATCTCGGCGACCTCCGCGTCCACGTTGGGCAGGATCCGCGGCAGCATCTCGACGACGGTGACGGAAACGCCGAACGAGGCGAACACAGAGGCGAACTCCACTCCGATGACGCCGCCGCCCGCGATGGCGATGCTCCGGGGCAGAGCTTCGAACGAAAGCGCGCCGTCGCTCGTGACGATATCCGGGTCTTTCCGCGCGTCGCCCATGACGTCCAGGCCGGGAATCGGGGGAATCGCGGGCTCCGACCCCGTCGCGAGAACGACGGCGTCGGCCTCGATCCTTCGGTCGCCGACTTCGACCTCATTCGGCGCGGCCAGGCGCGCCTCTCCATAAACACACTCGACGCCGTTGGACTTCAAAAGCCCCCCCACGCCCTCGACCAGGTGGTTCACCACGTCGCTTCTGCGCTGGCCGATGGTCGGCCAGTCGAAACGCAGGTTGTCGGCAAAAATCCCGATGCTCCGCCCCTCGTGCTTCATGGCCGCGTAGAGCTCCGCCGAGCGCAACAGCACTTTCGTGGGGATGCAGCCCACATTCAGGCACGTCCCGCCCAACCTGTTCTTCTCGATCACGGTCACGACGGCTCCCAGTTGGGCCGCGCGAATGGCGGCGACATACCCTCCGGGTCCTCCTCCTATGATGACGACGCGCTTGTTCACGTTTGTCATTTTTCCAACAAACCTCCCGCTAAAGCAGGAACAGGTCGGGATTTTCGACGAGTTCTTTCAATTGCGCCAAAAACAGGGCGGCGTCCGCTCCGTCCACGAGGCGATGGTCGGCGGAAAGGCAGAAGGTCGAGATCGGGCGGACGACGACGCTGCCGTCCTTCACGACGGGTTTGTCCGCCGTGGTCCCCACGCCCAATATCGCCGCCTCCGGCGGGTTGATGATCGGGGTGAAGGCATCGACGTTCATCATGCCCAGGTTCGAGATCGTAAAGGTCCCGCCCGTCATCTGATCGGGAGCCAGGCCGCCGTTTCGAGCCTTCTCCACAAGCTCCGCCCGTTCCTCCGCGATTCGCGTCAAACTCTTGGACTCGACGTTTTTGACGTTGGGAACCAGCAGCCCCCCCGTCAGCGCGACGGCAAAGCCGATGTTGACGGCGTCGTGGAGAATGAAGGCCCTCATCGCCGAATTCAACTCGGTCTCGGTTTCGACCGAGGCGTTGACCATCGGATTCTCCAGAAGCAGCTTGGCGCAGAATTTCATCAGAATGTCGTTGACGGAGATTTTGACCGTGGAGCCCTTTTCCCGAAGCCTCTCGTTGTAGGCGGCGCGCAGGCCGTTCAAAGCGGTCATATCCACCTCGGCGAAGTAACAGACGGAGGGGATCGTCGCGACGCTCCGAAGCATCCTCTCGCCGATGATGCGCCGCATTTGCGTGACGGGCAGGGATCTAGTCCCCTCCCCCTCGACGCGGGGCGGAGCGATCAGAGCCTGGACGTCGGCCTTCATCACGCGCCTGTCGATATCGAAGGATTCCAAGGGTATCCCCGCCTCGGCCGCCATCTTCGCGGCGACGGGAGACGCCTTGACGGTCTGGGAGCCGTATGCCAGGACATCGCGGGCCACAATCCAACCCTGAGGGCCGGTTCCTTGCAAAGCGGAAAGATCGACCCCCTTCTCACGGGCCAATTTTTTTGCCTTCGGCGAGCAGGGGCGAGCCCCTGCACCCATAAGCCTTCGGCGGCCGTCACCAAGGCTTTTATCCTCTGAATCAGCTCCTCTCCCGCCCAACGGGCGGGCGGGCGGGCCTTCAGGGTTAGCGGACCCCATAACGGGTGCGGGGGCGAGCCCCTGCTCGCCTTGGGCTCCGATAAGGCCGATAGGCGCTCCTACCGGCACGTCCTCTCCTTCTTTGACCGTAATCGCGAGCAGCACCCCGTCCGCCGGGCTCTCCACGTCCACCGTGAGCTTATCCGTGGCGACGACGTAAAGCAACTCTCCTTTTTTGACGGCGTCTCCGACTTTTTTCTTCCACTGCTGCACCGAACCGCTGTTCATCGTAAGCCCCAGCTTCGGCATGGTGATCGTCGTTGCCATAGCCCGACCTCCGAACTACAGAATATTCTTGACGGCGTTGTAAATGGTGTCCGCCGTGACTCGATAGGCCTGCTCCAGTGGGCGCGCAAAAGGGATGGGGCTGAAAGGGGCTCCGACTCGCGCGACAGGGGCATCCAGATAGTCGAGCCCTTCCTCGGCGATTGTCGAGACGACCTCCGCGGCGAAACCACCCTGCTTTACGGCTTCCTGAGCGACGCAAAGGCGGCTGGTCTTCGCCACGGATTTCAACACGGCTTCCTTATCCCAGGGCGAGATGCTGCGAAGGTCGATCAGCTCGACGCTGACCCCCTCGGCGGCCAGTTTGTCCGCGGCTTTCGCGGCGTGGTGCATCATCATGGACCAGGAGACGATCGTCACATCTGTACCCTCGCGGTCGACGCGCGCCTTGCCGATTTCCACCAGGTGCTCCCCCTCCGGCACGTCGCCCTTCATGGAGAAAAGTCCTTTGTGCTCGAAATAAATGACGGGGTTGTCGTCGCGAATGGCGGATTTGAGCAGCCCCTTGGCGTCGGCCGGGTTGGAGGGAATGACGACCTTGATCCCCGGAATGTGCGCGAACCATGCCTCGACGCACTGAGAGTGCTGGGCCGCCGCTTGGTTGATGATGCCATCCGGGGCGCGCACCACCACGGGGACGGTCTTCTGGCCGCCGAACATGTAATGAACCTTGGCCATCTGGTTGAAGATCTCGTCCATGCAGACGCCCACGAAATCGGCAAAATGCATGTCCGCGACGGGGCGCATTCCCGCGAGAGCGGACCCCACGGCAACTCCGATGATGGCCGTCTCGCTGATGGGGGTGTCCTTCACGCGGTCGCCGAACTTATCGGGAAGCCCTTTGAACTGACCGAAAATGCCGCCTTGCCTCGCGATATCCTCGCCCATCACGTAAATCGACGCGTCGCGGCTCATTTCCTCTTCCATCGCCTCAAGCGTAGCCTGGGAGAACGTAATGTTTTTCATAATCTCTGCTCACCTCGAATTTACACGTAAAGGTCCGTAAACAACTCGGACGCGGCCGGTTCCGGCGATTCCTGCGCAAACTTCAAGGCGGAGGCGATCACCGCGTCCACCTTGGACTGAAGGGCATCCATCTCATCTTGTTTGTACACTCCGGCCTGGGTCGCTTTCCGCTCGAAGAGCATAATGGGGTCGCGCTCGTCGATGTTTTTCTGAACTTCCTCGCGCGTGCGGTATTTTTCGGGGTCGCCGACGAAATGCCCCTTGACGCGATAGGTCTTGCACTCCAGGAAAGCCGGTCCGTTCCCCTCCCGAATATGATCGACGAGCTTCTTCGCGCCCTCGTAGACGGAAAAGACGTCGTTGCCGTCCACAATGACCGCGGGCATGTCGTAGCCGTAGGCCCTGCGGGCGATGTCGGCGACGGAGGTCGCGGTGCGGTAGGGCGTGGTCGAGGCGTACTCGTTCATCTCGCACACGAAAAGCAGGGGCAATTTCCAAACGGAAGCCAGGTTGGCCGCCTCGTGAAAGGTCCCGCGATTGCTGGCTCCGTCTCCGAAGAACACCACGGAGATGTCCTTCTTCCCCTGCATCTTTTGGGCCAGAGCCGCGCCGGCCGCCAGGTTGTAGCCCCCTCCGACGACGCCGTTGGCGCCCAGCATCCCGATGCTGAAATCGGCGATGTGCATGGACCCTCCCTTACCCTGGCAGTAGCCGGTTTTTTTGCCGTAGATCTCGGCCATCATACGATTCAAATCCGCGCCCTTAGCGATGGTGTGCCCATGTCCGCGGTGGGTGCTCTCGATGTAGTCCTTGGCGGTCAGATTGGACATCACCCCCGTCGCCACGGCTTCCTCTCCGATGTACAGGTGAACGAAACCGGGGATTTCCCCCCCGAGAAATTTTTCCTCCACCGTCCTCTCGAATTTGCGGATCTTGAGCATGGTCTCGTAGAAAAACGCGATCCGTTCCTTCCCATACTTCTCGATGGGGACCTCCGCGGACATTTTGACGATATTTGGCGCTTCCATTTTCGAACCTCCCTTAATGTATCGCGGAACGCTGAAGGGCTCCGCGAGAATTTCCTGGAATAGCCTGGAATAAAATAAATTGGACAGATTATCGGGGCGCGACCATCCCGTCGGGCACTATGAAAGTCTTTTTGCATACAACTATGCTAGAAGGATTATCATAAAAAACAAGAGATGAAAAAGTCCCGCACCTTTTAGTGCGCAGGACCCAGAGGCAGAGTGACGGAAAGATGTGTTCCGCGACGGTTCTTTCAGTTTCTCGCGAGAGTCTCGCCCTTGTCCATGAAGTAGACGCGTTCCGCTATGTTCGTCACGTGGTCGCCAATCCGCTCCAGATGACGGGCGATCCACATCTGCCCGGCGACGGCGCGCACCATGTTCACGTCGTTCGTTTTGTACGAGGCCATTAGGTCGATGAACTCGCCGAATACGTCCTCGTACATCCGGTCGAGTTGATCGTCCCGGCGGCAGAGTTCCTCGGACAGATTCCCGTCCGAGGACTTAAAAGCGTTGAGCGCGTCGCGAAGCATGGCTCTGGAGATATCCCACATGTCGATAAGCGTGGGGTTTACGGCGGCGCGGGGATATTTCCTCAACTCCACGACCCACCGGGCGATATTGACCGACTCGTCGCCGATGCGTTCCAGGTCCGTTATCGTTTTGAGCACCGCGAAGATAAAACGCAGCTCCTCTCTCACGGGCTGGCGCATGGCGATGGACCGCAGGCACTCCAAGTCGACCTGCCCTTCCATGGCGTCGACCTCGTCGTCGCCCGCTATGATTTTTTCCGCGAGAAGCGCGTTTGCCTCGATAAAAGCCTCCAGCGCGTTTTTCAAGGCCGAATCTACCATCGACCCCATCTTCGTTACGAGTTCGATGATGCGTTTCTTATCCGACGCGTACAGATAGGATTCAACGGATTTATTTCTGTCCAAACCGATCTCCCGCCCTTTCCCGATCATTGCCTTCCGGCTCTATCCATTCCGACTCTATCCATTTGACGAAAACGTCCCCCCGCGCGACCTCCACGGAGGAGTGCAGGAGTCGTTCCGTCACGGTGACGAAATCCACCAGGGCGGAATTCTCCCGCCGCCCCGTCTCTCCCGCCAGAAGCTGGGAGCGCAGAAAGAGCGTAAATTTTTCGAACTCCGCTTCCTTATCCAGGGACCGCCGGGCCAGGTTCGCGTCGCCCAGCGAAAAAGCGTGCAGGGCGTCTCTCACCACCTCCATAAAAAAAGACGCCATTTTATCCCATTCCCGCCTCCCCATCTCATCCGCCAGGTCGTCGAGTCCGGGCTGTTCCAGCAGTCCGCGAAAGCGCCCCGTGACGATATGGGCGGTCTCCCGAAGGGACAGCATGGCGTAGGAGATCGTCCGATATTCCCGCCCCGCCGCCCGGTCCTCGGCGATGGAGGGAGGTTGTATGGCGTACATGTACTGTTCGCACGCTTCGGTCAGTTCCCGTATCCCCTCCGGAAGAAGTTTTTCCAGATCGTTCCCATCCCGTTCCGGGTAAAGCTGCATGTGCACAAAAGCCTCGATGTAGTTGATCAGGCGTATCATCTCTTTGGACAAAATCCGAATCGCCAGCGACGGCATTTCGAGCAGGTTCTCGTCCAGGTAGATCGGAACCCCCAGATCGGCGCCGCGCATGCGCGAGAGGACGAACATGCCGCCGTGTATCAAAATCTGGGGCCAGGGATAGAAAACGGCGGCGTTGGTAAAAACCAAAAGCGCCTGGGCCAGCACGATGTTGGTGGGCATGGAAAAATCCAATCCATCCACCAACGCGCCCGCCCAGGGAATGAGGGGAACGAACGCGACGACCCCCGTCAGTTTGTAAAGGAACGCGGCCACCCCGAGCACGCGCGCGTTGCGTCGCCCTCCCGCGGCCGTCAGGAGCATCGTAACGGTGCTGCCCAGATGCGAGCCCAAAGCCACGGGAAACACCGCGCTTCGAGGCAGAGCCCCGCTGACCGCGATGGTGACCGCGAGCGCCATCACCGACGCCGAGCTCTGCAGAACGGCCGTGCCCAAAACGGCCGCGAAAAACATCGTGAAAGGGCTGCCGGCGATCCCGATGACGGCATTTCTGACGTCGGGATTGCTCAAGAGAGGATCGGCCCCCAGCTTCAACAGCAACATTCCGATGAGGATCAGGGAAAGAGCCTGGAGCACGCCGCCGGCCTTTTGCGCCCAACCGCGTCCCAAACGCGTCATCAGAAAGCTCACCGCCAAAAGAAGCGGAGAGAAACTCACGATGTCGAGGCTGATGAGGAAGGTGACGAAGGTCCCCCCGATGCTGGCTCCCATCATCACGACGATCGAGCCGGCGAGCGAGAGCATTCCCACGTCGACGAAGCTGATCGCGATCGAGGTGGAAACCGTGCTGCCCTGCGCCACAGCCGCCAGGACAGCGCCGAAAGCCAGAGCCTGAAGCTTTTTTTGGGCGAAAAGACTCATCGCCTCGCGGGCGCGCGTGCTGAACGCGGAGCGAAATGCCTCCGTGGACTGAGACGCCCCGTAAAGAAAAAGGCTGACGCCCCCCAAAAGGTTGATAACATGACGGAAATAAGGCGACATTGCGAGAGCCGGTTCCCTTTCCAATGTCCACAACTTAAGCAAAACCACGGGGCTCCGCCCCACACCCCGCAGGGGACTCGTCCCCTGACCCCGTTAATTTTCTTCCTTAAGTTGTGGGCATTGGTTCCCTTTCTGTAAAAAATTTTGTCATAATACACTCCACGCCTCGTGGACGAAAAGAAGGTTGTGATTTAAAGTTTGCCGCGAGCCGCAATAGCTTATCATCGTTCTTGTAGGAGGTCTACGGGGATGATCAGGGGTGAAATGGAGATGTTTTACAACGCGAAAGGCATGGCCTTTTTCATGGGAGCGTATTTTTGCGCACTTCTTTACAGCGGAGCAAACCTGGCCTTCTTCGGGCGGGGGGAGTGGAAAATCGTCGTCCTCGCCCTCTGGCTGTTGTCGGGGCTATCGCTGCCGCTGGGAATCTTTCAGAAACGCTACAGCCCGCAACTGAGGCGCGTCGGGGGCGTCGCTCTCGCCTTCGTGCTGCACCTCTCCGCCGCGTTTCTTTTCCTGAACGCGTGGACGCTTCTGGCCTCCCGAACAACCCTCGACGCTCCTTCGCCCCGAGCGGCGGCGATCTCGCTCAACGCGATGCTCCTCTGGATCGCCTACGGCGTCGCCCGCGCCCAGCGTATCGTCGCGCGGGCCATCCACGTCGACCTGCTCTCGCCGGCCCCGCGACCCCCCGTCGTGCTCCTGGCCGTCGCGGACATCCATGCGGGAGGGGTTGTCGAGGAGCGCTACCTGAAGCGCCTGCAAAAACGCGTCGCCCAATGCCGGCCGGACGTGCTGCTTTTGCTGGGCGACATCACCGACGGCGACGTTTCCCGCGCCGTCGGGGCGGGGCTCGGAGAGGTTCTCGCCTCTTTTTCCGCGCCCCTCGGAAAATACGCCGTGCTGGGGAACCACGACATTTACGCGGGCGAGAAGGCCTCCCTCCGCCTTTTGCGGGACGCCGGATTCGAAACCCTCCAGGACGAAGCGCGCGTCGTCGATGACGCCTTCGTCCTCGTCGGGCGCAACGATCCGCGGGGCAGACATTTCGGCCTGCCCCGCGCTCCTTTGAGGTCGATTTTGGACGGTCTCGACGGCCCGGCAACAAAGCTGCCCGTCGTCGTCGCCGACCATACTCCGCAAAATTTAGAGGAGGCCGAATCGGTTGGCGTCGCCCTCCAACTCTCGGGGCACACCCACGGAGGGCAGGTATTTCCCTTCAATTTGATGATGCGATGGATATACGGTCTTTCCTCCGGATCTCAACGAAGGGGAAACACGACCGTCTGCGTCTCGTCGGGGGCGGGGCTCTGGACGATGCCGCTGCGTACCGTCACCGACAGCGAGATCGTCCTGTGCACTCTGTCCTTCAAACCTCGAAATCCGCGATCAAAGGCGTGTGATCGGAGGGTTTCTCCCAACCCCGGGGGGTCCTGTCCACAAAACTGGTGAGCGCTTTTTTCGCCAGCGTCTCGTTCGCGAGGATATGGTCGATCCTCCAGCCGATGTTTCGCGCCATCGCGTCCTTGACCCGGTAGTCGAAGAAAGTGTATTCTCCCTCCTCCGGGTGAAAGGCGCGGAAAACGTCCGAAAGTCCCCAGGAGACCACCCAATCGAACTTATCGCGAATTTCTCGGTGGAAGCAAACGTGGTCTTTTTTATTTTGAGGGTTGGTGACGTCGATCTCCGTCGGCGCGACGTTCAGGTCGCCCACCCAGGCGAAGGCGTTTTTCGGCCCCGCTTCTCGGTCGAAAAAATCGCGCACGCGCTCCAAAAAACGTTTTTTGACCTGATAGTCCGAGTGCTCGATCTCCTTGCCCTGGGGCACATAGGTGTTCAAAACCGCTATCTCGGGCGTCTTCGCGTAGGCGACGCGCGTCGAAAAATCCGGCTCCTCTCCGTCCCGAAAGCCGAAACGCACCTCCACGGGAACCCGGGCCACGACGGCCACGCCATTGTACGATTTTTCACCGCGGAAATAGGGCGTATAGCCCATCGCCTCGAACGCCGCCACGGGGAAATCCGCGTCGACGACCTTCGTCTCCTGCAGAAAAAGCAGATCCACCGGCGCGCCGGCTTTATCCAGCGAGGGCAGCCAACGCTCCAAAATGGGCAAGCGGCTGCGTACGGAATTGACGTTGAAGGTCGCGATCCGCAGTTTTTTCGTCATAGCCCTTATTTCCTTTCCTTTTCCCGCTCTCGTAGAACTCGGCGCAGGATCTTGCCCGTCCCTGACAGAGGGAAGTCGTCGACAAACTCGATCTTGCGCGGCACCTTGAAATGCGCCAACTGCTCCTTGCAGTACTTGACGATCTCCAGCTCCGTGACCTCCGCCTCATCGGTCTTCTGAATGAACGCCTTCGGGACCTCGCCGTTCACCGGATGAGGCATGCCGACCACGATAGCCGTCTTCACCGCCGGATGCGCGTGGAGCACCAGCTCCACTTCCTGCGGATACACGTTGAAACCCCCGACGATGATGATGTCCGTCACGCGATCCAATATCCGAATATAGCCGTCTTCTACGCGCACGTAGTCCCCGGTGTTGAACCACCCCTCGTCGAAGCGCTCGGCCGTCATCTCGGGCGCGCGAAAATAGCCCTCGGTCACCGAGGGGCCCCGCAGCCACAACACGCCCTCGTCTTTGTCCGTTTTTTCGCCCTTCTCCGTGAGCAATCGCCACTCGTAGCCCCTCAGGAAGGGGCCCACCGTCCCGGGACGATGCTCCTCGTAACTTCGGTTCACCGCCACGACAGGCGAGGTCTCGGTGAGGCCGTAGCCCTCCATGATGTCCTTGCCCGCCACGCGTTTCGCCAGGTCGTGCATGTTGGCGCCCAGACGGTCTCCGCCGGTCACCAGGAGCTTGGCGGAGTCGAAAAGATCTTTGGGAAGGCTGCCGCGCTCCATGGCCGACAGTAGGTAGGAGAAAATGGCGGGAACGGCGAAGAGGATGTTGGCCTTTGCCTCGCGGATCGCCTTTATCGTCTGCTGAGGCGGCAAGAAGCCCGGGACGACGGCCTGGGCGGCGTCCATGGTCAAGGGCAGCAACGTGCAAACGGTGTAACCGAAAGAATGAAAGTTGGGAAGCACGGCCAAAAAAATGTCTCCCGGCTCGAGGGACCGCAACGCCTCCCGGATTCCGACGCAGTTGTCATAGAGGTTGTCGTGGCTCAGGGGCACGGCCTTGGGCAGCCCCGTGGTGCCGGACGTCGCAAAAATCACGGCGGTGTCGGGGGTCTCGATGGAAGAGGTCCTCCCCTTCAGCTCCGGCAGCGGGCCCATCGGAGAGCAGGTCACGCATACGAAGCCCTTTTCCTGCAGGACGGTCCCGGCTTCTTCCCGAATCGCGTCGGAGGTCGCCACGGCGAACGGCTCGATCAGGGCGAGCGTGCCGAGCAAAGAAGGCATTCCCGATTTGACGTTCAGCGGGGACAGCGTCCCGCCCAACCTCCAGGCGGCCAGCGAAAGGGCGGCGACCAGGGGGCAGTTCTGCATCAGGACGCACAATCGCTGCCCTCTGCCGAACCCCGACGCGCGAAGCGACGCCTCGCACTCGTCCGCCAGTCTCGAAAAGTCCGCCTTGGAGTACCATTCCCCATTCCACCAAAAACAGCGAGCGTCTTTATTTTCCGCCAACTTCGCGTCGATAACCGCTTCAAGCCTCACAGACATATTTTTTCATACCCCTTTTATGACGCTTTTATGACGGTGATATGATTTGTCTTCACCGTACATTCCTCTCGATGCCAGTGAATTATATCACTCAAGCGTGATTTCGAGCATCTTTAGCCCTTTCCTGGTCGCGCAGGACGCGGCGCAAAATCTTTCCCATCCCCGAAAGCGGCAGGCTCTCGACGAACTCCACTTTGCGGGGAACTTTATAATGCGCCAGCCGTTCTTTACAATAGCGAAGGATCTCCGATTCCGTGACCTCCGCGTTGGGCTGTTTCTGGATATAGGCCTTGGGAACCTCGCCGCTGCTCGCGTTGGCAATGCCGATCACCACCGCGGTCCGCACCGCCGGGTGCAGGTGCAGCACGGCCTCCACCTCTTGAGGGTAGACATTGAACCCGCTCACGATGATGATGTCCGTCACGCGGTCCAATATTCGAATGTAGCCGTCCTCGATGCGCACGTAGTCGCCGGTGTTGAACCACCCGTCGTCAAAACGCTCGCTGTCGCTTTCCGTCACGCGAAAATATCCCTTCACGACGGAGGGGCCGCGCAGCCACAACACGCCCTCCGCCGCGTCGGGCAAAGGCGTCCCGTTTTCGTCGCGAAGCCGCCATTCGTAACCATCGAGGAACTCGCCCACCGTTCCCAGCCTGCGGCGCGCGTAGCTCCTGTTGAGGGAAACGACGGGAGAGCACTCCGTCAGGCCGTATCCCTCCAAGACGCCGATGCCCATCAGTTTCTCGACCCTGGCGTCCGCCTGGGCGTTGTAACGGTCGCCGCCGATAATCAACAGCTTGATGCCCTCGGGGCGAGGAGCGCCTTTCTCGACGAGTCCCAGCAGAAAGTTCAGCATCATGGGGACGAGGATCACCACGTTGACGGACGCCGCCTCGATGATCTCCAACGTGCGGGACGGGGGCAGGAAGTTCGGGACGATCGCCTGCGCGCCCTTCAATAAAAGAGGCAGGATGTTTCCGATGATGAAGCCGAAGGTGTGGAAGTTCGGCAGAACGTCCAGCAGGACATCGCCCTCCGTCAGGTCCTTCAGAGCTTGCATACAGATGCTGCAGTTATTCAGGAGATTGGCGTGCGAGACGGGCACCGCTTTGGGCGTGCCGGTGGTCCCCGACGTCGAAAAAATCACCGCAATCTCGGGGCTTTCCGCGCCGGTCGCCCTCCCTTGAAATTCCGGCAGAGGTCCCCCGGAAGGAGGGACGACGCAGACCCAACCCTGAGCATCCAGCGCCGAGACGACTTCTTTTTGAACTTCGTCGGACAGGACGACGGCGAAGGGTTCCAGGAGCGACAGGGTCGTGGTCAAAGAGAGCGTGCCGGACTTGAAATTCAACGGACAAATCGCGCCGCCCAATCGCCAAACCGCCAAAGAAAGCGCGAGGACCATGGGGTCGTTCGGCATCAAGACCGCGATGCGTTGACCTTCGGAAAAGCCCGCCGCGCGCAAAGTCTCCGCGCAAACGTCAGTCATGTTTTTCAAAAAAGCCTGGTTGTACCACGTCCCCTCCCACCAAAAACATTTGCTTTCGGGCGAAGTTTCAAGATAATCGCCGATAACGGCATCGAGTCGTTCGGTCAAAACCGCCACTCCTTTCAAAAAAAGTATAAAACGACTGTAACATAAATTATCGGCGACGACATGATGTCAATCCCGTACCGAAATCATAGGACGCCGCAAAATGACGGGAAATGACGGGAAATAACGGAAAACCGAGGGCTCGGAGAAAAAAGCGCCCCTCGCCGCGGGAACCCAGCAACCCCATGGCACCCGACGGACACCGCTTACTGCTGCTCCCTTCCGGGCCTGACAGGATTCACGGACCTTCGCCGCATAGGACTGAGCCCCCGCATCGAGGGGCGTGGCATCGAAACGAAAGTCAGTATACAAGGAGAAGATCTTTTTATCAAGCCGTCCTCCCTTTGCCTTTCTCAGGGCATTTACCCTCTTCTTTTGTTGTAAAATCATATATATTCCACGCATCCATAAAATAGAAATTCGGGCGATGGGGACGCCGATATTTTGGGCTTCATGAAAGCCTCTTAAATTTTACTCTTGAGGAGGGTGTGAAATGAGGAAAAAGGCCACGACGCGGGTACTTATTTTTATCGTCGTTTTCTCGATCGCCGTTTTTTCGGCGACGCCGATTTACGCGGAAATCGGAAAGGACAGCGTACAAAAAGCGTGGTCGCGCATTGCCGCCGTCGCTGGGATGAAAGCCATACCGATCACCTACGAAAAAGACGAGGCCCCCAACGCGTGGGTCAAGTTTCAATCCTCGAACAGCTTTTCCGTGCATGTGACTCAGGGACTGATGCGGGTGTTGAATTCTTCCGATGAGATCGCGGGGATTCTGGGGCACGAGGTGGGGCACGTCCAATGCGGGCACTACGGCAAGAGCGTGCAGCGCAACGTAGGTTGGAGCATCTTGGGCTCGCTCCTGGGGCGCGCCGGCGGAATCGCCGAGATAGCGGGGGCGGTGGGCATGAACTTGGCGGAGAGCGGGTTCAGCCGTGAACAGGAGGTCGAGGCCGACGACTACGGCATGGATTTGGCGGTAAAGGCCGGCTACAATCCGTGGGGACTCTACAACGCCATGAAGAGCTTCAAAGAGAACGGATTCAAGACCGAACCCAACGGCTTCAACTCCCATCCTCCCACAGACCGTCGTTTGCAGCATCTTCGAGAGCGCGCGCAGAGGATCCAAAAAGCCGAAGGGACGCCCTCGCAAAAAGCGCCCAACGCGAAATAAGCCCAGGCGCGTTTTCGCGAGGGTGCGGCATGGTGTACAATAACGAGGAACAATAGGCGGGAATGCGGCGGGTTTCCGCTACGTCAGGAGGAGGAGTACTGCATGAGCAACAATTGGAAAAAGAACTTTAGCGCAACTGCCCTCAACTCAAGGCCTTCGCCGGTACGCGAGCTTCTCAAGGTCATCAATCAGCCCGGCATGATTTCTTTTGCCGGAGGCATGCCCGCGCCCGAGGTATTCCCCATCGATCAGTTCGCCGAAGGGGCGGAGCAACTCAAAAGCAACGGCGCGTCCCTTTTACAGTACGGCACCACCGAAGGATACAGTCCGTTGCGCGAATTTTTGGCCAAGTGGACCGCTCCGCGCTTGGGACGCGAGGTGACCTTGGACGAGATATTCCTCACCACCGGTTCGCAGCAGGCGCTCGATCTTTTCGCGTGGGCTATGCTCGACCCCGGCGACATCGTGATCACAGAGGATCCGTCTTACATGGCGGCGCTCAACACCTTCATCAACCACGGCGCGGAGTTCGCGTCCGTGCGCGTAGACGACAAGGGCATGATGGTCGAGGAACTGCCCCCTCTGATCGAGAACCTCAAAAAACAAGGCAAAAAGCCTAAATTTATTTACACGATCGTCAATTTCCAGAATCCCGCCGGTTCCACCATGTCCGTGGAGCGCCGCAAAGAACTGGCCGCCATAGCGGAACGGTACGACTTGACCATCTTCGAGGACGACCCCTACGGATATGTCCGCTTCGACGGCGAGCACCTGCCCTCCATCTTTTCTTTCGACAAAGCGGGAAACACCGTTTACGCGGGGTCTTTTTCCAAGATCCTATCTCCGGGAGTCCGCGTCGGGTGGGTCAGCGGGACCGCGGAAATCATTCGGCAGATGATCGTCTTCAAGCAGACGACGGACCTCTGTTCGAGCCCCATCACCCAAGTGTTCACCCACGAGTACTGCCGCAAGGGATATCTGGACGCCCACCTTCCCAACATCATCAGCAACTACCGCGTCAAACGCGACGCTATGGAAAAGAGCTTCCAAAAGCACCTGACGCCCCTGGGAATCACTTGGGTGAAGCCGGAGGGCGGGTTCTTTTTCTGGCTGAACACCGGCGCCATAGACAGTAACGAACTGGCCAAACGCGCCCTCGACAAAAAAGTGGCGATCCTCCCCGGCGCTCCCTTTTGCGTCGACCCCGAAGCCGGCAT
>JAISQE010000173.1 GCA_031274425.1 Synergistaceae bacterium | reverse complement strand
GTTGGTGATAAATTCGGCTTTTCAAAATCCCAAAACGCTACGATACCGAGATTTTTATAGCTTAAATACTGATTTTTAGCAAGAAGATAGCACCATTGTGCAAATAGTGATTTTTTCATTTAAATCTCCTCTCGGCTTTAGAGTCTCTTTAATAAAAGATTCACTTTCCCACGCAGAAACGGCTGAAAATACTCTCCAGGAGGGCATCGTCGTAGCTGGTTCCCAGGAGGCGTTCGAGGCACTCCCGCGCTGCGGCCAGAAGGCTGGCGACGACGTCCTGCCCGATATTTTCCACGGCGGCCGTCTCGGCGTTCGTGATGGCCGCAAGAGCATCGCGGACCTCCGTGAGCTGTCGGGCCGTGACGTTGAGCCCGGCGTCCAACGCTCCGCTGCCGGACGCGGAGGAAATGATGCTGTCCTTCAGCAGATCCAGGCCCTCCCCCGTCTTGGCCGAGAGCGACAATATGGGGCTTTGGGGCACGTCCTGAGGCGACAGCATCCGAATATCGTCCTCCGTGGCGGCGAACGATCGCGATCGATCCGACGGGTTCAAATCCGATTTATTCAACACGATAATGTGGTCTTTGTCCCTGAGTTTTTCGATGTAGTCCCGGTCCTGATCGTCCAGGGGGACCGAGCCGTCCAGGATCCAGAGACATATATCCGCGCGGCGCAACTCGGCCAGCGTGCGTTCGATCCCGCTGGCCTCGATCTCGTCGGAGGGCGTGCGCAGCCCCGCCGTGTCCACCAGCCGTATGGGAACGCCGCGATAGGTGATGACCTCCTCGATGACGTCGCGCGTCGTTCCGGGAAGCGCGGTGACGATAGCGCGCGCTTGTTTCGCCAGGGCGTTGAGAAGGGAGGATTTGCCCACGTTGGGCCTGCCCGTCAAAGCCACGCGAATGCCCTCCCGTAGCAGGAGCCCCACGGAGCAGCGATCCAACAGGTCCTCCAGGCTCAATCGGAGCGTGGAGATGGAGTCGAGCAATTCCTCGGCGCTCCGGTAGGGAATGCCCTCTTCCGGGAAGTCCAGCTCCACCTCCAGAGCGCTCTGCAGTGTCAAGAGCTCCTCCCGTATGTCGCCGGCGAAGGCGGAAAGCTCCCCCGACAGAGTGCGGGTCGCAGCCCGCAGGGCCTCTTCGCTGCGGGATCGAATGATCCCCAGCACGCTTTCCGCCTGAGACAGGTCGATGCGCCCATTGAGAAACGCGCGTTTGGTGAACTCCCCTGGCTCGGCCAATCGAGCGCCCCTGCGGATCAAGCCCTCCAGGCAGAGTTGAGCCACCAGCGTCCCCCCGTGGGTGTGGATTTCCACCACGTCCTCTCCGGTATAGCTTTTAGGCGAGGGGAAATGCACCACCAACACCTGATCGATAGGCTGCTCGTCCTGGTCCACAACGGAGGCCAGACGCATAAAACGGGGCGGAGGGAACTCCAACCCCGTCTTGAACCGCACCGCGGTTTTCGCCAACGCCACGGCACGAGAACCCGAAAGCCGCACGATGGCGACCCCGGCCTCGCCCCAAGCCGTGGCGATCGCGGCTATCGTGTCACCCGCGATCGCCAGCGTCTGCCCCACGCTTCAGGACCCACTCCGTGGCTTCCTTCTTGCTGGCGACAATCCCCGTTCCCACCGCCATATCCAGTTCGTTCAAAATCTCGCCGACCACCCTGCCGGGCTTGACGTCGAGAACCTCCATCACCTCGTCGCCGGTCAGGTAGCGCAGGTTGCCCTCCATGCGCCGTTGGGTCTCGTCGAAGCGGCGGATGACCTCGCCCAGCTTCCATTTGTTGGCGGCCAGCACCTCCATGTTTTTCATGCCGTCCGCCTGAGAGTTGCAGATCGCGAAATCGATGATCATTTCCACCGCGGCGAAGCCGTACTGCAGAGCGGCGGCGCACAAGGCCTCTTCCGTCTTCGCCTCGTAGAGCATCTGATATTTCTCCACCAAAAACGCCACGGTCTCGATCGTCTCGGAGTTCACGTTCCACGACTTCAGGTGCCGCGTGGCGATCTTCGCCGCCTTGGCCGCGTCGGCGGGCTGATTGCTCATGGCGCCCGCGTGGTGAAACAGCATCGACAGGGAAAACGCCATGTCGTTATCCCTGCGCTTGCGGCCGCCGAGAAAGTCCTGGGCTATCCTGAGCGTGTTCAACGTGTGGTCGAAGAGCGTCCCTCCGCCCTCGATGGAAATTTCTTTCAACTGTTCCAGGTCGTTCAGGAAGAGGGGCAATAGGTTATAGCGGTCGCAGAGGTAGATGAAATCGTACGGCCTGCGTCTCATTCCGTTCAAAATCTCGCGCCCCCACCGCTCGGTGGGGGCGTTGCGAATTTGATCGGGTCTTTGTGCGATAAAAGCGCGCACGTCCGTCGCGCTTTTCCAAAAAATGTCCATATCCAGTTCCGCCGCGAACCGAAGCATGCGCACGATGCGGATGGGGTCGCTGGTCACTAAGTCGATGTCGTCGCCGGTGAGGCGGATCAGCCTGTTGCGGATATCGTGGCGTCCGTTGAAGGGGTCCACGAAACCGTCGTCGCTCCGTATCGCGATGGCGTTCATGCTGAAATCTCGTTTTGCGAGGTCTTCCTCGATGGACTGGCCTTTCATGCAGGCAATCTCCACCTTGGAGCCCCTAATTGAGGTGTGCAGAACGGGAAAGGCCTCGGAGCCCAAGACCGCGCCCTCTCCGAGGGAAGTCCTCAAAGTTTCCAGATCGCAGGGTTCGACGACGACGCTAAGGCTCGAAGGATAGATGCCCATGGCGATTTTGCGCACGGGATCCCCCACCAACCAGGCCCTAACCCCCGAGGATTCGATAGCTTCGAGAGCGCGTAGGTACGTTTTCATCTCTACCCCTCCTGGAATTTTAAGATTTTTGATACTTTTGATATTTTTCCCGCTACTTTTACTGTACATGAAAGTTTACCTCAAACAAGTCGAAATTGTCATCCATAAAGTTGAGTATATCTCTCCCAAAAAACGTCGGGTCCGAAACGTCGGATTCGGAGGGTAGAGCCCTTCCAAAACAATTTTTACCAAAGTGAAGTCTACCCAAAATGAAGTCCTCCCAAAGTGAAGTCCTCCTTCACGCTCAAAAATAGGGATTGGTTCCCCCTATATATTCAGGAGGCTTTTTTGTTGAACATTTACCGGGATCGTTCCGGCCCCGAAAAGCACATTCCGAGGGGATTCATATGTTTGTCGAAGTCCTCTTCGGATATGAAGCCCAAGGCCGCCGCGGCTTCTTTCAGCGTGAGCCCTTCGGCGTGCGCCTTTTTGGCGATTTCGGCCGCCTTGTCGTAGCCGATGACGGGCGTCAGCGCCGTCACGTTCATCAAGGAACGGGACGCGTTGCGCTCCAGTTGCGGCAGGTTTGCCTTGATCCCCTGCGCGCAGTTCTGGTCGAAGGACAGAATGACGTCCATCAACAGACGGCAGGACTGCAAAAAATTGTAGATCAACACGGGCATATAGACGTTCAGCTCGAAATTCCCCTGCCCCGCCGCGAACCCGATGGCGACGTCGTTGGCCAGTACTTGCGCCGCCACCATCGACACGGCCTCGCATTGCGTCGGGTTGACTTTGCCGGGCATGATGGAGCTCCCCGGCTCGTTTTCGGGTATCGTGATCTCCCCCAGTCCGCACCGCGGCCCCGAGGCCATCCAGCGCACGTCGTTCGCGATTTTCAGCAAATCCATGGCCAGAGCTTTCACCGCGCCGTGCACGAACACGAGCTCGTCTTTGCTGGTCAAGGCCTGAAACTTGTTTCGCGCCGGGAAAATCTCCATGCCGGTGTTGCGGGAGAGCTCTTCGCAGGCCAGAACGTCGAAGTCCTTCGGGGCGTTGATGCCCGTCCCGACCGCGGTGCCCCCGAGGGCGATCTCGCCCAACAGGCGCGAGGCCTGCTCAATCATTTGGGCGTCGCGGTCCAGCATCCCCGCCCAACCGCTTATTTCCTGCCCCAGGGTGATCGGCGTGGCGTCCTGCAGATGCGTCCGCCCGGTCTTGACGTGCTTCATGAACTCCTCCGCCTTGGCCGCGAACGTCAACTCCAAAAGGCGCACGGAGGCCATCAGTTCCTCCACGGCCCTCCAGGCGGCCAGGTGCATGGCGGAAGGGAACACGTCGTTGGAGCTCTGAGACTTGTTCACATGGTCGTTGGGGTGCACGCGGCCGCCCAAAAGCTCGCTGGCCCGATGAGCCAGCACCTCGTTGACGTTCATGTTGGTCTGGGTGCCGCTGCCGGTCTGCCAGACGGACAGCACGAAATCCTCTTCGAACTGCCCGTCCAGAACCTCGTCCGCCGCTTGAGCGATGGCCCGGGCGACGTTTTCCTCCAACAGGCCGAGTTTCAGATTCACCGCCGCCGCCGCCTTTTTGATCTCGCACAGAGCCTGGATAACGCCCGCGGGCATTTTCTCGGTTCCGATCCGGAAATTTTCGAGGCTGCGCTGCGTCTGCGCTCCGTACTTCCGATCGGCCGGCACGCTTATTTCTCCCATCGAGTCTCTTTCGATTCTGTATTCCATGGTGGACCTCCCGCCTTTAATATTCCCGCATAGTATATACTGCTGACGGGGAGGGATCGACCCTTGATCGACATAAAATCGCTTCGACTGTCCTTCGGCGAGAAAGTCATTTTCGGCGGCGTCGACTGGAGGATCGCCGACCGGGACCGCGTCGGGCTCGTCGGAGACAATGGAACAGGAAAAACGACGCTTTTGCGCGTTCTCATGAGGGAGATCGAGCCGGACGGCGGCGTGGTGGATCGATCCAGAAACCTGACCCTGGGGTACCTGCCCCAGGACCTGGTGGAGCTTGAGGACACGTCGGTTCTGGACTATCTGAAGCGACGCGCGGGGCTCTCCGCCATAGAAGAGCGGTTGCGCGCCGCCGAACAGGCGTTGGCGGAGACCGACGCCCATTCGAAGGCCCTGGCGTCGCTTTTGGGCGAGCATGGGCGATTGGAGCGCCAGTTCGAGCATTTGGGCGGGTTCGAATTCGAGTCCATGACGCGCAAGGTGCTTCAGGGTCTGGGCTTTGCCGCCGGGGACGAGGAACGGAGCTGCATGGAGTTTTCCGGGGGATGGAAGATGCGCGTCGCTTTGGCGGCGCTTCTTTTGTCGCGTCCGGGCGTGCTGCTTCTGGACGAGCCCACGAACCATCTGGACACGGAAAGCATGGAGTGGCTGGAGGCATGGCTGCGCGACTATCAAGGCGCCGTCGTGGCCGTGTCCCACGATCGCCGTTTCCTGGACAACATGACGGAGCGGATCGCGGAACTGGCGCGGGGAAAGCTGACCCTCTACCCCTGGAGCTACGAGCGCTACCTGGTCGAGAAGGACGCCGCCCGGGAACGCCTGGAGAAAACGGTTCAGGAGCAAAAGGATCGCATCGGCGAGTTGGAGCGGTTCATCTCTCGTTTTCGCTACAAGTCCTCGAAGGCGGCGCAGGTGCAAAGCCGCGTCAAGCTCCTCGAAAAAATGGAGGTGCTGGAGTTCGACGGCCCCTCGAAGACGGTCCGTTTTCGCATCCCCGAGGCCCCGGAGAGCGGATGGGAGACGCTTTCCGTCAAAAACCTTTCCAAAAGCTACGGCGAGCTGTCGGTGTTCGGCGGGGTGAACTTCACGATCAACAGAGGGGAACACGTGGCTCTGGTGGGCGTGAACGGCGCGGGGAAGTCCACGCTGCTCCGGCTCTTGAGCGGCGTCGAAGAGCCCACGGACGGCGTCGTCCGCATGGGACGCAACGTCAAATGCGCTTTTTATTCGCAGGAAAGCGCGCGCAACGTGAACTACTCCCACACGATATGGGAAGAGGCGCGGCAAACGGCCTCCAAGCTGACCGAGGCGGGGAAGCGCACCCTCCTGGGGTCCTTTCTCTTTTCGGGCGAGGACATCCACAAATCGGTCTCCGTCCTATCGGGCGGGGAAAAGGCACGGCTCGCCCTTTTCAAACTGATGCTCGCGGAGTCGAATTTCCTGATCCTGGACGAGCCCACGAACCACCTGGATCTGAACACCAAAGAGCTCTTTCAGAAGGCCCTGCTGCAATATGGGGGAACGCTTTTGATCGTCTCCCACGACCGCCATTTTCTCGACTGCCTGGCGGACCGGGTGCTGGAGATTCGCGACGGACGGATTGTCGACTACCCCGGCAATTATTCCTGGTTTTTGGAGAAACGGGAAGAGCTGTTGGCGAGGGAAAACGAAAACGCCGAGGCGGACCGCCCCCCCCGCGGCCGGCAAAAAAAACAAAAAACCGAAGAACACCAGCGCCTTATCCAAAAGGCCCGCGAGTTGAAAAAAGAACTGACGCCCCTAGAGGCCTCCATCGAAAAGCTGGAGGCTCGTCGGGGCGAAATCGACGCTTCTCTATGCGCTCCCCGCATCCTGTCCGACTCCGCGCGAGTTCAAGCGCTGATGAAGGAACGCAACGACCTCGAACAAACCCTAACCGAGAACTACAAACGCTGGGAAGCCCTCATGACGGAAGAGGCAGGGTAAAAAATATAGCGCTCGACTTTTGTATTAGGCATACTTTTGATCCTATAGCGGCTCAGGCGTAAAGCTCTTTGAGGACGAACAGGACCGCGAGGCCGATCAAAACCAAGTTCACGTCTTTCGTTTTGCCGGTCACGACTTTGAGCAGGACATAGGCGACGATCCCGAACTCAATCCCTGTCGCGATGCTGTAGGCCAAGGGCATCATGAAAAAGGCCAGCATCGCGGGAACCAGCTCCGTCCAGTCGCCGAAATCCAGGTCGCGCAGCCCCATCATCATGTAGATGCCTACCATGACAAGCGCGGGGGCCGTGGCGTAGGCGGGAACGATCCCGACGATAGGGCTGAAGAAAAGCGACGCCAAAAACAAGATCCCCACGACGACCGCGGAGAGTCCCGTGCGTCCCCCTTGGGCGATGCCGCTGGCGCTTTCCACATAGGACGTGACGGTCGACGTTCCCAACACGGACCCTGCCACCGTGCCGATGGCGTCGGCCATCAGAGCGCCCTTCGCCCGGGGCAGCCGCCCTTGCTCGTCCAGAAGCCCGCTACGGTTGCAGACGCCGACCAGCGTCCCCACCGTATCGAAGAAATCGACGAAAAAGAAGGTAAACACCACAATCCAGAAATCGGGGTTGCCCAGCCCGGAAAAATCGAGCTGCGCAAAAATGGGCGAGAGCGACGGCGGCATGGAAACGACGGCCTCCGGCATGGGCGTCTTGCCCAAAGCGATTCCCGCCCCCGTGACGGCCACGATACCGATCAGGAGGGAACCCTTGACTTTGAAATATTCCAGCGCCGCCATCAGGATCAGGCCGCCGAGGGCCAGGACGACGGGCAGGTTGTTCTTGACGCTGCCCAGCCCTACCAGGGTCGCCGGGTTGGCGACGACGATGCCCGCTCCCTGCAGGCCGATGAAGGCTATGAACAGGCCGATACCGCTGGCTATCCCGATTTTCAGGGTCTTGGGGATGGTGTTGACGATGGTTTCACGCAGCTTGGTGAGCGTCAGGAGCACGAAGAAGACGCCCTCAATGAACACGGCCGCCAAAGCCCCCTGCCAGGTTATGCCCATGTCGGGATTCAAAACGACGCTGAAAGCGAAAAACGCGTTGAGCCCCATGCCGGAAGCCAAGGCGATAGGGTAATTGGCAAAAAACGCCATCAAAAACGTGGCAAAAGCGGCGGACGCGCAGGTGGCGACCATCAAAGGCCCGAAAGGCATTCCCGTTTGGGAGAGAATGTTCGGGTTGACGAAGATAATGTAGGCCATCGTCACAAACGTCGTGACGCCCGCCAAGATCTCCGTTTTCACCGTTGTGTGGTTCTCCTCCAGCTTGAACTGTTTTTCCAGCAAAGACATCATGATTTACCCCTCCGCCGTCTATCGCGTCAGGCGGGCGGCTTCGAGAAGATCCCGCCGCTGGGCGTTGCGGACCGCCATCTCGGCCAGAAGCTCGCTGTGCTCTTCCCGGCGCTGGGTGTTCTGGCGCTCGATCGCGCGTTGCCTGGCTTTCGCCTCGGACAGTTCCTGAGATTTTTTGACCATTTCGTTGTGACGGTCCATCATCTCCAGCGTCGTAGCCACGTTGCCGTCCTTGACCTCCTCGACCTTCCGGAGCGCGGCGTCCTCCGCCTTCGTCTCCGCGGCGGCCATTTTGCGAAGCCTATAGCTTTCCTCGAAATCGTAGCCGGAGACGAGAACGTCCTCTCTCGGCGAGCGGATCACATCGCTTATTTTCATCAAAAAACCTCCTTTATAAGCATTGCATTTTAAGACGTTTTTATTGCGGCGTGCCGTCGAGCCACGCCCCTAAACGCTCCACACGACGCTTTGCGGCGCATCTTTCGGCTTGTTGTCATTATACATCGTAAAAAGTATTGTTGGAAGCGAGAGGGCGCGAGAAGAAGCGATAGCAGGGAATATTATGCGTGGGGTATAATCTTTTCGCGTTCGAAGATCGGTTTTCTGGTTGTTGGGAGAGGTGCATAATGATGAATAAAGTGATGATGGAGAAATTTTTAAGACGCGGAATTTCGACGAGGCGCGTCCTCCGGCTTCTCGTCTCTCTGGGCATCGTCGCCTGCTGCATACGAACGGAGCCTGCGCGAGCCACCCCTGTCATCGCGGCATATCAGGAAATTTACGCCATGAACTTCGAGGTTTATTGGACGGAGGGACTTCCGTCGGGATGGTACGCCACCTTCGACGGGTATCCCGTGGCGCAGATCGCCCCGAACCGCTGGGTCTACGGGCGCGTCAGACGGCAGGGGAGCATCGTGCCGACAAACGTTCTCGTGGGGGCCGTGGTGCCCATGGATGTGCCCGAACTGGCGCGGGTGGCCGCCTCCTCCTGGCGAAGCGGAGCGTACGAGACGAAGGCGTTTCGATCCATCGCCCTTTCCGGCCTGGACAACATGGGCGTGCTGGACGATCCTCTGGCCTACACCCCCGTCGCGTGGAAGACGGGCGTGGCGGGCCTCCGCATCTGGCTGGGCAACCGGTGGTACAGCATCGCCCCTGCGGCGGGGCAGAGCACCTCTCAGGCGCTCCTGGCGAGACATCCTTATATCGTGCGCACCCTGCGCAAAAAAAACGCCCTTTTACCCAGCTGGACCAGGTCCGACACCCAAGATCTGGCGGACCTGGCGCGGGAGTGGGGTTATATCTGGCGCGGAGCCATTCCATTCGCCTCCCTGACCGCGCGTCGGGACGACAATTCGGGCAACGGAATCGCGGGCCCGAGCGCCGCAGTCGGAGGAGCTTCTCCCGGCGCTCCGGGCGGAGGACAGTGGGATGTAGGCGGAGGCGGCGGCACCCTGGGAGGAGGGGGCGGCGGCTGGGACGCAGGAGGCGGCAGCTTGGGCGGAGGAAACGGCGGAGGCGGTTGGGACTCCGGCGGCGGGCACGGCGGCGCTTCTCCCGAAGACGACGATGGAGGTTGGGACAAATGAGTACGGAGGATATTTACGATCTGCTGGACAGAGCTTACGAGTCGGAGGACATAGACGAGATAGCGGAGCTTGCCGATCGAGCGCTTGCGCTGGAACCGAACAATCCCGAGGCCCTTCTGCTCAAGGCCGACCTGGTGGAAGAGGACGACGAAAGGCTTCCTTTGCTGGAGAAGGCGTTGGAGGAAGCGAAGCGCTATTTTCAGGAGGAGGAACTGTCCGGTGAAGAAATACTGGAAGACGAGATGGGGCTCGTGTACCTCGGATTGCTGCAGCGCGCGGCCTATACGCTTTTTTTCATGGAGCGGGACGACCGTGCTTTGGAGCTGGTGGAGGAGCTTTTGCGTTATGACCACGAGGACTTGGCTTTGGCCAAGACCCTGTATTATCGTATTTTGCTGGAGCGGGAAGAGTGGGCCCGCGTTCTCGAGGAGACGATGCGGGAAACGGTACGCGGGCTGGGCTGGGCCTACGCCAGGGTGATCGCGACCTTCATGCTCTCCAGCGGCAAGGGAAAAGACAAGAAGAAGCAAAACGACGGTTTGAACAAAATGCTTTGGGACGCGGTGCGCATGGCCCCCAACGTTCCCTTCTACATGTTGGGCTACATCCCCGACCCCGTGGACGAATCGGAGGACGAGGACTACCACTTCGCCGTCTTGTTCGAAAATGCCTGGTCCCCCTCCCGGGACCTGTTGAACTGGTTTTCCAAGGCCACGATTCTTTTTGGGCTGCTGACGGGCCGCTTCGGAGCGGAAAGCGACGACATGCGGGAAATTCTCGCCGCCCTGGGCGGCACAGCGGATTACGAGAAATTGGGACCCCGGGTGGAAAACTTGTCCGACGAGGAGATCTTGGATGTTTTCTCAGTTGAAAATTATCCGACATAAAGACTTCATCGATAAAATGGTTCTTAAGGTCTATGTATTCTAATTAAAAAGTATTAAGATAGTAGAGGATTGATTGTCATGGTATCGATCAAAATACGGAACAATACGAGTTAATCATCTGATACGATAAGGGAAGGGAAGGCCGTGATGCGTACAACACGGGTGAAACACAAGGGATTCACGTTGATAGAGGTCCTGATCGTCATAATTATTATGGGGATTTTGGTTGGGGCCATGCTTTTGACTCAAGCTGGCGGCGAGTCTGCCGCGGAGGCGATGGCCATCATCAACGACCTTCGCATCATGAAGGCCAGCGCGATCGTGTTCGTGGCCGAAAGCGGTGATTTCGTTCCCGCGGCCGGCATAAATTACGCCGAGAGTTTGGGCAAATACATGGATCACGGCCGTATCATCAACAATCCGGTTCGTTACGCTTTTTTCGTAGAAAACGACAAGTGGTGGGTGGGGGTGGCAATGAAAGGAAAGGCGCGCGTTAACGAAATCATCGAGGGGAAAGCCGCATCGCACTACACGATGCCTCTTTACGGCACAAACGACGTTTTGACTCCGCCTCCGGCCTTCACCACCGACAATCTTTTCAAAAAAACGCACTCTGTGGTCTGGACGCGAGTAAGATAACCTCAAAAAATACCGACTCAATTATGAATGGAGTGGTCTCAAATGGCAGTACCGAGCGACATCGCTATAGCACAGGCCGCTCAAATG
>JAISQE010000107.1 GCA_031274425.1 Synergistaceae bacterium | reverse complement strand
TCAAGTCCGCTCTTTATAGCGATCGACGCGAAAGCGCTCTATGGTTACGGCGCTGTCGATTTTTCGAATGCCCGCTTTTTGCGCCGCGATGTCGAGCTGTTGTTCGACGGTATCCACGCCCTCTAGGTCCGGCAAAAGCACGCCTCGCAACATGCCTCGGGAAACGATGACGCCCCATACGGCGGGATCGAGCTCGTTTCGGTCCGACACCGGTTCGGGCAAGCCCAGCACGTCGACGGAAAGAGTCGCGTCGTCCAGCTCCGAGGCTTTCATCGGGGGGAAACGGGGATCGCGCGTGGACGCGGCGACCGCGTTGAAAATGATTTCGAGGTCGAGACTGGGCCGCGTGGGAAGGATGGTCCCGATGCAGCCGCGCAGGTTGCCCTGGAGCGTTTTTATCGACACGAAACACGCGCGCTCGATCTTCCATAGTTCATCATTCCATAGCTCGTCACCCCATCGGTCCGTGTCCGAGACGGCCGCGGTTCCCGAATCGGGCAGCGGCTCGCCGCGCAAAAGCCGCGAAATCGTCGTTCTCGCGAGCCGAACGTAAGGGTGAGAATCGATTTTGCCATTCATCGCATATCCTCCTTCATCTGTGAAATTCGGAAATCGCGTTGCAATATCCGACGCCGAAGGGCCCTTCATAGGAGAGCACATCGATCGTTTTTCCCAGCGCCCTGCAGAGCCCCAGCAGGGTCATGACGGACCGCAGTCCGCATTCGCCGGCGGCTTCCGCCTCGTCCGGCGAAAACTCCAGCAGAGGTCGCGGGTCGGTTGACGAGAGCGCCTCGACGACGGCCGCGTCGAATTTCCCGCCGACGGAGCTATACCCGGCTGGAGCGTCGCGCGTCAGGCGATGGGAGAGATCCCCGCTTGCCAGCAGTCCCCAGGCCGAACCATCCTCGAAGGAGGCCAGGGCTTGCCCCAGCTTGAAGGCCGACAGAGGGTCGAGCCCGATTGGCGAGACGAGGAAGACGGGAGGAATTTCGCCGGAGGACGCGTTCTTCCACGCGTTTCTCAGAAAGTATAAGGGTACGAGCGTCCCCTGGTCTTGGGTGAGATTGGGGGCCTCTCCCACGCGAACCGCAAAACCCTTTTGGGTCAAATGATCCACGAGAGTTTTTCCGGCAGGCGTCTCCGCGCCGCAAGAGGTTATTTCGAAAGAAACCGCCGGCGCACTGGATGGAGATACGCCGAAATGGGCCAGAGTACCCTTCAAACAAGCCGCTCCGTTCACGAATAACGCTCCGACCGCGTAAGGCTGGTGAGGAGAGAGAAAAAACAGGCAATCCGGTCTTTTGTCGGCGAGCCTTTTCGTCAATTGTTCCACGCCTTCGAGCGTCGCCGCGGCCTCCCGTTCGCGTCCACGCCCCACCTCGGGCACAATGATCGGCGGATGCGGCATCAACGCAGCCCAACTCCACGACATGTGAATCCCCCTTCCCGTTACGATCCGTCGTCATCCTTCCGTGAAGCCGCACCTGCGAGCGCGGAACGGCCCCGTCATGCGTGATATTATAATAAACTTGATAATGCGTAAAGAAGGCAAGAAGAATTGTATCTGTTCATGCCATGTACCCGGTTATGCCCAAACAAGATTTGAAGAATTGAGGCGTTGAGAGTGGAAACTTCTACGATGAAAGTGCGTCACGAAAAGACGGCCGCGTACTCCGGCGAGGAAGCCGAGAGAGCGGCGCGGCGCGTTCTTCACGGATCGCCTGTTTATATAGTGTTGTATCTGATCGGGACCACGTGGGCAATCTACTCCTATTCCAACGTATTTTTCATGCTTGCTCCTTACCTGGACCTGAAGGGTTTTTCCTCCGAGTTCGCCGGGATTTTGGTGGGAGGATTTTACGCGGCAACGACGTTTGCCCGCCCTCTGGGCGGCTGGATTGTGGAACGGGCCGGAATACGCCGCACCCTCGTCGTATCGGCGTTTTTGTGCCTGGGCATAGTTCTTTTCATGTTCGTCGCGGGTTCTTTCTGGGCCCTTCTTTCAATACGTCTCGCGATGGGCTGCGCCTTTGGGGTTTTTGTCGTAGCGCTGACGACGTATCAATCTCTGGTGATCCCGGAAGAGATACGGGGACTGGCCTTCGCCCTCATCACTTTGGGTTCGTTGGCCTGTCTTTTCACCGTCGTTCCGTTTGCCGATTGGCTTCTAGCGAGGGGGCGTACTTCACTGTTTCTTGGGATTCCCGTATTCATGGCGGGGTTCTGCGTCGTCCTGTCGTTTCGGCTCCCGCCTCTGTCGGGAGGTCCGAGTGCCGCGCCGGAAAAGTGGGGAACCTGGAGCGAACTCTATCGGGACACGCCATCTTGGCGTATGGTGACGTCCTGCGTCCTGTTCGGACTGTGCGACGCCTCCATCGTCTACCTGCCGACCTTGGCGTTGGCGATGGGACTCGTTCCTTCCGCTTTCGTCGTCGCGAACGGACTAGGGGCTTTGGCAATACGAATCTGGGGACGCGAGTTCTTCAATCGCTACCCCCGTTATGTTTTCGCCGGGCCATCTCTTTTGGTAATGGCGTTTTTTCTGTATTTGACTACCGTAGCCACAAGCAATCTCTGGCTTTTTATCTGCGGGTTTCTCTATGGAGTGGGGATGGGCTACGGTTATCCCGCGCATCTGGCTCTAATAGGAGACTTGGCTCCCGCGCGCCTGCGCGCGAAATCGTCCTCGCTCGTTCACTTTTGTTACGATGTCAGTTGGTTCATTCTGCCTGTCTACGTCGGTTTCGCGAGCCCCACCATAGGCGAAATAGGGGCGTTCAAGCTCCTTGCGCTTTTCAATATCGCCTCCGGCGTCGGCATCACGATGATGTGGATGCGGTATGCGAAGAATCCCTCACGACATCGCTAATGCCCGCCCGCACAGTTTCCGCCTGAGCGGGGCGAGGCGCTAAAGACCGCCGTTTTTGGCGAGAAACTGGGAAATCGAACTTGGATACCATTTCCCCGTGCCGGTAACCGTCGCGATACTCTCGCGGTTAAATTGCTCGGAGATATCGACAAACGTCATTCCTTGCGCTCGAAGGCTTTTAATCCTTTTAAGCAGCGCGCGGCGGTATTCATGCTCGTTGAACCCTTCGCCTGTCGGAGTGCCCTGCAAATCGAAAATTTGACGTTGGATGCCGATCAACTGCGTTTCAATGTGCTGCTTCCACTTCAATAACTCTTCTTCGCAGCGCTCGGCATTGATGATGCGCTCCTCTTGGCCGATCCACTTTTGAAGAAGTTCGCCGTAGGAGAGTTTTGTGTATTCCGAAACGTTTTGCATCCTGTCCGAGAAGTCGCTTGTCACCTCTATATTGACCGTTTTCTTTTGAGCGTTTGTCCTACCCCTAAATACCATGTCTATCACCTCTATATGAATTTTACAACATAACATTTTAGCTCAACATAAGCATAGCACTTACTAAGGGAAAAGTGATAAAGATCACGAAAAAAAGGCGGCAGCGCAAATGTGGAACTCATCGAGGACCTCGACCGGACTTTCGCCGCCGCTTTTTCGGATACAACCGTTATATGGCGGGAACTCTGCTGGAGTGGGATGCTTGACTTTCGGAGAATAATGCATAGAATACACACTAAAAAAGTAAGTGTTATTTCGATATACGTAGCCGGTTCAAAATTCGAGACGTTACTAAATAACATAAAAAGTGGAGTGATTATTGATGGACTTGAGCAAATATCCACGTCGCCGTTATACCTCTTATCAAACTCCTATCGAAGAATTGCCGCGCCTTTCCGACGCGTTGGGCGGACCCAAAATTTACATGAAGCGCGACGACTTGTTGGGTTTGGCGGGAGGCGGCAACAAGACTCGCAAGCTGGAGTTTTTGATAGCCGACGCGTTACGGCATGACGCCGACGTCGTGATAACCTGTGGAGCCGTGCAATCCAACCATTGCCGGCTCACTCTCGCAGCCGCCAGCAAAGAGGGGCTCAAATGCCACCTCGTCCTCGAACAACGTGTCCCGAACAGTTATAATAAACATGCTGGCGGGAATAACTTTCTGTTTCACCTTTTAGGGGTCGATGGAATACACGTGGTCGACGGGGGCAGCGATCTTGTGGCGGAGATGCAACATGTGGCGGATGAACTTGCGTCGGCCGGACATAAACCTTATATCATTCCTGGCGGAGGCAGCAACGAGATAGGCGCGCTGGGTTACGTGAGTTGCGCTCAGGAGTTTTTGCAGCAATCTTTCGAGACCGGCATCGGCTTCGACAGCGTCGTTCTTACCAGCGGAAGCACGGGAACCCATGCCGGAGTGTTGACGGGAATACTTGGAAACAACGCTCAAATTCCCGTTGTTGGTATTGGCATCAATCGAAAAAAAGAATCTCAAACCGAAGCCGTGTATTCTTTGACTCAAAAACTCTTCGAAAAACTCAAAATCAAAATTCCCTTCTCGCGGAATGACGTGATCGTTTTTGACGACTATATCGGGGCAGGCTATTCCCTTCCCACCGAGGGCATGATCGAGGCCGTAAAACTTGTCGCCCGCACCGAGGCCATCCTGCTCGATCCCGTTTATACCGGCAAGGCGATGGCGGGGATGATCGATTTGATCAAAAAAGGATATTTCGCCTCCGCAAAAAACATTCTCTTCCTTCATACCGGAGGCTCGCCGGCTTTGTACGCTTACGCAGATAAATTCTATGATTGACGCTGGAGCGCGTCGTTTGCGGAGCTCCAAAATCCGAGCGGGTATTCGGGACAAACGAACGCTACAATTGCTGGAAATAACGCCGAGTCACTCCGCCGCGTGTTTTATGCTCTGAATGAAACGATGCCCCGCGCACTCGCCAAGTAGAAAGCGAACCCGTGGTACAATATGAAATAATTTGTGCGTATGGAAACCGTATTCCTATAAGAAGCAAACCTATGGGATCTTACAAAGCACGAGAGTCGTTCCTGATCGGCGTAGGGACGGCTTTTTTGGTGGCGGGCTTTTTCGCTTGCGCGATCTGGAGGTGGAGTGCGTGAAGGTGCGGGACATCCTTGCAAAAATCGATCTGGTCGCTCCGTTCAAATTGGCGGAAGGATGGGATAACGTCGGACTGATGGTCGGCGACCCCCAGTGGGAAATCCGACGGCTGGGGCTTTCGCTGGATCCTTTGCCCGAGGCGTTGGAGGAGGCTTTCCGCAAGGGATGCCAGGGGCTGCTCTCCCATCACCCTCTCTTTTTCAAGCCCCTGCATAGCATCGACCTCTCTTCGAACATCGGCAAGACGATACAAATGGCGATCAAAGCGGACATGGTGGTGTTTGCGGCTCACACCAACTGGGACAACGCGGAGGGCGGGGTTAGCCGGGTTCTGGCAAAACGGCTCAAACTCGGCGCGATCGTCCCCCTCGTTCAGTCCGAAGAAGGCGTGGGAGGAACGGGCGCCGCGGGGGACTTGTCCGCCGAAAGCCCCTTACGGGACGTCCTCGACAGGTTGAAAAGAGCGTGGAACCTGACGCGGCTCGATTACTACGGCCCGGCGGATTGTAGTATACTGCGGGTGGCCTTGTGCGGCGGGTCGGGAAGCAGTCTGTGGCCCGCGGCCCTGGCTATGAAGGCGGATTTGTACGTCACGGCGGACATGAAGTATCACGACATCCTGGATTGCACGCGTTCGAAGCTCCCGGTCGCCGTGGTCGATCACGCGGAAATGGAAAGCGTGACTCTGGTCGAGCTCGCGCGTTACCTGGCGGCTCCGGGGGAACTGGAGATCATGTTGCTCGACTACAAGGCGCTCGAAACGCCTTTGCGTCTTTAGGCGGTTTTTATTGGAGTTCGAATTTATTGGATCAAGGTGGTTGTTGAAATGAACAAGGGCAGAGTTTACAGCGCGATGAGGCCGACCGGGCCGCTGCATCTCGGGCATTTGGCGGGGGCGCTGACGAATTGGGTGGACCTTCAGGGAAAGTACGAGTGTTTTTACAGCATCGCCGATTGGCATGCCTTGATGTCCAACTACGCGGAACCGGGCGAGACGCGTCAAAATTGCATGGGCGTCTTACTGGACTGGCTTTCTACGGGACTCGATCCCGAGAAAAGCTGTCTTTTCGTTCAATCCCACGTTCCGCAGCACGCGGAGCTCGCCTTGGCGTTCGCGATGATCGCGCCCTTGGGCTGGCTCTACAGAAACCCCACGTACAAGGAACAGATTCAGAACCTTCAAAACAAGGATCTCAGCACCTACGCGTTCTTGGGTTACCCTGTTCTGATGGCGGCGGATATTCTCCTGTACAAGGCGGACAGGGTTCCGGTGGGGGAGGACCAAAGCGCCCACATGGAGCTTACCCGCGAAATCGCGCGCCGCTTCAATCATTTTTTTGGGGAAAAGCTGCTGCCCGAACCTCAGACGCTTCTGACGCCGACGCCTAAAGTTCCGGGGACGGACGGGAGAAAAATGAGCAAATCTTACGGCAATTCCCTTTACATTTCGGAAGAGCCCAAGTCTCTCTGGGACAAACTTCGGACCATGCTCACGGATCCCGCCCGCGAGAAGCGCACGGATCCGGGAGATCCCAATAAATGCCCGGTGTGGGACATTCACAAAGTTTTCAACAAAGACGTCGAGCAGATCGCAGAGATCGACAAAGGGTGCCGAACCGCGGGCATCGGGTGCGTCGATTGCAAAAAAATGCTGAACTCCCATATTTCGGCGATGATGGAACCGATTCGCGAGCGAAGAGCCCGTTATGAAAAGGATTCCTCGCTCCTGACCGATATTCTTGCGGAGGGGGCGAAACGCGCGACGGTCGCGGCCCGAGAGACTATGGAGGAACTTTATCCCGCGATGGGGCTGCTTCCGTCGACTCGTTAAAACTTTGGGTTGGGCGAGGGGCAGATGTCGAAGGAAATCGTCGAAATATCGATAGAGGGTTTTTCCGGACCTCTCGACCTTTTGTGCCACATGGTGGAGAGCCGGCAGATGCAAGCGTCCAAGATCAAAGTCGCGCAACTGGTGCGAATTTATGGAGCGTACCTCGCAAAAACGAAAAAAGCGTCTGTGGATACTTTGGTGGAATTTTTTTTCATGGCGGCCGAGCTTTTGTTGCAAAAAGCGCTTGCCCTTCTGCCCTCCGCGCCCGAGGAACAGGTCGAAGAGGATACGGAACTGCCGATAGACGAAGAAGAGCTTCTTGAACGATTGGCGAGGTATCGGCCCTACCGAGCGGCGACCGCCTGGCTGGAGGAGCGAAAAACGCGCCAAGATCGTTGCTATAGGCGTATTGTAGCCGACGAAGACGTGTATCAGGGAGAACCGATCTACGACATCGGCAATCTTTATTTTCTCAGCCGCATCTGGTGGGGTCTCATCGACAGAAAATCCGCTTCCCCGAAGGTCGATTCCGGCGACGATTTCCCGGAGGAGGAGTGGGACGGAATGCCCGAGGCGTTGCCGGAGGAATCGCAAATTCAAGGGCGTATCGCGGAGCTTGAAGAAAAATTGTTCGAGAGTTCGGAGCTGTCGCTCAACGCGTTATGGGCTCTTTCTCCATCCGTAAAGGTCTTGGTCGTGACGCTTTTGGCCGTTTTGGAGATGTGTCGCATGGGCAAGATTACCATAGAGCAGGCAACGCTCTTTTCCGATGTCAAAATTTACGCGAAAGGCTAACTCGACGGAGACGCTGTCCGTTCTGGCCGCCCAGATCGAGGCGGTGCTCTTTTTGGCCGCGAGCCCGGTGGCGGAGAGCGAAATGAAAGCGGTTTTCGGCGTTGGAGGACAGGAACTGGCCGGCGCGTTGAAGGAACTCGAAGAGCACCTCGCGTCGGGTCACGGGCTTATTTTGAAATCCCTGGCGGGGGGGTGGCTTTTGGAGACCAATCCCCATTTTGCGGAGGTTTTGTCGCTTTTTCGCGACACGTCGCAGCGAGGACGCATCAAGCTAAGCAAGGCGGCGGTTGAGACGCTTTCCGTCGTCGCTTACAATCAGCCCGTTACTCGAAGCGACGTGGAGGATTTGCGGGGCGTGCGGTGCGAGCGGGTCATCGAGACGCTTTTGTCCCATGGGCTCATTCGCATATCCGGGCGCAAAAAAGCAAGCGGCTCGCCGCTTCTTTATCGTACCACCAGCCGTTTTCTCGACATTTTTGGACTCGAGGCCATCGCGGACCTGCCCAGCCTAGAGGAATTGGAAGAATTGGGAGCCGCTCCGGAGAACGTCTCGGGAGAAGACAATCCGCCGACGGAGACCGTCGAGACGGGAGGGGTAGAGGTGGAGAGTTCTTTCGAGGCGGAGGGTTCTTTCGAGATAGAGAACGCTTTCGAGATGGAGAGTTCCCTCGAGGCGGAGCGAACCGAGGATGCGACTTAACGCTTTTATAGCCGAGTGCGGCGTGGCCTCCAGGCGCAAGTCGGAGGCGCTGATACGGGGAGGGAAGATCCGCGTCAACGGCAAACTCGTCCTGGCGCCTTATTTTTCCGTGGCTCCGGAAAAAGATGTCGTGGAGTATGACGGGAGGTCTGTGACGTTTCTTCCGAAGGTATATCTCGCGATGAATAAGCCGAAAGGCGTGGTTTGCGCCGTTACCGACAAGTACGACCCCGTGGTGGTGGATTTGCTGCCCGCTGAGATCAAGGCGTCGCGCGTGTTTCCGGTCGGACGGCTGGACAGGGACAGCGAAGGTTTGTTGATCCTGACGAACGACGGTTCTTTCGCGCAGAGCATTCAACACCCTTCGAAGGGCGTGACGAAGGAATATGAGGTTCTGCTGAACATGGAAATCAACGACAGGCACGTGGCGCGTTGGAGGGCGGGCTTCGAAATAGAGGAGCGACGCGCGAGGCCCCTCGCGGTCGAGGTGATGCCGAGGGAGCCCCATGCGAGATGGTTGCGCGTTGAGATAGGGGAGGGCCTGAAACGAGAGATACGCACGATGGCAAAGCTGACGGGCTTTAGGGTATTGACTTTGATAAGGCGTAAAATAGGCTGTTTGACTTTGGAGAAACTTCAAGCAGGGAGATTTCTGGAATTGTCTTTTTCCGATCTGTGTTCTAGAATATTTAAAGGCGGTTCAGTTTAGCCCTCACGCAAGGAGGACACACCGGTGAGCGAAATAGACGAACGTTCAAGAGAACTTATTAAAACACGTATTATCAATAAGCTGAAGGAAATAAAATCTTTTCCTCAGTTTGTCGTGGAGACGCTGCGGAAGCTCAACGATCCTACCAGCAGCGCTTCGGACGTCGCCGCAAGCTTATCGCGAGATGAAGGACTGGTTTTGCGCACATTGAAGTTGGCTAACTCCGCCGCCTATGGAATGTCGAGGCATATTTCCGATATTTCCGAGGCCATTGCGCTTTTAGGCTACAAAAATATCAGCAATATCGTGCTCGCCGCCACGGTTTATTCCGTGATGGACAAAGGGCTTTCGGGTTATGCCCTCGATCGGGGAGAGTTATGGCGGCATTCGCTGACGGCGGCCTACGCGGCGCGTTACATCGCCCAGGCCACCCATAAGGCGTTGCCGGAGGAGGCGTACGTGGGCGGATTGCTGCACGACATCGGGAAGGTCGTCCTGAACGATTACGTGCGTTTCGGGTACGGCATCATCGTGAAGCTGGTGGAGGAAGAGCACATTCCGTTCACGGACGCGGAGGTGAAGGTCCTGGGGTTCGACCATTCCATCGTGGGATCTCTTTTGGTGGATCGCTGGAATCTTCCCAAAGCCTATTATTACTCCACGCTGTTTCACCACAAGCCCAACGAATTGGAAGCCGACTTCAAGGAGTATCAGCCATTGGTGGACGTGGTGAGCGTCGCCAACGCGATGTGTCTGATGATGGGGATCGGAATCGGGGCGGATGGATTGCAGAACTACATGTATCCCGAGCCCATCGAGCGATTGGGAATCAAGGATTATGAAACGCTGATGTCGGAGCTTGTGGATTTTGCGGGGCAAGCGGCGCAGGAAATGGCTGACATGAGGGAGTTATAGCAGTCGTGGGTTTCGTCATTACCGTGGACGGCCCGGCTGGGGCGGGCAAGAGTTCGGTAGCGAAACGTGTGGCCAAGCGCTTGGGTATTCGCTACTTGGATACGGGAGCCATGTATCGAGCTATAGCTTACACTTTAGATAAAAAGGGCGTCGCTCCGGCCGAAAATGGGGAATTGACCCGAAGCGTGGCCTCGTTGGTCGTGCGCCTAGAGGGGCAGGGTATTTTCGTCAATGACGAAAACGTGACCGAGTCGATACGATCTTATCGGGTCGATCGTGTCGTATCGGGATACGCGGCGCTTAAAACCGTGCGAAACGCTTTGTTGAACCTGCAAAGAGAGCAGGCGGAATACGGCGATTTGATTGCCGACGGCCGCGACACGGGTACGGTGGTCTTTCCAGAGGCGGATTTGAAATTTTTTTTGACGGCGTCCCCCGAAGCCAGAGCCGAACGCCGTTACAAGGAGCTTTTGAGGAAAGGGGAGGCCGTTCTTTATAAAGAGGTGCTGACCCAAATACACGAACGCGACCGCGCCGACAGCAACCGCGAGGTCGCGCCCCTGCGAGAGCCCGTAGAGGCAATTCGCCTCGATACTTCTTCGATGGCGGAGGACGAGGTCGTAAACGAATTGGCCTTCATCATTCAGAGTCGTATGGCTTGAAGGGTAAATGGATTCAAGGGCAAGAAGAGGAGTGTGAACTGTTGACGTTTGATAAAATTTTTTACGGTGTGGTACGGATATTTTTCAGGATCTTTTTTACTTTGTATAATCGCCTTTCTATCAAATGGACGGAACGCCTTCCTGAAGGCAAAAATATGATTATCGCCTCTAACCACTGCAGCAACCTAGATCCTTTGGTTGTTGGCGTAGCTTTTCCCCGTCGTTTACGGTATTTCGCCAAGGAAGAACTTTTCCGTTCTTTTCTTTTCGGGAAGATCATACGAACTCTGGGAGCCGTTCCGGTTTCTCGTGCCGACAGCGCATCCGCCGCCGCCGCGCTCAAGGGATTTCTCAAATTCCTGGAGGAGGGGAGCGACGTTCTTATCTTTCCCGAGGGATCCCGTTCCCCGGATGGGAGTTTGCAGCCCTTGGAGGGGGGAGTCGGCTTGATTGCGGCCCACTCGAAAGCGGCTATCTTGCCTGTTTTCGTCAAAGGAACTTATGATGCCATGCCTCCGGGCGCCGCTGCCGTGAAGCCCAGCAAAATTACGGTAACTTTCGGAAAACCGATCGCGTTCGATCCCGAGAGCTACAAAGGCAAAGGAGTTCGCGAGAAAATCATGGCGGAACTCACGGACTCTTTACGCGCCCTTGAGTCGACAGCCTCGTAGCCGAGAGAGAGCGGCGCCTTCGCGAAACGCCGTCCTGGTGGGCTTGTCTCTGCCGGATCGAAATTACGATCCGGAGAACTTGTTGGATGAACTTTCCCTCCTTTTGGGTTCCCTGGGTCTTTCCACCGTGGGGAGCGCCGTACAAAAGCGCCTCGCCCCGGACGCGGCCACGTTGATTGGCCGAGGCAAAGCGGAAGAGCTGCGGGAGTTTTGCGCGGCGCGAAACGCGGACCATCTCGTTTTCAACGAACAGCTTTCTCCCATTCAAAAAAACAACCTCGAAAAAATCATCCTCCCGAGCGCTTCGACTCCGCAGGCGGCGGCTTCGAATTTGAATTCGAATTTTAAAATTTGGGATCGCCCCTTCGTCATCATGAAGATATTCGAACGGCGCGCCCGCACGGCGGAGGCCAAACTGCAGGTGGAGCTGGCCCTGACGCGCTACGAAATTCCGCATTTGAAGGGTTTGGGACTGCAGATGTCTCGGACGGGCGCCGGAATCGGCACGCGCGGCCCGGGCGAGACGGAATTCGAACGGCATCGGCGCAAACTGGAACGCAAAGTGCGGGAGATCGCGAAAAAACTTGAGAACGTAAGAAAACAAAGGCGACTTGTTCGGGAGCGGAGAAAAAAGATGGGCGTCTCCACGGTGTCCTTGGTGGGATACACCAACAGCGGCAAGTCCACGTTGCTGCGCGCTTTGTCCGGAGACGCGACGATTTGGGCCGAGGACAGGCTCTTTTCCACTTTGGACACCACCGTGCGCCGCATAGGGCTGCCGGGCGGCGGAAACGCGCTTTTTTCCGACACGGTGGGCTTCATACGCCAATTGCCCTTGGGGCTCGTCGCGGCCTTTCGGGCCACGTTGGAGGAGATCTCGGCCGCCGAACTCTTATTATTGACTTTGGACGCGTCGGCGACGGACGTCTTGGAGACGTATTCCGTCATCACGAAAACGTTGGCGGAGATCGGGTGCGATAATATCCCCCGGATCGTCGCCCTGAATAAGGAAGACCTCATAACGCCCCAGGAAAGAGCGACGATTGCGTCGTGCCTGAGGGCATTGGGCGAGCGGGTGGTTCTTATAAGCGCTCTTGAAGCCGAAGGATTGAGAGGTTTGTTGGAGATGGTCGAGGGGGAATTGTCTTTACAGGACTCCTGGTACGTGAGGTGCTGACTTTTTTAGATCAAAGCGTTTGAATCGGATTGGAATGGATTGGAGGACGCTATGTTTTTGAGTATGACCGGTTTCGGCCGTGCGTCTCACACGTTTGGGTGGGGTACGGTCACCTTCGAGATAGCCTCGGTGAATCACCGTTATCAGGAAATCAACGTTCGACTGCCCAAAGAGATATCCTCTTTCGAAAGCGGGATCCTCGCGTCGCTGCGCTCCGCCTTGAAGAGAGGCAAAATCCGTTTGAATGCGGAGATCGATTGGTCCAGCGAGTATAAAACGGCAAAACTGGATACGGACGCGCTGAGTTCTTACTACAACCAGCTGCGGGAGGTCGCCGGACGACTGCAAGCGCCGTTCGTTCCCGACCTGACGGCTCTTTTAGCCCTGCCCGGCGTTTGCGATTCTCCGCGCGCCTGTGAAGACAATGGGGAAGAACAGGGTAAATTTTTGGAGGTATTGACCGCGGCCGCGGTAAACGCCCTGATGGAGATGAAGAAATCCGAGGGCTCAAAATTGCAGGCGATTGTCGAATTGGACCTGCGGGAGTTCGAGCGCCTGGTTCAGGCGCTTTCGGGACGGTGGAGCGAGGCATCCTCGGATTCTCTGGAGTCGTTGAGAACGCGTATAGAAAAAGTCATGGAGCGTTTCGACTTGGAACTCGACCAGAATCGCATCGCGCAGGAGATCTCGCTGATTGCGGATAAATGGGATGTTTCCGAGGAGTTGGCGCGCCTTTCGGGGCATATCTCGAAATTCAAAGAAATCGCGTCGGGAAAGGACTCGGAGGGCCGTAAACTCGACTTCCTGATTCAGGAGATGAACCGAGAGGTCAATACTATGGGTTCCAAGGTCGGCGACGCGGAATTTCGCTGGATGGTCGTCGACGCGAAATCGTGCCTCGAACGGATACGCGAGCAGATACAAAACGTAGAATGAACATATAGTTTCAGTGAGTGTTAAACTAGAGCCACGAAAAGTGAAGATTTTTTTACGAGGAGTGCTTGGGATGGACACACACGGGAAGGAGAAGGCATTGTGACGACGCGAAGCTCGATGAAGGGGTTTGTTCTTTCGGTCGTGGCGCTGGTTGTGCTGGGCACCGCCATCCAAGTGGATGCCGCTCCGGCGAAAGGGTATCTCAGCGCGCAAGAAATAAAAAACTTGCTCGACCAATATTCGAATAACCCCATCCCATTACAGGAAATGAGAAAGATTATGGGCTCCCCCGGACGGATGACCACTCGACGTATTGATGAGGGCATGGGCGGGCCCCCTGATGTGATCTTTTGGACCTTCGAAGATTACGGGACGACGTTGTATTTCTACTACGATAAAAAAAACAGCGTATTGACGGCGTTCTTCATATTACAGCATCATGAAAGCCCCGCCCTGAGAGACAGCGCGTATGAAAAGATGGTCGAAGATTTTAGCCGGATAGTAGGGAAACCATCCCTTTTGGTAGACGATAAAAATATAACGACGTGGTCCTTACCGCAAGAAAAGGTTCTCTTGATCGATAAAAACGTCGAGACGCATATTGTGTCTTTTATTGGTCTTCGAGGAATTACGATAATGTTGAGATAATATTTTAACGACGAAAAAGCCCCAACGTATTGTACTTAAAGACAATTCTGCTAAGATTGACGCATGGATAAAGGAAAAATTATCGATGCCGTCACCTCTTTTCTCGATTATATTAGGAATAAGTCTACGTCCAGCCATACCTTTATCAATTATGCGGCGGACTTAAAGCAGTTTTCGGATTATCTCGAAGAGCAAAAGATAGAGCTCCTCGAGGATATCGATACGCCGCGCCTTCGGGCGTACTTGAGAGGACTGTTCGGTTGGGGGTATTCGAAGGCGACCATCGCGAGGAAATTGTCCGCGCTGCGAAGTTTTTTTTCGTATCTCAAGAAGACCGGCGTTTTGGAGCACGACGTTTCCCGTACGCTGCGCGGGCCTTCGGCTCCAAGAAACATTCCCAGGGCGCTGTCGACGGAGGCCGTAAACGTACTGTTCGAGATGGCCTCTCACAGTGAGGAACCCGTGCGGGATACGGCGATCGTCGAGATACTTTACGGGTGCGGTTTGCGTATTTCGGAGCTCGTCGGCTTGAAATGGGACAATGTGGACATGGAGGAGCGATGGCTTATCATTCTGGGCAAAGGTTCCAAAGAGCGCCGCGTGCCTTTCGGCTCTTACGCCCAAAAGGCGATGGAGAAACTGAGGGAAGCGCAAGATTCGAGCAACGGATTCGTTTTTGCGGGACGGAAGGGAAAGCCTCTGACGGTGCGCACGGTGCACCGTGTCGTGACGACCCTGGCCTCCAGGGGCGGGTTGGACGGCGTGACGCCGCACGTGTTGCGTCATAGCTGCGCGACGCACCTTTTGGAAAGAGGGGCGTCCTTGAAATTTGTACAAGAGCTGCTGGGGCACGAAAATATGGCGACCACTCAGATATATCTGACGATCAGCGCGTCTTGGATGAAGAAAAGCTACATGGCCAATCATCCGCGGGCCAATCTTGAGATGGGGGATGACGGTTCTGTTTGAGGGAACGACGATAGTGTGTGTGCGGCGCGAAAAGAATGTCGCTATGGCGGGCGATGGGCAAGTCACTTTGGGCACTCAGATCATCAAGTCCAACGCCAAGAAGGTGCGCAAACTTTACAGCGGATCGGTGCTGGTAGGCTTCGCCGGCAGCACCGCCGACGCGATGACGCTTTTGGAGCGTTTCGAGAATTGTCTGGAACAATGTAAAGGGGATTTGATGCGAAGCGCCGTCGTATTGGTGAAAGAATGGCGTATGGACAAAGCGTTGCGCCGTTTGGAGGCCATGATGTTGGCGGCGAATCACGACATAACTTTGCTCCTGAGCGGATCGGGAGATATTATAGAGCCGGAGGGCAACGTCGCCGCGATAGGTTCGGGGTCGGGGTATGCCCTGGCCGCGGCGCGCGCGTTCTGCGAGGGAACGGATTGGCTGCCGCCGCAGGTCGCCAAGCGATCGATCGAAATCGCTTCCGAGATATGCATTTATACCGACAATGTCGTAACGCTGGAGGTGTTGGAAAAATGAACGATACAACGCAGATGTCGCCCGTCTCCGGTGTTTTGGATACAGCGTTGACTCCGTCTCGCGTCGTCGAATATCTGGACCGCTACATCGTCGGGCAGGAAAAAGCCAAACGCGCCGTAGCCGTCGCGCTGCGCAACCGGGTAAGGCGCAAAAAACTTCCCGCCGAGATAGCCAAAGAGATCAGCCCCAAAAATATTCTTATGGTGGGGCCGACGGGCGTCGGCAAAACGGAGATCGCGCGCAGGCTCGCCTCTTTGGTTCAAGCGCCCTTCATCAAGGTGGAGGCGACAAAATTTACGGAGGTCGGCTATGTGGGGCGAGACGTGGAGTCCATGATTCGGGACCTGGTGGAGTCGTCCGTGGCCATGGTGAGAAAACGCATGTTGGCCGACGTGCAGGAGCCCGCCCGTCAGCGGGCCGAACAGCGACTGGCCGACGCGATGCTGCCGCGAAACGACCGAAAACTTTCCGTCCCCGACATCATGAAGGTTTTCGGGGCCGCCGCGGACGCGGACAGCGCCAAAGAGACCCCGCACACCGAAGAAATGCAGAAAAACGAAAACACGCGCAGCAAACTTTTGGCGATGCTAAAAGAAGGACGCCTGGAAGACCGGGAGATCGACATCGAGATTTCGGAAAACTCCGTCGTGGGGATTCCCCTTTTTGGAGCCTCGGGCATGGACTCTATGGGAATCAATTTGAGCGAAATCCTGGGAGGAATGTTGCCTAAAAAATCAAAAAAACGCAGGATGAAGGTCTCCGAGGCGCGGCGCATACTTTTGACTGAAGAGGCTGAAAAATTGATCGACACCGAGGCCCTGTCTCAAGAAGCTCTCGAAAAAGCTCAGGAGGACGGCATTATTTTTTTGGACGAGATCGACAAAATCGTGGCGAAGAGCAGCGGTTCCAGCCCCGACGTCAGCCGCGAGGGCGTGCAGAGAGATTTGTTGCCTATTGTGGAGGGTTCGGTTGTGCAAACGCGTTACGGCCCGGTCAAGACCGATCACGTCCTTTTTATCGCCGCGGGCGCTTTCACCGGCGTAAAACCGTCGGACCTGATTCCCGAGCTGCAAGGTCGCTTTCCGATCCGCGTGGAGTTGCAGCCTCTAAGCTGGGAAAATTTGCAGCAAATCCTGACCGAACCCGAAAACAGTCTCTTGAAACAATACATCGCGTTGATCGGCGCCGAAGGGACGGCGTTGAACTTCTCCGAGGAGGCCACGCGCGAGATCGCCGTTTTGGCCAGCACCATGAACACCGAAATGGAGGACATCGGGGCGCGGCGTTTGCACACGATGCTGGAACAGCTTTTGGAAGAAATCAGTTTTTCGGTTTGCGACGAATCCCGCCCATCGATCGAGATCAACGCGGATTTTGTGCATAATAAGTTAAATTGTTTAGTCGAAAATCGGGACATTCGCCGGTATCTTTTGTAAGCGAAACATTATTATTAAACCTTAGAATTGTATATATAGTGAATTGAAGTAAAAAGCCTAAAGTTAAAATAGCTAAAAACAGTTTTTTTAAGGATTTAACTCATTTTTATCAGTACGTTCTTTTGTTGAAGCACTATACTTACACTCAATCAAGTGGACAATTTTTTGATGAGCCAGTTTTTTGAGATTAGTCTTAAATTGTATGTTTTGTGCTAATATACAAACTGCGTCTTAAAACCTGATAATATTCGGGCAAAATCGCAAAGCATCGCAGAGAGAGAGAAGGGCGTCCATTACAGAGAGAGAAAGAGTACGGGAGAGTGTATTTCTAGAGAGAGATTCTTTGAAGCGTTGAGGAGGAATGGGCATGAACAGAAAGATTAAAGACGGTAAAACTGGCGACGCGAGCTCGGAGCATTTGGCGTTTGTGGAGCACGAGAATGACGGCATTTTGAGAGATCTGTTGGAAAAAACCCGCCAGGTAGGGCGCGCTCTTCAAAGCCGCAGAGATGGGGATTCGCTGGATTATATCAAGTTGGCCAAATTGCTGTCGGAGTTTTTGACGGCCAATGTGTATATTTTGGGCAGGGAAGGCAAGATTCTGGGCTATGCCTGGGTGCCGGAGTACACCTCTCGGACGCTTTCCAGCCTCATGAAAGACGGATACATGCCGGAGGAGTTCGTGGAGAAGATGAATCGTTGCCGGGAGTCGGAGGTCAACGACGAAGACGCTTACATGTTCGACGACGACAAGGACAAGAACGCGGACAAGCATCTCATGTACGTTCCTATTTACGGAGCGGCGGCCGAACGGCTGGGAACGGTGGTGTTGGTGCGTTCCCGGGCTTCTTTCGTGACGAAGGACATTCTTCTGGCGGAGTACCTGGGCACTCTCGTCGGCATCGAAATGTTGAACGACAGAAACAGGAACATAGAAGAACGCTCTCGCGATCGGGTTTCCGTTCAGATGGCGATGCGGGCGCTTTCTTATTCCGAAGTGGAATCCATGAAGCATATTATAGCCGAGCTGGGCGGACATGAGGGAGTCGCGATCGCCAGCAAGGTGGCCGATCGGGTGGGAGTGACGCGGAGCGTTATCGTCAACGCCCTTCGCAAACTCGAAAGCGCGGGATTGATCGAAAGCCGCAGCCTTGGAATGAAGGGAACCTATATCAAGGTTCTGAGCCCCCTCTTTGTGGAAGAGCTGGGAGGGGCGACGTCGCCTCGAGTGAACTATTAGGAAATTTTTTTAATTCATCCCGACCGTGCACGCAAGCTCCCCCCCCTAAAGGGGAGCTCTTTTCATCAAACCCAGTAGGGCGGAGCCCGTTCGCTCGCTACGTTCGTCCCACTGGCCTCCCTGGAACCCCCTAAGTATTTCGCCAGCTTTTGCCTAGGTGGGGGGAAGGCGGGGTTTGAACGCTTACCGCTCATATTTTCAGGCAGAACGCCGCATACAACGGTATGCTTTTTACGCCGTTCTCGAAGCCGAAATTTTTAGCCGACATGCGGACGCAATATTCGGGTTTGTAAATATCCCGGTAATTTCGCAGACTCCTGGAGCGCACGTTGTCGGCCGACTTCGCCTCTAGCGGGATGATGTTGCCCCGCCTGTCCTGAAAGACAAAATCCACCTCGGCCTTCCCCGCCGAACTCCAGTAATACGGCGTAATTCCATTCGCGACAAGCGCCTGACAAATATAGTTTTCGGCCAACGCCCCCTTGATGCCGTCAAAACTGTGCGGCGTGTGAACGACCACGCTGGCCGCGATGTCGAACTTGGCGCAGAGCAGCCCGGTGTCCACCATATAGACTTTGAACGCCTCGTTCTCCGCGTAGGCCGAAAGAGGCGGTTTTCCCTGCGTCACATGGACGCATTTGTTGATCATGCCCGCCGCCTTCAGCCAATCCAACGCAACCTCGTAATCACCCGCTCGCGCCCCGGATTTGATGACTCTGTACTGAAACTTGTGATTTTCCTTCGCAAGCTGGGCCGGAACCGATGCCCACGCCGCCATGAGGCGAGCGGTCTCCTGGGGCGTCGCGTACTTAGCCATGTCCGCGATATACGAATCGTTCAGCGTCTTTTGCAGAATCACGACAAAATCAAAATCTCGCTTGCTGACGTATTCTTGTACCGCGCGGGGCATACCGCCGACCGCCAGATAGATCTTGTACAAGTCCATCGCCGTGTCGTGGAGCGACAAAGGCGCGAACCTCTCATAGGCTTCTCGAATTAAGCCGCATAGGTCTTTATGCCCTGTCGCCCACAAAAATTCCTCAAAGTCCATCGGGTACAGGCGAAGCATGTCTACCTTGCCCACGGGGAAAGAGAACTTCTCTCGTTTCATGGCCACTCCCAAGAGGCTCCCCGCCGCGATGACATGGTACCGCGGCGTTCTTTCCGCGAAGTATTTGAGGGAGGCAAGCGCTTGTTCGCAGGCTTGCGCCTCGTCGAAAATCAGCAGGGTATCCTCCGGGAATATCGTCTGCCCGGAAAGCGCGGCAAGCTCGCGCACAATCCGTTCGGGATTCAAATCGCGCTCGAAGATGGCGGTTATCTCTTTGGATTCCTCCATGCTGAAATACGCCACGTTCTTATAATGCTCTTTCCCGAAGGAAAGCAGGGTGTAGGTCTTGCCGACCTGACGCGCCCCCTGTAAAAGCAGCGGCAGTTTATCTGAGTTGTTTTTCCATGCCAGCAGGTCTTTTATAATTTTACGTTCCATAAAGTGTCTTCTCCTTGCATTTATTATAGCCTAAAAGAGATGAAACGTTTCTTTAGCTGGCACATTTCTTTAGATAAAACGTTTCTTTCCCGGCCGCGCACGTAAGCTCCCCACTAAAGGGAAGCTCTTTTTTGGCCGAAACTCATTTTAGGAGAGGTGAGGCTTATGTTGCAAGATGTTACATGGAAGGTCATCGAAAAAGACTTGGAGGGCCTCGCGAAACGGTTCAAAGCGACCTCCAGGAATTTGGCCAACTCCAATACCCCCGGTTACGAACGCCGCAACATCTCCTTCGAGGAGGAACTGCGGGACGTGGTCAACTCGAGCGGCAAGTTGAGGATGACCACCACCGACTCCGGACATATTCCCACGCGTCCTTATTCCGTTTCCGACGTGACCCCCGCGGAGATAAAAATCAAAGACGAGATATACAGGCTCGACAAGAACAACGTGGACCCCGAGCGAGAGATGGCGGTTCTGGCGGAGGCGCGCATGATGTACGGGGCGATGAGCCGTTTCGCCGCTAGGAAGCTGGCCAATTACAGGGCGGTCATCGCCGGAAGATAACCCCGGATAGAGGGGACGACAGCAGGGGAGTTGCGTCATGAAAATATTCGAGAGCATGGAAATAGCGGGCAGCGCTCTGACGGCGCATCGGTTGTGGATGGACTCCATTTCGTCGAACTTGGCGAATATCAACACCACACGGACCCTCGACGGCGGCCCTTATAAACGAAAGGTTCCGATTTTCGCCGAGATGCTGGATAAAACCATAGGCGGCTACGAGGATATCGGAGGGGTGCGGGTCGTGGAGATCGCCGAAGACCCGACGCCGCCCCGCCTCGCGTATCAGCCCGAGCATCCCGACGCGGATGAAAACGGCTACGTGTCTTTTCCAAACGTCAACCTGGTGCGCGAGATGACGGACATGCTGGTGGCCAGCCGTGCGTACGAGGCCAATTTGGCGGTGGCGGACAGCGCCAAGACCATGTGGAACGGAGCGCTGGAGATCATCCGCGGGTAAAAGCCGCGATGGCGTTTATAGCAGGTTTATGGGAATCGCCTTGTCGTTCCCTAAAAGCGTGACGAGATTGTCATACAGGCAAACCACGCCGCCCGGCCCTCTCTTGATGGTCGGGATTTTGTCGATGATATGGAATTTCGCGGCGTCTGACTTAGACGGATCGGCGTGTTTCTTGATTTCAATCGGGTACATGACGCCGCCAACCTCAATCAGCAGGTCTATTTCATTTCCGTCTCTGTCGCGGTAGAAGTAGAACGGCAAGTCCAGTATTCCATTGTTGCCGTAACTTTTTATTATTTCGCTGATGACGAAGGTCTCAAAAAAAGCACCGGCCATGGCGCCGTTCTTCAATACTTCAGCCGTGGTCCAACGAGTAAGATAGGACGCGAGCCCTGTATCTAAAAAGTACAGTTTTGGCGTTTTGACCGCCCGTTTCGTGATGTTGTTGTGATAAGGCTTCAAGAGGCAGACAAGATTGGATGAAACCAAAATGGACAGCCAACGCTCCGCCGTCAACGGGCTGATACCCACATCCCTCGCCAGAGACTCCTTGTTCAAAAGCTGCCCTGTGCAACTTGCCGCAACCATCATAAATCGCATGAATTTCAGCTCGTCGCCGACTTGCGCCAAAGCGCGCACGTCGCGCTCGATGTAAGTTTTGACATAAGCGGCAAAGAACATTTGCCAGTCAAAATCAATGTTTGCGCAAAGCTCGGGGTAACTGCCGCGATGAATGATACTCCAGACGTCATCGTAAGAAATATCCGCTTTTTCCTTTACGCGGTTCGCGAAGTATTCATCCGTAGGCAGGAACGGTTCGCGGAAGGCGACGCCGTACAACTCCCGCAAAGAAAGCCCAGGAAGCGCCAGTATTCCAATTCTCCCCGCCAAAGATTCGCTGACGTTCTTCATCATCTCGAAATGCTGGGAACCTGAAAGAAAAAACTGTCCTTTTTTCTTTTCCTTATCCAGAATGATTTTTATCTGCGGGAACAGGTTTGGCGCGTGCTGAACCTCATCCACGAACACGGGAGGCGGATTGTCTTTGAAAAATGTTCCACTCTGTTCGGCGGCGTTCAAAAGCTGTATTTTATCGTCAAGCGAGACATATCCAGCATTCCTAGCAGTTTCTTTTAGAAGCGTCGTCTTTCCAACCTGACGCGCCCCGGTGACAAGCACCGAGCCGAACATTTTTGACAATTTCCGAATGGCTTCATCGGCATGACGGTAATAAAACACAGTATCCCTCATTTCGGCTATTTCTATAGTCAATGTTTATTATTGCCGATGCTCGCGAGAAAGTCAAAGCACCGCGGAAGTTAGGGTATAAAATTTGCGTGAAGGGGTATGGATTTTCGATAAACAGGCAAATATAATATACTTGCAAATAACCGAGGAGGGTTGTCCATGCCACATTTGATCATTCCAGATGACATGCCCCTCGATACGAAGCGCGAAGCGTTGTTATGAAATATTTTCTTGATACAAACTTGAAGAATCTTGCTCAAAGACATCCAAATGTCCTATAATGCTGAGGTTGACACTCTTATTGAATGAAATGCCCTATTGAGACATGGGAAATAGGGGAGGGGTCTTTTGATTTTCGTCAAAGCGATCTCGGCTGAAATCGTATATCAAGGTAATAGCGTCTTCGCTTTAACTGGTTTAGAATTTCTTTATCACGAAAGGATCGGATATCAATGCCAATCATTAAATCCAGTACCGACCTCAGAAACAGTTACAATGAAATATCCGCGTTCTGCCATGAAAACCTCGAGCCGGTATTTATAACCAAAAACGGTCAGGGAGATTTAGCCGTTATGAGCATCGAAACTTATGAACGGCTGAACGGCGGGTTTGAGCTTTACGGCCTTTTGGCGAAGGGGCGCGCGGAAATCAAAGCCGGGCGCGGTGTTGCGCTGGACGAAGCTATGCAAAACCTCAAGACAGAGCTGTCAAACGATGCCCTATGACGTTGTAATCGCGCCGTCTGCTCTGGACGATATGCGGGATATCCTGCGCTATATCGCTGTAAACCTGCTCTCGCCCGAAAACGCGCTGAAAATCCTTGGAACCATAGAAAACGCTATTCGGTTGAGGTAGACAGGATACTGTATGCCCGCCGAGACTGGCGGCACCTGCTGTAGTAAGGCCAGGGCGGGCGAGACCGAGACTTGGCATGGAGAGCCATTTGGAAAATATTTAGAATGCTTAAGGTATTCAGCCGAAGGTAGACTTTATATTGAATGTCCTATAATGTACCTTATGTAACATGTAGCGATACATATGTAACATGCAGCGATACATAGAGTGTCTTTTATAGCATTATAGGACATTGATAAAATATTTCCGATGGCATATAGAGGCAGGTTCAACAACCAATCTTCGCGGCTGTAATCCCGCATCGACGAGCGAATGGATAAAGCGGGTTTGAACTTTTCGGCGAACGCTTTTAGGCTCTTGCTTTGCAAATTGACCTCGGATTTCACTTCGAGCGGCACGACCGCGTTCCCGGTATCGAGCAGAAAATCCACCTCGGAGGTGTTTCGGTCGTTTGTCCAATAATATGTTTCCACGCCGCGAAGCGTTTTTAACTGCTGCAAAACATATTGTTCCGTAAGCGCGCCTTTGTATTCCCTGAACAGTTCGTTGCCGTCGAGCAACACCTCCTGCCTCAGCCGCGTCATGCAGGAGAGCAGTCCCACATCCACAAAAAACAGTTTGAAGGCTTTCAGGTCCTCGTAGGCTTTCAGCGGCAAATTGGGAGCGCTGACACGATGGACCTTATGGATAAGACCGCAGTCGACGAGCCACATCAAGGCGTATTCGTACTCGCGTGCCCGCGCTCCTTCTTTGACCAGGCCATAAAGAAACTTTTTGTTTTCCTTCGCGAGCTGCGCCGGGATACTGTCCCACAACATGCGGATTCGCGGCACAACCCCATAAGGCGCGTGTTTGGAAAAATCCTGCTCGTACGCCGCGAGGACGCGCTCCTGAATTTCGCGCGCTTCGTTAAAATCGCGCCCCTGCGCGAAACATGCCGCCGCTTCCGGCATACCCCCCACGTAGTAATAGTGTTTCAGCAGGTCGATATAATCCTGCTTGAACGAGGTTATCATGGCGAAATCGCCTTTGTCCAAAAGCTCCACGAATTGTTCTTTGCCTAGGGCGCGCATAAATTCCGCGAACGAAAGCGGGCATAAATCCAGAAACTCCACCTTGCCGACAGGAAACGACGTCCCTCGATGGAGCGCCACGCCCAACAGGGAACCCGCGCATAAGATTTGATACTGAGGCGCGTTCTCGTTGAAGTATTTCAGAGAGGTCAGAGCTTTAGGGACCTCCTGCACCTCGTCGAAGACGAGAAGCGTGTCGACTGGGTCGATTTTATGCCCGGCGTACAGCTCGATGCCGGTAATGATGCGGTTCACGTCGAGATCGGAGGAGAAAAGTTCCCGCATACGCCGATTATTGTCGAAATTGACGTAGACGCAATTTTTATAGGCTTTCGCGCCGAATTCTTTCATGAGCCAGGTTTTGCCCACCTGCCGCGCCCCGCGGATGATCAACGGCTTGCGAGTAGGTTTTGCTTTCCATTTATACAATTCCTCTATGCTTGTGCGGTATATAACGGCTCGCCTCCCCCTTAATACATGGAAATATTGTGAGGCAAAATCACAAAATATACAAGAACTTTTTGGCAACGTTTAAGCTCAAGGACAGAGCCCACTTCAAGCGACGCGCATAGCTCGCCTCGCTCGCTGATTCGCTGCCTCTCGCTGGCCCCCCGAGACCCCCCTGAACACCGACTTTTAGCAGAAAGAGTATCCTTGTGATGGGCGCCGTGAGGCTCGCGAAGGCGGCACTGAGGAACGAAAAGAGATAAACAGGCAGTTTCTACCAGAGAAATTGAAAAAACAGAGGGGAGCCGGTTTAGAAGGCGCCCCCTTGTTGTTTTAGTTTATCAGAGCTTTCACGGCCTCCAGCGGCAGATCCGCGCTTTTGGCGATGATGTCCGGCGGCACTCCGTTGGCCAGCAAACCTTTCGCCATTTTTTTCGGCCATTGCCCGTCTGCCTCTTAATTCCGCTTCTTCCGAATAGGTGAGGATTCTCTCCCGCAACATCGTATCCGCCTCCTTAAACTCTCGGGAATTTCAGCGAAATAGTCCAACCGTCGTCCGAGCCCGTTTTCGTGCGCAGGGCCTCCGCGAAACCGTACTCGAAAACCCGGATCGCGATATTTTCATCGTCGTCGATCTCCCCCTCGATATGGTAGGCGTGAACGCCGTTGACGATGATGATGGTATCTGACATGAGCCGCCGGAGCTTCTTTGACACGCTTTCCGTTTTTGGGCGCTCCACCCTGCTCTCCAGGGAATGTTTTGCGCCGAACAGTCCGTTGATAAACACGACAAGCGCCACGTCCGACAATTCCAACAGCCGTTTCAGGATCAGGTCGAAAATGTGCGCGGTCTCACGTTTCGTCATGAGCAACCCTCCCGCCTCGCCGTACAGTATAAATGATCAACGGCTTGTTGATATTGCTTTTATACCTCAAAATACGTCCGTATGGCTTCCCGTATAGCCTCACGCGCGTCGTCATCCTCCAAGCGCCCCGCAAATTCAGAAAGTCTTGAATTAGGAATCGTGCGAACTTGTTGCACCATAGCGATAGAATTTTTGGGCAATCCAGTAATACTGGACGGCAATAACACCTCAGAAGGATAAATTTTGCCGCCCTGCTTAAATGAAGATAAAGGCAATACAGTCAACACCGGCAGCAGGTGATTTACTACATCATTGGAAACAACTAAGACAGGCCGCTTTCCCCTCTGTTCAGAACCCCGCGCCGGGTCCAATGCGCAATAATAAATATCCCACTTGTTTACCATGCCACTTCATTTTCCGCGTCACTTATGGAAAATATTTCCTGCGTCTCCATAGTGCGCTCCATAAATGCTTTATCGTTGGCCGCTTCTTTCATTTCCATCTCGTACATGTGCTGTTTATGATCCAAAACAAAGCATTCGACAGCAGAACGTATACCCTGGTTTACTGATGGAATGATTCTCTTTTTTACCATAGTCTTTAACTCGTCGACATAATACCTAGGCAGAACAGTTGTGTATTTAACAGAAATTTCTTTCTCCCTGTGCTCCAGCCGCATATCATTCACCTCCGCGAAAGCGTATCACTTACCATAATATATAACAAGTAAAATATGATGGCATTCAATGATGGTCGTTTTATGATTCCACACTCAGGGGCATCGTTTCAGCCGGAACGATACAAGAAAATTTTTAGCCACGTCATAAAATACCTATCGCTCTTGCCTTTTAAATGAGGCTGAAAATATATCTCTCCCTGAAAATATCTCTTGACAAAACATGAAGGTGTATGATACAAAGTACCCAAGCGATCAGAGGGGCGACGCGTTCTCTAGGTGAAGCTCTTCGATGCGTGGGGTGATTTGTAGTACGTGGTTCAGGTGTTTCCTCTTACCTTTAAAAAATGCAACAATTTGCTATTTTGTTGCATTTTTTCGTTTCTCTGAACCGTCGCCTCGATCCTTTCTATGACTTGCTTCAAGCCTCGCCGCGAAGGATCGTCTCATCCGTGAATTGCCAAAAGCATTTTCCTCCTTGTTTTTGCGTATAATGGCCCCAGAAATTCAGACCAGGGGTTAAGCAATAAAAGGAGAATGAGGTTAATATAATTGACCCCATGAGATGGAAATTTCAATTAATTTTGTATAATAGATTTTCTTTAGA
>JAISQE010000097.1 GCA_031274425.1 Synergistaceae bacterium | reverse complement strand
ATCCGGCAACCACGGCGGCGAGAATTTCAAGGGGCTCATGATGTATCCCAGAGATTTCTGGGTGGTGAAGCTGAACGCGGATGGCGAGATCGCGTGGCAAAAGATGCTTGGGGGCTCTCGGGACGATTGGGGGCGGGCTGTGGAACAGACGTCTGATGGCGGTTACGTCGTTGCCGGGGACTCAAGTAGTAGTGATGGAGATGTCTCCGAAAATCACGGGATCCAGGATTTTTGGGTGGTGAAGCTGAACGCGGATGGGGCATTGGACTGGCAAAAATCGTTGGGTGGTTCTAGTATAGACGTAGCCTACGATATTTCTGAGACAAAAGACGGCGGTTATATCGTTGTCGGAGAATCTAATAGCTCCAATGGCGATATTTCCGAACGAAAACACAAAGCCGCCGGTACCTGGGTCGTGAAACTGAAAGCGAATTAAGAGCGGAAGGCGAGGAATACGCCGTTGCGCTCAAAGCTCGCGGTGTTCCTGAGGGAAGTCTTGGGATGAGCACGAAGATCCTCGCGGAACAGGTCTGGCTCGACATGACGCCGAGGCCGGACGCTCCCGAGGGCCGTTCGCTGGACTAGAGGACACGTGACAAAGCGGATTGCCATTGAATGCGGGATATTGTTAAATATCACGCAAGGGGCAAGGTATTGCCATATATTCGAGAGAATAAGAGGAGGACGTAATGGTGAAAAGAAGATATTTTGCTTTTGTCGTTTTCGCGTTGGTCTTCGGCATGTGCGGCGCCGCCGCGGCGAGGGACACGTTGCGGGTGGCCGATCAGTACGACGTTACGACGATGGATCCGATCGCGCACAACGACCTTTCCAGCGGGCGCGCCTGCAGCTCTCTTTACGACACCCTGGTTTTTCTGGACCCCGTAAGCGAATCCATAGTTCCTGGGCTGGCCGAATCGTGGGAGTTCCTATCCGGTACGGCGTACAAATTCAATCTCCGCAGGGGAGTCAAGTTCCATAACGGGGAGGAGATGAGCGCCGCGGACGTCAAGTATTCTTTCACGCGGGCCTTGACGCCCGCCGGAGCTAAAGTCGCGGCCTACTCCCAAAACATCAAAGACGTGGAAATCGTCGACGACTACACGGTCATCATCCACTTGAAAACCGTCGATTATTCCTTTTTCTCCTCCCTCACCCATAGCTGGACTTCCATCGTCAACAAAAAAGCCGTCGAGGCCGCCGGCGACAACTACGGCATGAATCCCGTAGGGACGGGGCCCTTCAAGTTCGTGAGCTGGCAGAAGGGCAACAAATACACCCTCGAGCGTTTCGACGACTATTGGGGCCCTCAAGTCAGATACAAAACGCTGGAAGTTCGTTCCATTCCCGAGCCGACCAGCCGCATGATCGAATTGGAATCCGGCGGCGTGGATATCGCGTTCCCGATCGCCAACAACGATATGAAACGCGTCGAGGGGAACGAAAATTTGGTTCTCCACCGCGCGCCTCAGACCTCCGTCCATTACATGGGATTCAATTTCGCGAAAAAACCCTTCGACGACATCCGCGTCCGCCGCGCCATCTCGGCGGCGTTGGACACCGTCGCCATCCAAGCGGCCGTATGGCGCGGCGTCGGCAAGGTCCCCCGATCCTTGATCACGGCCTCGACCCGATACTCCATCGACGGCGAGATCCCTCCGCACGTCCAGGACGTCGATCTGGCGAAAAAACTGCTCTCCGAAGCCGGGATCAAGGGCCTCAAATTGGAAATTTGGACCAACGAGCGTAAGGAGCGCGTGGACATGGCGACGATCATTCAGGCCCAGCTCCAAGAAATCGGCATCTCCTCCGAAATCAAGGTTCTGGAATGGGGCGCGTACTTGAACGGGCTCAAGGCCAAAACCCACGATCTGTTCATTTCGGGGTGGGTCTCCTCGATTCCCGATCCGAACTTCTCCGTGGTCGGGTTGCTTGAAACCGGCGCGGGGTCCAATTTCACCTTCTTCAGCGACCCGAAGCTGGATGAGCTTCTGAAGAAGGGACGCGGCGTCCCTGACGGCGACGAGCGCGCCGAGATCTACAGGGAAATGCAGCTTTACATCAATGACCAGTTTCCGATGGTCTACCTGCACAACGACGAATCCATTGTCGGGACGCAAAAGTACGTGAAAGGCTTCAAACCGCGTCCGGGCGAAAATCATTCTTTCCGCGACATCTATTTTGAAGAATAGCGCGGCGACATATTCTATGTTTGCTCTAATGACGGTTTATCCTAATGGTTGGGTGAAGTGAAATGTCCATGAAAAATTTTCTCATCGGTAAAAGAAAGATCGGAATGGGCTTTGCCGGCGTCGTGTTGGCGCTGGCTCTGGCCTTCGGCGTTTCATGCGTGGCCGCCGCGGACGAGGGGCCGGTTCTCGTCATCTATCACACCAACGACGTCCACGGATATGCCTTCCGCGAGACGAACGCCGACGGCAAGCCCACGCGCTGGGGGTATGATTACGTCAAGGCCGCGATGGACGAAGACGACGCGAAGAATAAAATGCTCCTCGACGCCGGGGACGTGCTGCACGGTCAATTTTTCGCCACCGCCCGCCGGGGAGAGTTCATCGCCCGGGTGCTGGCGATGATGGGGTACGACGCCATCGCCGCCGGAAACCACGATTTCGACTACGGCCAGGATCGGCTGATTTCGCTGCGCGACCTCTACCGACTGACGTTTCTGTCCGCAAACGTGAAACGGCTGGACGGCGGCCCTCCCCTCATGCCCTCGTACGTCGTCCGGGATTTCGCGGACCTCAGAGTCGGGGTGTTCGGGCTCACCACCCCGAGCACGCCCACGTCCACCGACCCGCGCAACGTGGCGGGGCTCGCCTTCGGCAGCCCGGAGGAGATCGCGAGGATCGCCGGAGACGTGGTCCGCCGCCTGAGGGAGGTCGAGGGCGCGGATATCGTCATCGCCCTCACCCACCTGGGAAGCGAGCCGTACTGCGATCCGTCCAGCCGGACGCTCGCCCGCGAGGCGCCGGGCATCGACCTCATCATCGACGGGCACAGCCATACCGAGCTGCCGGGCGGGATCAAGGTGAACGACACGTTGATCGTCAGCAGCGGATCGTACCTGGCCAACCTGGGCCGCGTCCAGGTGAACCGGAAGCCCGGGGGAGGGTACGAGTTGTCGGCGCGCCTCCTGCCGGCGTCGGATTCCGCCGGCGCGAAGCCGAACCCGGAGCTGTCCTCCGCCATGACGGTTTTGGCGGAGGAGCTCGACAAGGAACTGAACGCGGTGGCGGCTCGCGCTCCCATAGACCTGGACGGCGTGAGGGCGAACCTGCGTCGCGGCAGCACGAATATGGGACGCCTGATCTGCGCCGCGCTCATCGCCGGGACCGGGGCGGACGTGGCCATCATCAACAGCGGGTTGATTCGCGACTCCATCCCGGCCGGCGACGTCACGAAAAAGGCTCTGCTGTCGGTTCTGCCCTACCCCAACTACGTCTTCACGGTCGAGGCCACCGGGGCGGATTTGCTCGCCGCGCTGAACCACGGGCTGGCGACGCCGGGTTCGGGGGCCTTTCCCCAGTTCTACGGCATGACCGTGACGGCGCGCAAAACCGAGACCGTTCTCCCGGACGGTTCGAAAGCGGCGTCCTTCGTCGCGGACGCCGTCACGATAGGCGGGCGTCCCCTGGACGAAAACGCGAAGTACAAGGTGGCGATCAACGACTTCATGTACGCCGGGGGAGACGGCTACGACATGTTCGGGAAATACGACCGCCACGAGTTCGGAACCCTCGAAGACCTGTTTCGGAAATTTTTGTCCGAGGCGAGCGAGGCGGACATTCACGCGGCGGACAAAGGCGAAGTGCTGACGACGAACTAGACGAGACGAACTAGACGAACTGAAAAAAGGTGACGGATAAGGTCTCCAGGGAGGTTGTTTGCGGTGAAAAAAGCTCGGATTGTTGCGCTTGCGGTGATCATGACGGTGCTTTTGGCGCGTTCTGTCCACGCGGCCTCCGTCCAGTTGAGGTTCAGCCAAGCCGGGCCTCGCACCAGCACCTGGAATCAAGGCGCGGAGAAATTTGCCTCGATTGTTCGCGAGAGGACCGGCAGCAAGTTCTCCATAACGGTTTTTCCGAGCGACGAGTTGTCGGGCGGCGATCAGGCGGCCGGCATCGGACTCCTGCAGACCGGCGTCACCGATATCCATCTCCAGGACGCGCTGGTCTGGTCGTCCGTCGCGAAAAAGAGCATCGTTCCCTGCTTCCCCTGGCTTCTTCCCACCTATGAAGACGTCGACAAGTACATGCGCGGCAGCGGCGGCAATGCCTTGAAGCAGGTTTTGAACGAGGCCGGGGTCGTCTGCCTCGCGATCGGGGAAAACGGCTATCGCCAGGTGGTCAACAACAGGAACCCCATCAGGAAACCCGAGGACATGAAGGGGTTGAGGGTGCGCGTGCCGGGCAGCGACGTCCACGTCGATCTCCTCAAACACATAGGGGCCGAGCCCCTGACGATGAACCAGTCCGAGGTCTATTCCTCTCTCCAGAAGGGGGCCATCGACGCCTGCGAGAACACGCTGGACCTCCTCTTCACGCAGGGCACCCTGACGGCCGTCAAGTACATTTCTCTCTGGAATTACTCCTACGACCCCATTTATCTCTCCGTCAGCCGGAAATTGTGGGATACGCTGAACGACGGGGAGAGGGCCGTCTTTCAGTTCGCGGCGGAAGAGGCGATGGCCTATCAAATACAGGTCGCTCGCGAAAAAGACGACGCGCTCCGCAAAAGCCTTTACACGTTCCCGGTGGAGATCGTCGCGTCGCTGACCCCGGAGGAGCTCGGCGAGTTCAAAAAAAAGGTCCAGAGGGTTTACGAGGACAATCAGGCCGAATTCGGAGAGCTTTTCAGGCAGTTCGGCTATGTAGTGAATTGAAGTAAAAGGTATAACCCGTAACCCGTAAACGTCGCGGGCATTTCTTTTCTTGCCGCGAACGCCCCTATGCCGAAGAGCCGGCGGTTCCGCCCTTCGGTATAGGGGCGCGTTTTTTGCCGGCTGACGCTGTGAAGATATATTATAATAAATGGGCTTCCAGTAGTTGTGTCCTATCAGAAATATGGATTAAGAGGTGTTTTGCCGATGGTCGTTCTCAAATGCAAAATGTGCGGCGGCGACATTCAGGTCGACGCGGAACCCCATTGGGGCGCGACGCTGTCCCGCTATGGCGTCGAGTTCGAGAAAGCCGGCAAATATTTCGACCGCGCGCTGGACGCCGATCCCGAGTGCGCACGAGCCTACATGGGGAAGTATCTGATAGAAAACAAGTTCAAAACGGAAAGCGATATTGTCCAAAGTTTTGTGGAGCATTTCAAGGCAAAGGTAGAAGACCTCCTTCAAAAATCGCCCGGCAGGTTTGAGAGAACCGTGTTCGTGACGCCTGACGAAGCCTCTCAACAGGCCGTCGACGCGCTGAAAAACAA
>JAISQE010000094.1 GCA_031274425.1 Synergistaceae bacterium | reverse complement strand
CTTGAATAGGATCGTCATTCTCTATATCGCCGGTAATCAGAATTTGCCATTGGCTTGAGGAACTGCTTTCAACTTTTGGAACGTATGGTAATGAACTGTGTTCCAGCGCTATTGAATTGCGGCTCAACGCGATTAACACTTTATGCTGTATCATATTTTCACCTCAAAAATTAATCGGGAGGAATCGATATGGATGCCGACAAGTTGCAGTCGCCACAAAAAGCTATACGAAATTTCAATTTAGCCGATGCGACACCTTTTTTAGGAGACATACTCCCAGAAACGACTAAACATCGCGGCAACTCGGCAGAATGGGCGTATGAACGTTTAGCCAGTTTGTTCAAAGACTTCGAAGACGACCTTGACGATGAACATGAAATTGGACTGCAACTTGTGTCATTCGGCAATGCCAACGTTTATCATATCTCGGATATCGGGTATTGGGGACCGGACATAATCATTTTCCATTGCCGTACGCAAGAGGGACACGCCGCTGACCTAATCCAACATGTTTCTCAGCTTAACGTTTTATTGCTCGCGCTTCCCAAACTTGAAGAAAAAGCACGCCGCATAGGGTTTTTTGTAGGTGAAGAAAAGCCGGATTGAGAATAAAGGGGGTGTAACCTTTCTAAACGCTCTTTCCCTTACGGTTTCCCGTAAATATTCTCTGTCCCCGGCATCAGTGGCCGCCCGGTTTCCCATACCGTCTCGATCTGGCCGAAAAACACCGGCCAGGGCTGCTCTTCGAAGAGATACCACTTGAAAGGCATCTCCAGCTTGTATTTGCGCTCCAGATATCGCGTCGTCAAAAGTTCTTGCCGGATTGTCTCCAGGATGTTCATAACGTCGCGGTATCCCTGGCAGTCCGGGTTCTCGTCGTAGACGCCCACGAGTACGCGGATATGTATTCGCGTGGCGTCCGACGTGTTCTCCTCCTTGTCCGTGGCCTCGTCGAACTTCACGACGGCGCAGGGGAAGTTTTCCTCGAAGTCCTCGGGACCGTAAGCGCCTTCGGGTTCTTCATCTTCGGGCTCTCCTCTCGGCTTGATCGTCGGGCCTTTCGGCTGCGGCAGGTATTGACAGAAGACCTTAATGTTCTTCACCGCGCCGCTTTTGGCCGGCAGGGCGTAATCCGAGAATATCTCCCGTAAACGCGCCGCCAGAGCGTCTTGAAGGTTAAGAGCGATCATTTGAACGTGTCCTTCTGTATTCGGGTGACGTTTTGGCGGAGCCTCGTTTCGAAGCGTTCGCGGGCCTGCTTCTCCATCGTCGCGCGCGTCTCCTTATGGGCTATCGCCTGCGGTACGGAGGGGCTAATCACCGGCATCGCCGGGGTTCCCTCGCCCTTCGGCAGCCACATGGCGGTTTTTTTACCATTCCCGTCGACAAGGAATCCCGTTTTCAGCGTCTTCATTCCGCCGGTTCGAACGGCGACCCGGAGGTCTTTGCCCTTCCCCTGCACTTTGTACTCCGAAATCGGCTTGCGCCGCCCCGTGGCGAGCAGGGAGACGGACATATTCACGCCCGCCGCTTTTTTGAACAGCAGGTGTTTGCGAATTTCCCCCGGCAACAGATGATACTTCTGCTTCGTCTCCTGCACGGCGTCCGTCTTCATCTTGTCCCCGGCACGGTATAGCGCTTCTTTTACAGCCTTTTGCACGCCTCCCGGCACGCCCGCGAGGGATTTTTGAGCGTACTCCAGCGTTTCGCTGGAAACGGTTACCATAGTGTCGTTCATGACTCGTTCGCCTCCAGCGCAATCCTCCACACGTAGCCCTGCAGTATCCGAGCCTCGGCGACGGTGTAGAGGCGTCCATCTAAACGTAAAGATTGGTTAGCCCTGATACTCATTATTTCGTTGGCTCGAACGAACAGGATTCCCCGGCTTTTCACGACGCCCTCGGGGCTTTCTTTCGTATTGCCTCGTATCTCGACGGTTTGGGCGCGCTGATCGCCGACGAATACGGACAAGACCCTTTTTCCCCCAATGTCGTGGAATTTCCCGAATTCATCGGGGTTGAACCAAACGGCGTCGTTTTCGAAGTCCGAGGCCGCGTAGTCCCGAAAGGTCGCCTCGTTCTCGTAGAGATCAAGCATCTCCTTCATTTTGGGCGTCCCAATCCCTCAAAAGCTCGATGATCCCGGCCTTATTGGTCCCTTTGGGGATATCGATGTCCCGTTCTTTCGCCAGGCTCACGAGGTTTTTGACGGTTTCTTCCTCGTAACCGTCGTAACCGTCGAGAACCGCCGCGATCTCCTCGCCGATCCACTCGGCCCTTCCACGCTCCGCCAAATTCCGAGAGTCCTCCGTGTCCGGCAGGATGTCTCCGGGCCTGTAAAGCACGCCGCCGGACATGAACTTCATGCCCGGCAGCAGTCGAATCTTTTTTACGCTCATGGCGCGCCTCCTTAGACGCCGCCCGTGACGACGCCCTTCAACACCAGCCAGCTCTTCAGGTCGTGCGGCATCGGCAGCGGACGGGAACTGATGGATATAAAGCTCTGGGGCGGCTTCTGCGTGAACCACTTGTTGGGGACGTACTCTTCCATGTAGGAGACGTGGTTCCCTTTATCGTCCACCAGCGTGATGAGCCCGTAAAGCATCGAGTTCCGCTCCGTGGAGGACTGCATGATCACCGTCTCCGGGTCCATGAGCGGTTTGAGCTTCGGGTTCCCCTCGGCGTCGAGGTCGGTGTCGTCGGGGTACCACTCCGCGTAGCTGTAGAGGTCCAGCGTGACCTCCGGCGTGACGATACGCCCGATGTAGCGAATTCCGCCCTCAAGCTGCGCGGGTTTGATCTCGCCCATTTCCACCCGGCGGATGTCCAGCAGCTTCAAGATTTTTTCGTTGCTCATCAGCGCTTTCGCCGCGGAGCTTCCCAGGATCAGCATGTCGGGGTTGACTCCGTACTTCTGCTGCTCCTCGGCCAAACTTCCGAGCTGTCCCAGAATGTCGGCGTCCGGCGTCCATCGGTCTCCGGCGGCTACGGCGATCACGTTGTCGAAGCCGTAGTCCACTTTCTGATTGACGCCCTTGCCCTTGATAATGAGGGCCCCGTCCTGCTTGACGCGGGCGCACATGTACTCCTCGCGCCGGTAGATCGTGTCCTGCAGGTCGATGATGTCCTGCGCCGCGATTTTGGCCGCCCGGTCGTCCGGCGTCATGCCGCTGTTGTAGATCGCCTCGCCCAGCAGCTTTTGAGCCAGGGTGTCGTTCGTGATCGTCCGTTCCGGCGCGACCAGGGGCGGGCGATACGTCTTGATCTCGTACTCGTCGCGCTCGATGGACTCGGAACCCGTGCGGGGGTTTACGTATGGAGCCAGGCGGCGCTTTGCCTCTTGAAACTCGAAACTGACCGTCTCCGTGGGGAACGTGACGGTGGAATTGAAATACCGCGTTTTGAAAAACGTGCGAAGCGGTAGCGTGCGTTTGATGACGCCCCGCATCGTCTTTGGAGAATACAAATCCATATTATTACCTCCTTATTTGTGAACGTTTCGCAGGAAAATCTTTTGTCGGCGCAAGGCTTCCCGCGCGACTTCGATCTGTTCGTCGTGGTCGTCCCCGTCGATTTCCCAGGGCAGGATGATGGCGTTGGAGTTGAAGTCTCCCTCGAAATAGGCCGCGATCTCCGCGTGTTCGCCCGCCGCGACGGTCACCGAGTCGGCCAGGATGGCGAAGGTTTTTCCCCCGGCGACGGTTACGTCCTCCGCGTCTCCCGTGAGCGAAAAAGCCTGATCTCCGCCCAGTCCCTCAACCGTGCACAGCAAAAACACTTTCTCGGAGTCCATCTCCCCGCTCATGAGAAGCGTTCCCCGCTCGACCGTCGAATCGGCGGCGGCCCGCAACCTCACGATGTCGGTGGATACCGCGCCTCGTGGGCCTACCAGCAAATTATCCGGAGCGGGAATCGTCGCCTCCGGCGTCACCAAGTCCATCGTTACGGGATTACTCATTTCTTATACCCCCTCATTTCGTTGATCTCGTCCGCGACTCTGCCCGCCGCCGCGTCTATCGCCTCTTGAGACGTGAGCGCGGCGCTCGGTTGAAGCGCGGCGTCCGTCGCCGCCGCGTCTAACCGGCGGTCGGCCAAAGCCTCGGCGTTGTTTGTGGCTTGCAGAAGCTCCACCGCGATGTCGCGGGCGTCCTTAGGCTCCTCGTACTTCGCCTTGGCGATGATCGCATCCCGGCCCGGCCCGGCAAGCCCGTCCAGCGCCCTCAGCCTCGCCCGTTCGGCCTCGACGCCCCGCGCGTAAGCCGCTTCGTCCGCCGCGTCGCGGACTTCCTTCACGATTTGCGGATACTCTTTCTCCAGGTCCGCCGCGTTTTTGATGTCCAATATCGGTTCCTCCTTCGGTTTTGTTATATTTTGAGCCGTTTCGAGCGTCAGAGGCACTTTTTTAGCCGCTTCCGGCATTTTCGCCCCCAGCGCCCGGCTGAATTGAGCCACGCCCGCCGCCGTTCTCCACGCGATGTCACCGTCGGTGAGGCTTCGCGCGGATGCCGCGATCTCTATCGCGTCGTCCGTTTCGTCGCAAAAACCCAGGGACAGCGCCTCGTCGGCGTCCATCCAGGTCTCGTCGTCCATCATGGACTTGATTTTTTCCTCGGGTAATCCTGTTTTGGCCATGTAAACCGCCGCGATGGTGTCTCGCACCTTGTCCAGAAACTCGGCGACCTTCCGCATCTCCTCCGCCTCGCCCCAGACGATGGTCGCCGGGTTGTGGATCATCATCAGCGCGTTCGACGGCATGACGATTTTGTCTCCAGCCATCGCCAGGAAACTGGCCGCGCTGGCCGCCAGGCCGTCTATACGTACCGTTTTATGCGCTTTGTGCGTTCGCAGGTAACTGTACATGGCCTGGGCCTCGAACACGTCGCCGCCGCCGCTGTTGATCCGCAGGTTGATTTTCGTGATGTCGCCAAGGTCTTTAATTTCTTTGACAAAATCCTTGGCGGACTTTCCCCCCCACCACTTGCCGATGTCGTCAAACAATATAATTTCGGCCTCAGTCTCGTTCTTCGCCGCGATCTTCCACGCCATCCTCTTCCTTTTCCTCCCTCTCCGCCTGTTTTTGCGCGGGGGCGGCCTCATTCAGCCCCGCTTCCCGCCTCATTTGCTCCTCTTTGACCCTCTGCCGGTGGTTCAACTCCCAATCGCCGCCCGTCAGCTCCATCGTCTCGCGCTGTCGCGTCGAGAACCCGTTACGCACCCTGCCCTCCGCCGCGTTGACCTCTTTCAGCGGGTCGAGCTGCCCCTGAGTCGGCCCGTTCCACTCCGCCCAGGAGTAGGCGTAGGCCCTCATCGGATCGTCGAAAAAACCTGGCGCTTGTATACGCCCCTTCAAAACCGCCTCGCATAGCCACTCGAAATAAATCGGCTGGCAAAAATTCGCCGCCAGCCAGTTGCGCCAGTAGAAAAAGAGCTTCCACGCCTCCAGAAGCGCCCCGCGACTCGCCGAATACGACGCCGTGAAATGCAGAAACAGGAGCTCCGCCGGTATCCCCAGCGCCGCCCCTATCTGTCGCGTCAAGGACATGACAAAGGCGTCGAACGCCTGATTCGGGCGTCCGGGGCTCAAAGATTTGGCCTTGACGCCGTTTGGGAGGTCCATCACGCCGCCGTAGAGCAGTTCCTTGAGATTCTCTCCCTCCGGAAGGCTGCTGCCTGTCTCTGTCCCGTCGTTCGTCGCGTAGTCTTCCTCGCCCACCTCGCCCTCGGCGGGTTCGTGTTCGAAAAAGATCGCGTACATGCCGCCGATGACGGCCGCCATAAGCTCCGCTTCCGTGTAGCGCCCGAGCTGTTTGAGGGTGTCGATGACCGGCGCGAGAAAGGGAACGCCTCGATGTTGTCCGATCCGCTCGAAGGGGACGATGTGCAGAACGTTCCTTCGCCCGGTTTTCTTCCCGAACGCGGGGACGGACTGATACGCGAGCCTCGGCTGCCCCGACAGCTCGGCCAGAGGGTGGCGATTCGCTATCCAGTACGCGACCGGCGCGCCGTTCTCGTCCAGTTCCACGCCGCCGTCGATGATCTTTCCCTGGGGTCTCGGCGACGGGACGCGCAGTCGGTCCCCCTCGATGAGCGCCACCCGCAGGTCGTAGAGAACGCCGGGCAGGGGTTTGATCGGCATGAGGACAAGGGCGTCGCCGTTGACTAAAACCGAGCGGAAACAGAGATTTTGGAGCTCGTAAAAGTTCAGTTGCCGCGCGATGTCGCATTCTTTCGACTCCGCCCACAGCCCGAACTCTTGCTCGACCTGCCGCTCCCACTCGGCGGCCTCATCGTCGCTCATGCCCAGGTATTCCCCGGCGACGCGGCAGTTCAGGTTGAGCCCCGGCCCAACGGAGTTCAGGACGACGCGCTCGATAGCTCCGCGCCCCATGGGAGCGCCGCCCGCGTAGAGGTCTCGGGACCGCTCCCGCATGACTTCCAGATTCTCGGTTATGTCTTCGCTTGGGGATTTGCTGTCGGATCTCCACGAGAGCATGGAGGTTTTCGTTTTACTGGCTCCGTGGTGGGAATACCCGGAGTTGGTAACGCGCTCGAT
>JAISQE010000046.1 GCA_031274425.1 Synergistaceae bacterium | reverse complement strand
CGTCGGGGGAGAGGGTGGGCTCCAGCGTTCCCGTCTTTCCACGGGTCAGGGTCAGCGACGACGGGGCGACCGTGAGGCCGTCGACCTTCACGAAGGGGTCGGTTCCCTCCACGACGTTCACCCTGACCGTGTTCTTCACGTTGGTCCCGCCCGCGGCCGTGGCCGTGATGTCCGCCGACCCCGGAGAAACCGCCGTGACGTCTCCGTCTTGGGTAACGGTGGCCACTGCGGGCCGGGCGCTCACCCAGATCACCGCTTTGTTCGACGCGTTGTCGGGCAGGACGGTCGGGGTGATCCGGGAGGCCGCGTCCCCCACCTTCAACGACAACGATGCGGTGCTCAGGGTCAAGCTCGTCACCGGGACGTAGGCGACTCCCGTCACTTTGACCGTGGCCTGAGCCCTCTTGGTCGAGTCGGCCGCCGCCTCCGCCGTTATCGTCGTGGTCCCGGCGGAGTGAGCGGAGACCAGGCCGTTCTGGGCGACGGAGGCCACGGAGGCGTCGGCGGCGCTCCACACAACCTGTTTGTTGTCCGTGTTGGTTGGGAGAATGGAGGCCGTCAACTGGTACGACGTTCCCGCCGCCAGGTCGAGCTGATACCTGTCCAGCGTGATCCCGCTCACGGGAACGGGCGGATTCGTGGCCGTCACGGAGGACGCGCCTTGTTGATTGCTGCCGTCCAGGGCCTTCGCCGTTATCGTCGTGGTCCCGGCGGCGGCCGCTGTCACCAGGCCGTTTTGGTCCACCGTGGCCACGCCGGTATTGCCGCTGCTCCAGATAACGCTCTTGTTGTCGGCGTCGGCGGGTTCTACCTGGGCGGTCAACTGGCCGGTCGCGCCCTTCAGCAAAGGAAGCGAGACGGGCGTAACCGTGACCTTGGTCACCGGTTTCTGCGGAATTTTCACCGTGATGACGACGTCCGACGAGACGCTGTCCGGGGTCTTTACCTCCGTGGCCTTGACCGTGACCTTGGCCTCGTCTCCATTCTGCGCGTTTGTGTCCACCGACACGACTCCGTTATCGAGGTGGATAGCTCCCGTTGTGGGCGTTATGGACCACGCCACCGATGGGTCCGCTTCGGTGGGCGTGACCGTGGGGACGAGGGTGGCGGTTCCGCCGGGCGGCAGCTCCAGGGAAGCGTGATTTAAGGACACCCCGGTGGCGTAGGTCCTGACCTCCACGTCCACGTAGGCCGATACCCCGCTGCCGTCCGTGGCCGTGCCCGTTATCCTGGCCGTGCCCTGGCCGGCCGCCGTCACGACGCCCGAGTTCAGGTCGACGGCGGCGACGGCGGGAGCGCTGGTCGTCCAGTGGACCGTTTGAATCGTGGCGTTTGCGGGAGAGACGGTGGGAACGAGGGTGACCGTTTTTTGAGACTCGTCGTTGGTGTAAAGAGGGCCCGGCGTCGGGGGGGCGATGGAGATGCCCGTCACGGGAACCGTGGGCACGATGGTCGCCGCCTCGATCGCCGCTCCGATGTCCAGGAGCCCGTGACTGGAGACCTTTTGATGCGAGGTGTTGTAGCTACTGTTCGATATGGGATTGATGTTGGGGTTGGCGGCGTCGAGCAGCAGCGCTTTTAGATCCGACGCCGTCAGGTCCGGCCGGTAGGCGGACAGCAGGGCTACGGCGCCGGCCACGTGGGGCGTCGCCATGGAGGTACCGTCTTTACCGCCATAGCCATTGTTGGGAGTTGTACTTTGTATCCCCACTCCTGGAGCCGCAAGGTCGACGAAGGTTTCGCTGAAGTTCGTGAAGGCGGCGGCGGCGTTGTTGCTGCCGGTCGCCCCGACGACGATCATGTTGGCGATGCCGGTGAAGGACGCTGGGTAGACGTAATAATCCTCGGGAATGGTGCTGTTCCCGGATTGAAAAGCTGCCGGATTGGGCTCGCCCACGGGGCGACGATCATTCCCGGCCGCCACGACGATGACCGTCCTGTTCAAATCGCTCAAAGCCTTGAAGGCGTGCCAAAAAGGGGTTATTTTCATGCCTTCCGGAGTGTAATCCATCCAGCCCCCCAGGGACAGGTTGACCGCCGCGATGCGCATCCCAGGGTTTTCCGTCAGGTACTGGACGATTTTATTGACCCCGCCGATGATCCAGTTCCAATCCCCGGAACCGCTGTCGCTCAGGACCTTGATCGGAATGACCTTGACGGTCCAGTTGACCCCGGCGACGCCCATTCCGTTGTTGCCCACCGCGCCGATGGTTCCGGCCACGTGAGTTCCATGACTGTGCCTGTCCATAAAATCCGCCGAGGCCGCTGTAGTGAAGTTCCAGCCCCAGGCCGCGGCCGTGTTGTCCCCCAGGTCCGGGTGGGTGTGGTCGACGCCCGTGTCGATCACGGCGACGTAAACGCCGCTGTCGCCCGTGATTTTATCCCAGGCCTTGGGGGCGTTGATCTTTTCCATCCCCCAGAGGGCGGTATAACTGGGGTCGTTAGGCCTCGTCTCCATGGCGCGGACGATGTAGTTCGGGGCGGCGGAGATGACGTCGGGGTTTTTCTCCAGATCCCGGATCAGCTCCTCCGTGGTTTTCGTTTCGGATTTCACCAGTGCGAAAATTTTCCCGGACTGAGCCGACAGAGCGCCGTAGGTCGTCTCCGCCCTGGCCCCCACGCTGGCGGCCACGTTATTCGCGTAGCTTCTGGAGACCCCGCTCTCCACCGACCGGACGCTGAGAGTCCCCCGCGGCGTGTTGCTCCTCAGAAGGACAAGAGCCTCCCCCTCCACGTACCGCGAATACCGCGGCGTCTTCAATGGGATGGCGGAGGCCGGAGCGGCGAAGGCAAAAACGGCGAGGGCCGTCCCCGAAAAAAACAGACCTGCCAGGAGCAGGCCCGTCCAAAATACCCGTAAGCGCTTTGTTGCGTTCATACTTGAATTCCCCTTTCTTTCTTCATAAGTTTATTGATATAGTGCTTTAACAAAAGAACGTACTGATAAAAATGAGTTAAATCCTTAAAAAAACTGTTTTTAGCTATTCTAACTTTAGGCTTTTTACTTCAATTCACTATAATTTAACGACTGAAGAGGCTCTAAACTCTAGAAATATTTATTGTTCTGCTGTTTGAAGCAATATACTAAAAAGTGTATTGCCTGAATAGAGTTCTAGAGAATCATCTTCCTAGCGGCGCCGGAGGACAATCCGGTCATAAAAAGATGGAGGTGCGGGCTCTTCTCTTGCCCACACCTCCCATTTTAAAGCCGTTTTTTCAGACCACTTTTTTCAGGCCACCTTTTCTCCTCTTTTCCAGACGGAGCGAATCGGGCGGGAGCCGGAGGCGTAGGCCAGGACGGCGGGCGACTCTCCGTCCAGCACGATGAAATCCGCCAGTTTTCCGGGCTCCAGGCTGCCGACCTCCCGTTCCATCCCAATGGCCCAGGCCGCGTTCAGGGTCGCGCCGACCAACGCCTCCTCCGGCGTCAGGTCCATGCCCATCACGGCCAGGCTGACGACGAAGGGCATGGACTCGCAGAAGCAGGAACCGGGGTTCAGGTCCGTGGCCAAGGCCACGGGCGCCCCCTTTTCGATCATGGTCCGGGCGCGGGCAAAGGGCTTTTTCAGGCTGTAGGCCGTCGCGGGCAGCAGAACGGCCACGACGCCGCCCCGAGCCAGGGCGTCGATGCCCGCGTCGGAGGCCGCCAGAAGGTGCTCGGCCGAGGCGGCGCGCACCTCCCCGGCCAGCGCCGCTCCGCCCAGATCGTGCACCTCGTCGGCGTGCATTTTCACCCTCAGGCCCACCTCCCTGGCCTTGTGCAGTATCGCGCGGCTTTGCTCCACCGAGAACACGCCCTCCTCGCAGAAGACGTCGCAAAACCTGGCGATGTGCTGCCAGGCCACGGCGGGCAGCATTTCGTTCAAGAGCAGCGCCGTGTAGTCGTCGGGGTGGGACCTATACTCCTCTGGAACGGCGTGGGCTCCCATAAAGGTGGGGACGACGCTCTGGGGCGTCTCGAGCCCCAGGCGGCGGATGACGCGCAGCATTTTCAGCTCCGTATCCGTATTCAGGCCGTAGCCGCTTTTGACCTCGATGGTGGTCGTCCCGTAGTGGAGCGTGGTTTCGAGCAGACGCCGGGAGAACCGGAACAGCTCGTCCTCGGAGGCGGAGCGCACGTGCCTCACGGAGGAGAGAATGCCGCCCCCCGCCCGCAGAATGTCCAGATACGACTTGCCCGCGAGGCGCATGGAGAACTCCTCCTCCCGCTTCGCGGCGAAACAGGCGTGGGTGTGGGGGTCCACAAAGCCCGGAATGACGGCCGCGCCATCCAGGTCGTATTCTTTGGGCTCCCGGTCCATTCTCAGCGCTTCGGCCGCAAGGCTCTCCCTCACGTCGCGCTCAGTGCCGACGGCGGTGACGCGCCCGTTCATCACGAGGAAACATCCCTTCGGCCATTGGTCGATATGGGCCTGCGCCGTGCCCGACGCGGGGGTTTCGCCCGTTCGGGGCGTGTAGACGCGCGCGTTTCGAAAAAATTTGATCGTCATAACCCACCTCACAAGTAAAAGGGGGCTCCGCCTCCGAAGAAAATTAACGGAGTCAGGGGACGAGTCCCCTGCGGGGTGTGGGGCGGAGCCCCGCGGTTTTGTTTGATTTCCCTTTATTATACCCTTTCGCGAACCGGTCAGGCCAGCTCTCCGATCTGGGCCTCCACGGCGTCGACGACGCTGCCGCGCTCGACCAGTTCGATGACGCGCTGGATGAGGGGATGCAGGTACTCGTCTTTTTTGATGTAGGGGACGGCGCCTCGGACGCACTCGTGGGCCGCCAGGGTCCCGCGGCCGGGTTTGAGGGACAAGAGGCTGAAATTGAGGGCCTGGGCGGCGAGCAGCATCTCGATGGCGAGGACCTGGTGGGCGTTCCGCAAAATGCGGGCCGCCTTTCTGGCGGCGTATCCGCCCATGGAAACGTGGTCCTCCTGGTTCGCCGACGTGGGGATCGAGTCCACGGACGACGGATGGGCGAGCACCTTGTTCTCGGACACCAGCGCGGCCGAGGTGTACTGGGGGATCATGAACCCGCTGTTGAGCCCGCAGTCCTCGATGAGGAAGGGAGGCAGGCCGGACAGGGAAGCGTCCACCATGCGGGCCTGGCGGCGCTCGGAGATGCTGGCGAACTCCGCCATCGCGATCCCGAAGAAATCCATGGCCAAAGCCAGGGGCTGTCCGTGAAAGTTGCCGCCGCTCAGGGCCTCTTCGTCTTTCGGAAAGATCAGGGGGTTGTCCGTCACGGAGTTGATCTCGACCTCCAGCACGGAGCGAACGTAGGCGAGGGCGTCGCGGCTCGCTCCGTGGACCTGGGGAACGCAGCGCAGCGAGTAGGCGTCCTGCACGCGCTCTTTTCCGTAGCGCTGGACGATCTCGCTGCCCTCGATCAGCCGGCGGATGTTGGAGGCCACGTCTCCTTGGCCTTTGTAGGCCCGAAGCGCGTGGGTGCGGGCGTCGTAGGCGTAAGGAACGCCGTGCAGAGCCTCCATGGACAGGGCGGCGACGACGTCCGCCGTCTTGGCGAGTTTTTCCGCGTCGAGAATCGCCAGCGCCCCCACCGCGTTCATGACGGCCGTGCCGTTGTTCAGCGCCAGCCCCTCTTTGGCCCCCAAGGAAATGGGCTTGAGCTTCGCGTCGGCCAGAGCCGCCTTTACGGGGACGATCCTGCCCTTGTACTCCGCGTCGCCGTCCCCGAGCAGGGCGATAGCCAGATGCGACAGGGGGCAGAGGTCTCCCGAGGCCCCCACGGAACCCTGGTTGGGGATCAGGGGGTGGACGCGCGCGTTCAAGAGGTCGATGAGGCTGGTCAGGGTGGCGAGGCTTATTCCGGAGTGCCCGCGGCTGAGGGTGTTGATGCGTAAAAGCATGATGGCGCGGGTCACGTCCACGGGATAGGGTTCGCCCACTCCGCAGGCGTGGCTGCGCAGCAAATTTTCCTGGAGCACGCGGCGGTCCTTCGGGGAAATTTTCACGGAGGCCAGGTCCCCGAACCCCGTGGTGACGCCGTAGACCACTTGATCGGACAGGGCCCATCTCTCCACGAGAGAGGCCGCCTCGGCCACGGCCCTGCCCGCGGGCTCGCTCAGTTCTACTTTATAGCCTTTCCTCGCCACCTTGACGATATCCTCGAGGGTCAAGGAGAGTCCATCCAACCTTATCGTCTTTTTGCTCATGACATTTCGCCCCTTTAATGATCTTTAATGATTGGAGATATAGTGCTTTAACAAAAGAACGTCCGGGTCAAAATGAGTTAAACCCTTTAAAAAACTGTTTTTAGCTATTCTAACTTTAGGCCTTTTACTTCAATTCACTATAATGGTTTTGAAAAGAGCTCGGCGCGTCGAGCGTTCCTATTGTAGACAACGCATTCAAAATCAGCAATCCCAACGATTTAGCCTGTAATCTCGTTCGCGTTGCCCATCGGCATTATGGAGCTTCGTTATCGTTATGACATATCAGCGAAAAAGCAGGCAAAGAAGCGGAAGAAGAGAAAAAGCGAAAAAAGAACACTTGTCAAATGAAAGCGGATCTGGCATATTCAAGCCTGATGTTTGGGGTTCCAGGGGGGCCAGTGAGACGAACGTAGTGAGCGAACGGGCTCTGCCCCCCTGGGCTTGAATATAAAACTTTTAGCGTTTCTCGGCGCGATGAAAGGAAGTCGTACATGAAAAACGTTTTGCTGGAAAAATTGAAGGAGTCGCTGCAGGCGGTATTGCCGATAGGCGTCATCATCTTGCTGATGGACCTCACCATCGCCCCTATGCCGGCCGGGACTTTGGTGTTGATGATTTTCGGTCTGTCGATTCTCATCATCGGGCTGACGCTTTTTTCCCTGGGAACCGACATCGCGATGATGCCTATGGGGGAGCACATCGGCGCGGTGCTGTTGCAGTCGAAAAATTTGGCGTTGCTGCTCTTCGGTTGTTTCGTGTTCGGTTTCATCGTGACGGTGGCCGAGCCGGACCTGCAGGTCATGACGAAACAGGTTCCCTCGATCCCGGACTTCACGTTGCTCGGCGGCGTGGCCGCGGGGGTGGGTCTTTTCTTGGTCGTGGCGGTGCTGCGCCTTTTGTTTCGCAAAAACCTGTCCCGGATGCTGATCGCCCTGTACGGCCTCACGTTCGCGATCGCCCTTTTTTCGGCCGACTACCTGGCCGTCGCCTTCGACGCCTCGGCCGTCACGACGGGACCCATCACCGTCCCGTTTCTGCTGGCTCTGGGGGCCGGTTTCGCGTCCGTCAGCGGCGGCAGGGGCTCGGAGGAGGACAACTTCGGCATTTGCTCCATTTGTTCCATCGGGCCTATTCTAGCGGTTCTGATCACGGGGCTGTTCTTCGACCCTCAAAGCACCGGCTACGAGATGGAAACCCCGGCCGCGGTCAACAGCCTCTTCGAGTTGCTGACGCTTTTCGGCGGCGGCTTCGTTCATTCCTTTTGGGAGGTCTCGATGGTGGTCGTTCCGATCGTGGGGATTTTCGCCATTTTTCAGTTCACGCATCTCAAACTTTCCAAGACGGAGCTGGTCAGAATCGGCATCGGACTTCTGTACCTCCTGTTTGGGCTCACCATTTTCCTGACCGGCGTCAACAAGGGCTTCATGCCGGCCGGCAAGTATCTGGGCGAGGCGATGGGAAAACTAGAAAGCAATTGGGTTTTGGTGCCCCTATGCCTGGTGGTGGGGGCGTGCGTCGTGGTGGCGGAGCCGGCTGTCCACGTCCTGACGAAACAAGTGGAGGAGATCACGAACGGCGCGATCGCCAAGCGCACGCTGCTTTTGAGCATGGCGCTGGGCGTGGGGCTGGCGATGTCTTTGGCTATGGCGCGCATATTGACCGGACTCTCGATCTGGTGGATCGTGCTACCGGGCTATGCCCTCGCCCTGACTCTGACGTTCTTCGTTCCCAGCTTTTTCGTCGGGATCGGGTTCGACTCGGGGGGCGTGGCCGCGGGCGCGATGAGCGCGGCGTTCGTGCTGCCGTTCACGATCGGCGTCTGCGAGGCGGTGGGAGGGAACATCATGACGAGCGCGTTCGGCGTGGTGGGAATGATTTCGATGATGCCGCCCATCACGTTGCAGCTTTTGGGCGTGCTGTACTCCATGAAACTCAGAAAGGCGGAACGCGCGGCCCTTCTCATGTCCGCGGCGGATGCCGGGGAGTCCGATTCTTGAGGTCCACGGAAAGGGGAAAACGGAATGCGGCATGAAATCGATTCGCTCCCCGCTGGAGCGCTGTTGATCGTCATCTGCGACAGGAAAGATAGCCCCAAAGTAACGGGCGTCCTTAAAGGCCGAGACACGTCGTTCAACCTCCTGACGTTCGGCAAGGGGACCGCCAACTCCAAAATATTGAACTACCTGGGGTTGGGGCAGACCGAAAAAACGCTTTTGTTCAGCGCCATGTCCGCCGGCGAGGCGGGGGGCATTCTTTCGCGTCTCGACGAGACGCTGGACCTGAAACGGCCGGGGCATGGCATCGCCTTCACCCTCCCCCTGGCCGGGGCGGAAGAATACGACGACAACCATAACGACAATCATAACCATAACGATAATGGAGGAAACGACGTGACGCACCCATACGAGCATGTGTTGATCCTTGCCGTGGCCAATCGCGGGTACAGCCAGGAGGTGATGGACGCGGCGCGCTCGGTGGGGGCCACGGGCGGCACCATCGTCCACGCCAGGGGAACCGCCCCCGCCGGCACGGAAAAATTTTTTGGAGTGACCATTCAGCCCGAGAAGGAGATCATCATGATCCTCGCCTCCAGCGAGAAAAAACAGGACATCATGCGGACCATCGTCGAAAAAAACGGGGTCGGAACTCCCGCCAGCGCCGTCACTTTCGCGATGCCGGTCTGCGGCGTCGAGGGGTTGTTGTCCCTTTTGCCTCAGGCGGGCGCGTGAGGTTTGACCGTTGCCGCGCGGCTTTTCGGAGAAACTCGTCTGGGTTTATTGCTCCATTCTCTTGAGCGCCGTTTTCGGAGGCGCGGGCTTCGTGTTCATGAAGGGCTCTCTTGCCGTATTCTCCGCGGCGTGGTTCACCTTTTGGCGTTTTTTTCTGAGCGCGGCGATCCTCTTTCCCTTCCTCGCGAAAAAATCCTGGCGCGCCCCCCACGCGCTGAAGGACGGGTTCGTGGTGGGGTTTCTCTTTTGCGTGGCGACCCTGGTTCAGCTTGAAGGCATCGCCCGCACGGACGCGGGGCGATCCGCGTTCATCAACAGCGCCTCCATGGTGATCGTCCCGATTCTCCAGTCTCTGCAGACCCGAAGGATACCCACCCTCAAGACCGTGGTCGGCTGCCTTCTCTGCCTCTCCGGCGTGGCCTTTCTATCCCTGCAGAAAATGACGGGGCGCGCGGACGGGAAAGCGGAACTGCTGGTATTCGCCGGGACGTGTCTTTTCGCCTGTCAGCTCGTCGTGTTCAAACGGGCGGTCCAAAGAAACGACCCCGCCGTTCTCTCTTTCGTGGAGTTCAGCGTCATCGCGCTTCTGTCGCTGCCGGCGGCCCTTCTTCACCCTCTGCCCCTTCTCGAGGGGGGCAGAGGATGGGGAGGAATTTTCTACTCCGCCGTGATGATGAACATCGTCATGATCATGGCGTCCAACAACGCCCTTCGTTACATCCCACCCACAAACGTGGCGGTCATAGGCAGCACGCAAGCCATTTACGGCGCGATTTTCGGCTCGCTCCTTTTGGGCGAGGCGCTCACGCGCCAATTCGTTTTCAGCGGCAGCCTCATCTTCTCCGGCATTATAGTCGTCATTCTTTCCGCCCCCGCGTCCAGTTCCTCGTTGCCTTCGTTACCTCCGTCACCTCCTCGGCCTCTTTGATTTGAACGGGCGCGCGTTTTCCTCCCTTTAGAAACCTTCTTCATTTTTTGAGAGTGTTGTTTTTCTAATGATTTCCCGTGAGAAATCCTTGTGAAAAAGGATCTTTTTACGTAATATCATTACCTACTCGACACTCTCCGCAAGAGTTTTGACAAGTTTCCCCAAGTCAAGGCTAAATTTATAGTCTGCCACATTGGGGACAACGCTTCGGCCCCTTCTGAAAGAAGTTGTATAATAGATTCGACTTGTAGTTTTTCAGAATCTTTTACTGAAATTCCCCGAAATCGCGTTCTCAATGATTTTTTCTTGATTCGCGCGGCTTCCGGCGAGTGGAGAAAAAGCTGTTGGCTTTTTCTCCAGAGGTTTTTGACTTTCTCATGATAAACATCAGGGCTTCGCACAGTTTCAGGAAACGCCGATTTTATTATCGAGGGGCTGAGGAGAATGAAAAAAGGCTTTGCAATTTCTGTCTGCGCGCTGGTTCTTGTGTTTGCGCTCGTGTTCGCGTTGTACACTGAGAGAAACAGGGGAGGGGTAGACTCTTCCCCGCCCGGGGAAGCCGAAAAAACAGACGACCTGATCGTCATCGGCTTTTCGCAAGTCGGCGCTGAGTCCGATTGGCGTATGGCAAACACCAAATCCATGAGAGAGACCTTCACGGAGGCAAACGGCTACAGGCTGATTTTGAAAGACGCGCAGCAAAAGCAGGCCAACCAAATCGACGCGATCCGCGATTTTGTCTCCCAGAAGGTGGATTACATCGTTCTGGCGCCGGTCACCGAGGAGGGCTGGGATGAGGCCCTTAAAGAGGCAAAAGACGCGGGTATCCCGTTCATAGTTGTCGACAGGATGATCAAGGTGTCGGATCAGGGGCTCTACACCTGCTGGGTCGGCTCCGATTTCCGCAAGGAAGGCGATATCGCCGTGGCGTGGATGGAAAAAAACTTCGCTTCTGCCGACGAAGTGGTGATCGCGCACTTGCAGGGGAACCTCGGCTCGTCGGCACAGATCGGCCGCACCGAAGGGCTTCAGGCGGGGGTTGACAGAAACGTCAACTGGAAAGTGGCGGTACGCGACTCGGGAGACTTCACACAGGTGAAGGGCAAAGAAGTCATGGCGCGTATTTTGAAGCAATACGACAAGATCGACGTGCTGTACTGCGAGAACGACAACATGGCCTTCGGCGCGATGGAGGCAATGGACGAAGCGGGATGGCCCTACGGGGCGAGCGCCGACATCGCGATCATTTCTTTCGACGCGACACGCGGCGGGCTGGAGGCCACGCTCGCGGGCAAGATCAACTACAATGTGGAGTGCAATCCCTTGCATGGACCCCGCGTGGAGTCGCTCATCCGTCAGTTGGAAAAAGGCGAAACGCCCAGCAAACTTGCCTATGTCGATGAAGAGGCTTTTGACGCGGCGACCATAACGCGACAGAGCGTCGACGCGCGCGAGTATTGAGAGTCGAGCGAGCCGAACGGGGACGCCCGCCGCCCGCGCGAGCCGAAAAAGCCCCATTTTATGAAGATGAATCCTCCTATCGGCAATAAAAACGTGCTCGCCAGGGTTGCGCTTGTCGGCGTAATCTTTATCGCCGTCGCGTTCTTCTACGGCTTGAGCGGCATGAGCGCCCGAAGAAGGGATCTTCTCCACACCGATTTGATGACGTCCTCGGCTTACGTCAAACGCGGTTTCGAGCCGGCCTATGCCTCCCTCAAAAACCCGGAACTCACGGATTGGGATTGGCTCCTGCCTCCGAATCACGGCGAGAGCATCCTGATGTCCAGGCTGCCTGGAGCGCGGGGGGCGGCTTTCGAGTTCCTGTCGCCAAGAATGCGCAGGATCGAGGACTATACAATCTTTATCCCATTCGAGTTGGACAGGGAAAAAATCGACGCCCTCTACAGCGATAACCCGATCACCCCAGGCATGTACCTGGCCGGAATCGGCGAGAACTGGGAGATCTACATCAACGGGGACGCGATAGCCAAACGGCGGTATGTGAACTCTCGGGGCGAGATCACCTCATTTCGGAGCCAGCGCGGCGTCAGCATCCCCTTCGACAAAAAATTTCTCAACGAAGGGGAAAACTTTCTCGTCATTTATATCATCGGCGCTCAGAGCGGCGCCGACACGGGATTGTTCTACACCGGGCCTTATTATATCGGCGATTACACGAAAATATCCAGTTCTGGAGAGAGTTTTCTGACTGTCGCCCTCTGCACGGCGTATATTTTCCTGGGGTTCTACCACATATTGCTTTACTTCCTGCGCAAGACGGACAGCTATAACCTTCTGTACGGCATTTTCTCCAACCTGCTCGCGGTCTATTTCTTCGCGCACAGCCCAGTCATCTACAACATATTTGAAAACACGGAGACCACGCGGAGGATCGAGTTCGCCGCGCTCTGTCTCCTCGTGTTCGCTTTGGCCGCGTTTTTGGAAACCCTCAGCTTTGGGAGACTCAAGCGGCCAACTATCGCCTACGGCGCGCTTTGCTTCGTCCTGATCGTCCTGCAATCCATCGCTACGATTTGGTTCGCCGGCAACCTGTTGATGATTTGGTGGGTTTGCGCGGTCGCGTACGTGCTTTACATCGTCAGCCACGACGTTGCCTATACTTTCGTCAGACACGTCCTGGAGCGCCGCGAGGCGGAACGCGGGGATGCCGGCGCGTTCCGCCTCGCGCGCTTGTTTCTCAGGAGTCTGTTCGACAGTGAATCCGGCAACACTCTTGCTCTGACGATAATCGTTGTCTGCACAAGCCTTTTCGACATACTGAACTCGGCCTTTTTTCACGAGGACATTCTGTTGACGCGCTATAGCTTTTTCTTTTTCATGCTCTGCATGGCCTTCGTGTTGGCCCGCAAG